>JAPOST010000019.1 GCA_026709535.1 Rhodospirillaceae bacterium
CGCCCGCTCGGCCTACGAAGCGATGATTGCGCTTCAGACCAGTCGGGACACATTTCTCCAAAATTGCGACGCCTCGGCAAACAACCTGCTTACCGTTTACAGGGACGCCAACCGGCAAGCGCGCAAAACACGACCGCCATCCTATTTTTCGGACACGTTTCGTTTTCCGCCCGCAGAAGAATTGGAACCACCCAGCCGGCCGGACGGTGAGGCGATCAAGCAGTTTCGCCAAACTGTCGACGACGCAATCGGGCGCATTCATGAAGAGTGCCGTAAAGCAATTTCTTCATTTGAGAACAGTGACTCCGCAGCAGATGGGGCAGCATGATCGCGCGCCACAGAAAACGTCACTGGAGGAAGCCGAAAACCAAGTGGCTGAAAAATGCCTTATGGTATTTTCTGGCTGCTTTGGTGATTGTAATTTTAGTCGGAATGGCGGCCCTCTGGTTTCAGAACAGATCGGAAGGCACAGGCGAAAATCTCTGTCCAGCCAAGAGCGGTCCGGCGGCTGGTCTGGCAGTGCTACTCGATCTGACCGACCCGCTCGAGAATGTTCAGATTGAACGATTAAGGGGAATTCTTGACCGCCGTATTGCCGAGGCGGTCCCGAACACGCTGATCGCGGTCGGAGCCGTGCACGCGGATACCGGAGCACGCGGTGCCGATTTCGCGCTATGCAAGCCAGAAAGCGGAGAACGCGCCAACGAAATCTATGAAAACCCGCGTATGATTGCAGAGCGGTATCGGAAGAAATTCAGGCTTCCATTTGACAAAATTCTGGAGAGAATGCTCCGTAGCCCGAAGGCTGACAGTTCTCCGATCATGGAGTCCTTGCAAGCGTTGCTTGTCGGTACGTCCGGTTTTGTTGATGCGAAATATCCCCGCCGTGTAATTATCGTTTCAGACCTGCTTCAACACAGTGCAGCCTTCAGCTTCTATCGGAGAGACAGATGGGCGACCTTCGTTCGCTCCCCGAACGCGCAACGTCTTGCCGGTCGTCTGAATGGTGTCGTAGTCGAGATTTGCCGTGTGCCGCGGCCGAATGCACGGATAAAAAAGGCAGAAGTTGATGACTTCTGGGTCAACTATTTCGAGCGGGCCGGCGCGAGCCGTGTCTTCGCATCTACATGCCCGCTCGGCGATCTTTGACGCCAGATATACCGCGCCCGAAGACACGTTGCCATGCGCCTGACCAATAATGAAACAGTGAACAAGTGCTCGCTTGCTGCCGCTGGGGTTGTCGGAATTGCCGGTATCATCCTTTCGAAGTTAGATGGCTGGAGTCCGATTTTTGTCATAGGATGGCCGGTTGGTATCCTGCTTGTTTATTGTATTGCAATGCGGAGTCTGAGTGACAGGGCAATTTATGAGATCATCGGTGATAATTGTTACTATCTCGGTTTCATCTTTACGCTCGTCAGTCTGGCCGTAACTCTTTATTTGCTTCATCTGGACGACGCTTCGGACGAGTTGCCGATCCAGAACGTGATTTCGGGCTTCGGCATCGCGCTTTCTTCAACTATCTTTGGTATTGCGCTACGGGTTCTGATGCTGCGCATGACGCCGGATATTGCACAGAGGGAAAGCGAAGCTCGCCTCGACCTGGATTTGGCCGTACGTGATTTCCGTGCGCATCTCAGAATGAGCGTCGATGAATTGAAGCGCCATTCGGTCGAAACGGCGCAAGTTCTGGCGGAACAACGCAACGCCGCGCTGAATACGGTAACCGAAGGAGCGGAAGAACACAGGCTGGCGCTGCAATCGAGCACTGCCGCGTTGTCTACCCTTTCCGAAACGATGGACAAGCAGTTTTCGGAGTATCGGGTCATCCTGCGCAAGGCGCTGGACGGAATCGCAGAAACTATCTCCGAGCGAGACCAGGCAACCCAGCGTGATTTCCGTGAGCATCTCAGCGTGAGCATCGATGAATTGAAGAGCCATTCAGTCGAAACGGCTCAAGTTCTGGCGGAACAACGCAACACCGCGCTGAATGCGGTAACCGAAGGCGCGGAAGAATACAGGCTGGCGCTGCAATCGAGCACTGCCGCGTTGTCCACCCTTTCCGAAACGATGGACAAGCAATTTTCAGAGTATCGAGCCGTCTTGCGCAAGGCCTTGGACGGAATCGCAGAAACTCTCTCCGAGCGACATCGCACAATTCAGGATACCCTTCAACGAAGTACGGATGACCACCGGGAAGTCTTGGAAAGCAGCGCTGAAAACCTCGGTCGGCTTGGGGATCAGGCGGCACAGGCGATTTCAGATCATCAAAAAGAATTGCAGCGTCTGGCTACAGTAAGCCGGGAAACGCACGAACCGGTGCGTGCGGTTTCCGAGACGCTCCGCAAGGAACTGGAAGAAGCGAAGGCGCTGGTCGCGAGTGTGGGCAACCTCAACCAGGAAAATCGCAATCTCGGCACCGTATTTTCAGGCTTGATCGGCCAGCTCGAAAAAATCGACGGTGGCATCGCGCAGAAACTCGACCCAGCCGTAGCGCAGGTAAGCGAAAGCGCAGCCGCCATCGCCGCTACGCTGGCAGAGTCATCTGGGAAGCTCCAAACGGCGGCGGCACAATTCGAGAGCGCCGCAGACCGCACGACGGCAGCGGACGCGCAGACCGGTATCGCCAGCGCAGTGGAACAACTGGAGGCGGCGAACAGGACGCTGGCGGAAACCATCACGAAACTCGACGATCTGGCGAGTAAACAGGCAAATGCTTTCTCCGGGCGGCGCTGGTTTGGCGGCCGTGGAAGAGGGAATCGGTAGGGGCGACGAAAGGTTGGCCGTGCGCAGACAGTTATTCTCCGCTTCCGCAGGCAAGCACTATCGTCGTGGCGCAATCATGGGGCTGACTGTCGCCGAAGCCTTCATGCTCATTGCCTTTGTCCTGCTGCTATTGCTGTTGTTCTGGCGTCACCAGGTTCAAGACGCTGTCAATCTTGCAGCGAAACTTCCGCCTGAAAGCCAGCAGGCCCTCCTGGAGGGCGCGGTGCCGATCCGGCCGGAACGACTGGCGGAACTGGAAACAAAGGAACAGCAACTGGCAAACACCGCGCGGCGCGTCTTGGCGGAAGATGAAGTAGCAGTTACGCGGCAACGTCTGGAAGATTTGAAGGCAACCGAGCAGTTGTTGGAGAAACCGTTGCAGCGCGCCTTGGCAGAATTCGCTGCAAAATTGCCGCCGGAAACCTTGCGAAAACTCACCGACCTTGCGCGCAAACCCGATACTGTTGCTGCCGCCGATGCCCTGCTGAAAGGCGCGGTGACGATCCGGCCGGAACGACTGGCGGAACTGGAAGCAAAGGAACAGCAACTGGCAAATACCGAAAGGCGGGTCCTGATGGAAGATGAAGTGCCGGTCGCGCGGCAGCGTCTGGAAGAGTTGAGGGAAACCGAGCGGTTGCTGGAGAAACCGTTGCAGCGCGCCTTGGCAGAATTCGCTGCAAAATTGCCGCCGGAAACCTTGCGAAAACTCACCGACCTTGCGCGCGAACCCGATATCGTTACTGCCGCAAATGCCCTGCTGGAGGGCGCGGTGCCGATCCGGCCGGAACGACTGGCGGAACTGGAAGCAAAGGAGCGGCTGACAGCGGGGCGCAACGCAGCCGATATTACCGAGGCGCTTGAATTGCGTAGCGCGCTTGATCCGTATGGCGAGGACAGCAACAAGGTACTCCTCGACCGGGTCAGGAATCTGCAGGCAAAGGAAAACGCCGTTGACAGCCGGCTAGCCGAAGAGGCGCAGGCGCGCCAGAAGTTTATGGGCAAGTTGAGGAGCGAGCTTTCCGACGTTGTGCGCCGCGCCGGAGGGAAGATCGGGCCGCGCGGCCGGATTACCTTTCCTGATAAAGCGTTCTTCGAAAAGGGCAGTGCGGAAATCACCGGGCGTTCCAGAGAATTTCTGGACGAAATCTGCTCCCGCTGGCTCGCGACGCTCAAATCTTCGTCCGACCGGTTCGACATCGACGAGATTCGCATCGAAGGACACTCCTCGTCGGAATGGGCCCGGGCGCGAACGGAGCGGCAGAAATGGATCGGAAATCTCGGTCTGTCGCAGCAGCGTGCGCAATCGGTGCTCGTCCACTGCCTGGACCGTGGGCCGAAGGCGCTTGGCAACTGGGCGCGCGGCAAGCTCACAGCAGTCGGATACTCATCTTCCAGACGCATTGCGGCCGACGACGGCAGCGAGGACAAAGAAGCATCCCGCCGCATCGAACTCGGCTACGAGGTCAGCCGCGAAAGGCTGATTTCAGATCTCGGCGGCGCGGCGGCGACGGAAGGAGGTAAAATTCGACCTATCAGTGGCAATGCGCTGGTGACAGACGCCGACACGATCAAAATCGGAAAGGCTGTCATCCGCTTGGATGGAATCGACGCGCCGGAGCGGGGTCAGACCTGTATCGGCGTCGACGAGTCCGAATGGCCCTGCGGTCGCGAGGCGAGATCGGCTCTGGAACGGCGTATCAGCGGTCGCCCTGTGGTCTGTGAGCGATTGGTCCCCGGTCTGGCGCGCTTCCGCGGTCGGTGTCGGGTAGTCGGCGAAAGTGAAGAGCTAAATCGATGGGCCGTACAACAAGGCTGGGCCTTCGCCTATGTAAAGTTCTCCAAAGACTATGCCCGCGACGAAGCCGCCGCCCGAAAGGCGCGCCGAGGCATCTGGTCCGGCCGTGCGCCCGTGCCGCCTTGGGAATGGCGACGAAAGCGGCCCTCTGCCACAATCCGCTAGGGTCCGCGCTGGCACCCTCAGCGCGCGACCTCTATGTTGGCGCGGCGTTGAACGAAAGGATGGAGGAGAACCCATGGAAGCGGTCTTTCAAAGTATCTTGAGCGGCGCGCCGTTCCTTCTTCTTCACGCCGGCGTCACCATCGCCATGCTGGTTGTCGGCACCATGTTGTATATGTGGATGACACCCTACGAGGACCTGGGCCAGATCCGGGAAGGTAACAGCGCAGCCGGCATTGCACTGGGCGGCGCAACCTTGGGAATGGCAATTCCCCTGGCAATCACCCTGCGCGGGAGCGTGAGTATCTGGGACATCATCTTGTGGGGAATCCTGATCATCATCCTGCAGATGGCAGTTTTCAGGGTAATGGACATCATCCTGAAAGACCTGGCCAAACGGATCGAAAACGGGGAAGTCGGCGCTGCCGTCCTGCTGGCCTGCGCCAAGATTTCGGTCGGAGCCATCAACGCCGCCGCCATCGCGGTATAGCCTGCGCTGCTTCGCGCCATGACCCGAACACCCATCCTCATCCTTCTGATCATCGCGGTCGCAGGCACCTTTGATCTTCTGCTCTCACCGCCAGATGGTGCTCCGTCGCGTGACGGCAGCCAGATTCGGCGGCCCGATCCGCAGAGCTTTGAACGGCGATCCTCAAGGAATAACCAGGATCGGTGGATGGCCCCGGATCGTTCTTCCAGACGTAGTAGCCTCGCAGCGCCATCGGTCCGCGATCCGGGATTCACTGTCGCCGTGCCGGTGGCTAAAGGCAACTCGATCGGCACCGCCTTCTCCCTGGATCAGCGAGGCGTCTGGATGACAGCCCGGCACGTTGTCGACGGCTGTGCCCGTGTGCTGATCGTGACCAAACCGGGTCGCGGCGTACGTGTAAACCGGACCTATATATCCCGGCACGCCGACTTGGCAATCCTGGAAACCCGAGGCGGCGCACCGTCGGTAACATTCACCCAGAGCAGCCTGCAGATCGGCCAGACAGGCTATCATTTCGGCTACCCAAATGGAAAACCGGCAGCCGTGAAATCAACACTGATCGGTCGCCGCCGCATGCGCTCCAGCGGACGCTATTCTGTCGTTGAACCGGTGGTTGCCTGGACAGAGCAAGTACGCGTGCCGGACACCTATGGCGGCCTGGGGGGAATCAGCGGCGGGCCGGCCTTCGATTCAAACGGCAATATCATCGGCGTGACCGTCGCTGGCACGAAGCGCCGGGGTCGGATTTACACCACGGCGCTGACATCCGTCGCCTCGGCGCTCAGCGAGGCTGGCGTCTCGGTTGACCGTGGCTCTGGAAAAGACGGCAGGATCAACAACCGGAACTTCTCGGAAGTCGGCGCCGACATGCGCCGCAAGCTGACGGTGGCCCTGGTCTATTGCGCAGCGCCGGGCAGACAGCGCCGAGGTGGTGGTATCAATCCACGCCGCCCCGGCCTGCCACCAGCGTAGCAACCGCGATGAAGATGGAGAGTGCGCCGAACCGGCCCTTGATCGGCGTGGGCGTCGTCGTCTGGAAAGGCGAGAAAGTCTTGCTGATCCGGCGCGGGAAATTGCCCATGCGCGGACGCTGGAGTCTGCCTGGCGGGCGGCAGGAACTGGGTGAAACCGTCCGCGAGACGGCGGTACGTGAAGTCAAGGAGGAAACGGCAGTCGATATTCGCGTGGGCGCCCTGATCGAGGTACTGGACGCAATCTACAGGGAAAAGGACGGCACCATCTCGACGCAATATACCTTGGTCGACTTCGATGCCGACTGGTTATTCGGCGACCTGGAAGCCGGCGACGATGCCGATCACGCCGAATGGGTGAATATCGATGATCTCCCCGGGTATGACCTGTGGGAGGAGACACTGCGGGTCATCACCCTGTCACGGGCGCAACGCGCCTTGGACCAGTCATGACAACAGCCTCTCGCCGGGGCGGCGCCCTGCCACTGCAATTGGGGCGAGCACTGTCCTGATGTGAGTGACGCCGGCCCATTTCACTACTCCGGCAGGGTTGCCCGACGGCCAGTGTCAGCCTCGGGCGTCGCGGCGACGACGGGCCCCGTATGGAGATTGCACTGGCAGACGAGACTCCAGTGATCGTCTGACAGCTAAGTGCTGGAGCGGGTTCTTTTGGCTCTCATGCAGCGATGATCCCGATTCCGGACGGAGTCTGTTCAATCCCGCTATTCTCCACCGTGCATCGGATGCAACGGCACGATGTGTCATGTCAAGCCAAGCCTGCGCAAAGCCGCCTTCACCAGGAGCGATTTCGTTATCCTCTAAAAACAGCAGGTCGACCACCGACAGCGCCACCGCTCGGTACATATCGGATTCGAACAGTTTTCCAAATGCCGTCGCCCGCGCCTGAAGATTGAGGAGGTCGAAATTACCATGCGACCAAGCTGAAAGGCCAAACCCCACCCAAATTCCTGCCCCTGACGATAATGTCGTTGAGAGTTCCGGCGACGCCATTATCATCGCCCAGGGCCAGGCGGCAAAGGTAGCACATGGGCCAAGTTGACCATCTTCTTTACCGTGACCTGATCGCTTCCAACGGTCTTTCCAACGGGTCTCAAGGGTCGTAACAGCGCCTTCGCCAGTTTCTCTGGTGTCGCGCCTTTCAGGCGAACCTTCGGATCAAGTACAGGAACGCCTCTGGTCATCGTCTTGTTTCCTCTCTGTTAAAGTCTCGAACTTCATCTTTGCCGACAAGCCAAAGACTCAAATTAAGTTTTCTTGTAACAAACGACGGTATTTTTGTCAATTGACGTTCCCAATCAGGGTTATCCGGAAACGCTATTCCGTAGCAAATTTTCGACACTTCCTTCATTTGTAGCAGGGTTTGGCCAAGCGCAGAATAGAGCGCCTGCTCCTTTTGTTTTCTGGAATCACCCTCAACCTCCACTACGCAAGTCTCGTCTTCTTGATTTCTGGCGACAAGATCAGCTCGTCCGAATTCATGATCATGGCCAATACTGACCCCAAGTTTTCGCAAGCAATCCTCAGCGTCACGGACGCGTTCTTTCTTCCCCTCTGGATGTTTTCCGCCATTTGCTCGTTCCATCGAATCTATGTGAACATTAACTGTCCACCCATCGGCAGGGAGAAACATTCGTTCAACCAAGAATTTCTTTACTTCAAGTTGATACATCGAAGTTTTATCTTCTCTCCGTTTCAATTCCCAACTTTCTCCCGTAACAAGCTTTCCAACGCTGACCAAAGAATAGTCAGTCGTTTCGAACGATTGATTCGGCTTTATGAACGTATCCCTCACTTATTTTCGTGACCATCCAGGTATATCAACTTTTTCTTCCATCTCTTCCTTGGTCGATTGATAACTGGATGATACAACTCGTGACTTTACGGGTTTCGGCAATTTCTGAGGTTTGGGCTTCTTGGGTTTTTTCATCACACTTAACTATCGAGACGAGCACAATTTATGAAAATCTCGAACCGCCGTTTCCCATTGTCTGCGAGAAAATGGCAAGAAAATTCTGGCTGCAGGTGTTCGGGCAGCAGTGCGCTTTGCTTGTTTCCAATCGTCTTGTTCAATCATAAGGTGTGCTCGCGCTTCGGCGCAGGTCTTCGGTTTACCTGGGCCGCTTGGAGCATAATTGCACGCTGAAAGAGCGACAAAGGCAAGCGCGATGGTCAATTTCCACATTTTCTTCTCCTTTGTGTCATTAATTTTCTGGATTTCAATAAATTTCTTATATTATTAGAATTTTACAATAAATAGAGATACCAAATTCCCCAAATTTATTTGTGACGCCCCGTAATTGCAAAAGGAATTACGCAAGAAGGGCTAAGAAGGTACCCTGTAGAAAGTCAGAAGCGGAGCCGGCAAGTTTTCAGGCACTCGGTACCGTCGCCTGCATGGCAGGCCGTTGGGCATAGGCTTCGTACCAAGCGGCCAGGGCGTCGCGCCCACGGCGCCATTCACGGTCGCCAAAGCGGAAATCCAGGTAGCCCAGAGCACAGGCGAAACTGATTGCGCCAAGATCAGTGGCCGAAGCGGGATCGCCCAGGTCACCGGCTTCCGCATTCATATTGTCAAGCGCGGCGTCGATCTTGCCCAACTGCGCGACCTGCCAGTCGTCCCAGCGCTTTTCTGGTGGTCGCAGCGCCTGTTCGTAACGGCATAACACTGCCGCATCCAACAGCCCATCAGCCAGGGATTCACGCCGCTTGGCGGTCCAGCGTTCCGCGCCATCCGCGGCCATCAGGACGTGGCCGCTCAGGGTATTCAGGTAATCGGTGATGACACCGGAATCATACAAAGCGCTACCGTCATCCATTATCAGCGTCGGGATTTTCTTGACGGGGTTCGCAGCAGCGACGCCTGCATCAGGCTGATGCGGGGCGGTCGCGACATTCACGATTTCGATCTGGCCGTCCAATCCGCATTCCATGGCGGCGACTCGAACCTTGCGGACAAAAGGCGAGGCAATAGCAGCGAGAAGTTTCATCGGCTGGTTCTCTCTATTGGCTAAATTGGGGTTGCTAGCCCCGGAACATATCCTTGCGGTGACGCACTTCAGCGAATACCTCGACCGGCGACTCGCCCGCCAGACCCACCGTCGCCGCAATGACAGCATCGTCCGCGCGCAGGAAGGGATTGGTCCGCTTCTCGACGCCCAGCTTGCCGGGAACGGTAGGCTCGCCAGCGGCGCGCATGCGGTCTATTTCGGCGACGCGGGTCGTCAGATCTGCATTGCCGGGGTCAACCGTCAGCGCGAACCGCGCATTGGCCTGGGTATATTCGTGCGCGCAGTAAATGTTGGCACTGTCCGGAAGGGCGCGCAGCTTGCCCAGGCTGGTCCACATCTGGTCCGCCGTCCCTTCGAACATGCGGCCGCAACCCAGTATAAACAGGGTGTCACCGCAGAACAGGGCGTCTGAATCGGCAAACCAGTAGGCAATATGGCCCCGGGTGTGTCCCGGCACATCAAAGACTTCCGCCGTTGCCGTGCCGAGGTCGTAGGTATCGCCGTCGCCCACTTCGATATCGATACCAGGTATGCGGTTGCGATCCGCGCGTGGGCCAACGATGGTGCAGCCGGTCCTGGCCTTGATTTCCTGATTCCCGCCTACATGGTCTCCATGGTGATGGGTATTCAGGATATGGGTGATGGTCCAGCCGCGTTTCTCCGATTCGGACAGCGGGGCATCGGACACGGCGGGATCGATCACAGCTGTCAGGCTCTGCGTCGGCTCGTGCGCCAGCCAGACATAGTTGTCGCTCAGAACCGGGATACGGATGATTTGAAGCTGGGACATGGTGGCCGTGCAGCAGGATGATTGGGATGCTGCACGTTATCTAGCATCACACTTCGCTTCGGCAAACCGCAGTGCGTGCAACGGCGAAAGACGCACTGCCACGACAGCGATCTACCACGCCTTTGACAGCGCAGCGGAACAGGCGGGATGCGCCATTCTGCTGATCGGACATCTGCCGAAAACCATCGCGGCGGCATGGAGAATTAAGACCGAACGAGCAAGCCATGCCCGCGACAGAAAAACATCATGGGCGGCTGACTCAGTATCATGAGGCGGGTGGCGCGCCCTTGCCGCACCAACCTATCTGTTCCCTCGGCTGGATTGAGGTATCTTCCGCAGCATGTGGACCGACGTAGCCGACCTGCATGCTTTCTATGAATCGCCTACCGGGGCGATGGCTCGGCGGCTGATCAGGCGCAAGCTCCGGCTGATGTGGCCCAACGTGGCCGGCGCGACCGTCCTGGGTTTTGGCTATGCTACGCCCTACCTGCTCCTGTTCTGTGGTGAAGCGGTGCGGGTCTGCGCTCTGATGCCGCCGCAACAGGGCGTCATGCAATGGACCGTGGACGGAAGAGTGGCAGTCGGACTGTCAGACGAAACCGTTTTTCCGGTGCCTGATCGCTGCGTCGACCGCCTGTTGTTGATCCACGCGGTGGAAGCCAGCGAAGCGACGCGGGCGATGCTCGGAGAATGCTGGCGAGTCCTGGCAGAAGGCGGTCGCATGATCATCGTCGCGCCAAATCGCCGAGGCATCTGGGCCCGTCTGGAGCGTACCCCGTTCGGACAGGGCAGACCGTTTTCTGACGGTCAGATACGGCGCCTGCTGCGCGAAACGCGATTCACACCGGTGCGCAGCGAGCACGCCCTTTTTGCCCCGCCGGTCCGTCGACGGGCAATCCTGTCAACCGCCAACGCCTGGGAACGTCTGGGTGAGAAATGGCTAGGCCTGATCGGCGGCGTGACGCTGACAGAGGCAACCAAGCAGGTCTATTCAGCCACACCCCTACCTGTTCGCAGCCGCTTGCGCATGTTACCGGTCCCGGTCCGGCCCGCAACAGCGCGGACGACCCAGGCAGCAAGAGTCCGACATCCGTCTAGCTCCTCCTAACTCCCGATGCTTTCAAGATCATAAGGCGTCGTCTGGTAAGTCATGTTGACCCAGTTGCCGACCAGAAGGTGCCCGTGTGCCTTCCATGTATTCCGCGGCGTCTTTGACGGATCGTCGTTCGGGAAATAGTTCTCCGGCACCCGCACCGTGTCCGGCCGGGCGTTCGTATCCCGAATATATTCGTTGTAGAGCGTCCGCGATTCGTACTCGAGATGATTGAAAATATAGACCGCGTTCAGGGCCTTGTCCGTCACCATACAGGTGCCCGCTTCATCGGATTCCAGCACGATCCGGAGCGACCCGTGCTTCTCGATATCCTTCGCCCGGCATTCCGTATAGCGTGAGACGGGTACCGGCAGCATATGGTTGAATCCCCTCACTATCGGGTCGGTTCGGCTGATAACCCGGTGATCGTAGATCCCTGACAGTTTTCGCGGCAGCAGGTACTTCGGCACCTTGTAATGATGGTACAGCGCCGCCTGTGCACCCCAGCAGATGTTCAGCGACCCATGGACGTTTGTCTTGGTCCAATCCATGATTTGCCGCAGTTCGTCCCAGTATATCACTTCCTCAAAGTCGATCTCTTCCACAGGCGCGCCGGTAATGATCAGACCATCGAATTTCTGGTGCTTGACCTCTTCCCAAGGCTTGTAGAAGGCGAGCATGTGCTCCTGCGGTGTATTCGACGGCGTATAGTGAGACGGCGAGATCAACGTCATCTCGACCTGAAGCGGGCTGGCGCCGATCAGCCGCGACAACTGTGTTTCGGTCTCGATTTTCTTCGGCATCAAGTTGAGGAGAGCAATGCGCAGTGGACGAATATCCTGTCGTACTGCATCCTGCTCCCGCATCACGTCCACACCCTCCTTCTGCAGGATTTCGGCGGCGGGCAGATCATCCGGAATCTTGATAGGCATGGGCGGGCTCTTCGGAGTCAGGACCAGACTGGCGCGCTGATATGGGATATGCGGAGTGGTTGTCGATGTGACGGGTTCGTATGGACTACCTGGGTCAAACTTTGTAGGGAAGCTTCGTTCTCATCCTGTCATTGCCCGCAGGTCCCGCCCATGCCTTCCGACGCTGCCGCCGCCGCAGAAACCCTCGCCGCGCTGCGCCAGCAAATTGACGAGGTCGATTCTCGCTTGCTGGCCGCCATTTCGGAGCGGGCGCAGTTCGCAAAACTGGTAGGTGAAACCAAGTTGGCTGCGAACCCGGAGGTTGGCGGCGATCCGGTGCACCGGCCGGGGCGCGAAGCGAGGCTGATCCGATCACTGCTTGACCGCCATCGGGGCCCGATGGACAAGCGCGCATTGTATGCCGTGTGGCGAGAGTTGATTGGCGCCTCGATCGCGCTTCAGAAACCACTGACCATCGCGACGTCGGACACCACCATGGAGATGACGGCACGACTGCATTTCGGGACAAGCCAGATCTATGAATGGGCTGCAACGCCGATTGCCGCTGTCGCGGTCGGGCAGGCTGATATCGGCTTGTTCGAAGTCTCGGATATCTCGGCATGGCAGGCAGCGGTCGACCTGATGCACGTGCGAGATGACTGCATCTTGCTGTGGCGCCTGCCCTTCACCATCCCGGCCGGCGGCTGGGTGGCGGTCGGGCGCGGTATTACTGAGAACAGCAGTCTGGACCAGACGCTGTTCTATACCGAAGATATCAGTGTGGCCGAAAACCCGGTGGTGGAAACGGTCTGTGCATCACCGGAGGGCGGCACCATTCTGTCCATTTCCGGTGAGTACAGCGAAGTGTCGCTGCTGGCGGCTCTGGGAACCGATTCCGCAGTGCAGCGATTAGGCCAGTGGCCAATGCCCCTCGAAATCTGATCTATCCCTCCATATGCCTCTGCTTCCAAGGAGATCGCGCCATGAGTGCGCCTGAACCCCGCCCCGGCATCCTCGACATCGCACCTTACAAGGGTGGTGACTCAAGCATTCCAGGCGTCGATCAACCAATCCGCCTGGCGAGTAACGAAAACCCCATGGGCCCCAGCCCAAAAGCGATCGCGGCCTACGAAGGCGTGGCGCGCTGCCTGCATCACTATCCGGAAAGCGGCACCGACCTGACTTCCACCCTGGCCAGGATACACGGCCTGGACCCAGCCCGGATTGTCCTGGGCAACGGCAGTGACGAACTCATCGGCCTTTTGACCAAGGCCTATGCCGGGCCAGGCGACGAGGTCCTGTTCAGCCGCCACGGCTTCGCCATGTATCCGCTGGCCGCCATGGCAGCGGGCGCGACACCTATAGCGGCACCCGAGCAGGATTACCGCACCGATGTAGACGCCATGCTTGGGGCGGTGACGGAACGCACCAAGATCGTTTTCCTGGCCAACCCCAACAATCCGACCGGTAGCTATCTCACGAACGAGGAAACCAGGCGCCTGCATGCCGGATTGCCGGAGCACGTCCTGTTCGTCGTCGACGCGGCCTATGCTGAGTATGTCAGCCGGAACGACTACGCCTCCGGATCGGAATTGGCGCGAGAGCATCCGAATACGGTAATGATGCGAACCTTTTCCAAGATCTACGGGCTGGCCGGGCTCCGAATCGGCTGGTGTTATGCCTCGGAAGTGACCGCGGATGTGCTGCACCGGACACGCGGACCATTCAATGTCAACGCAGCAGCCCACGCCGCGGCCTCCGCGGCCCTTGAAGATGTCGCCCATGTAGACCGCGCCCGCACGCATAACGATATCTGGCTGCCCTGGTTTACCGAGCAGGCGCAGTTGCTGGGCCTGAAGGTCCTGCCCAGCGTCGGGAACTTCGTTCTGGTCGGTTTCCCGGAAGAAACCGGAAAGGATGCCGTGGCGGCGGAAGAACATCTGAAGAAAGACGGGATCATCCCTCGTGGCGTCGCCGGATATGGCCTGCCGACATACATTCGCATCACCATTGGCCTGGAAGAGGAGATGCGCGCCGTGATCGACTCGCTGAGGACGTTCGTCGCCATATGAGCAGTCAAAGACCTCATTTTGGCCGGGTCGCAGTCATCGGCACCGGCCTCATCGGGTCGTCGCTGTTGCGAGTCTTTCGCCGGGAAGGGATGGTCGACGAACTGGTCGGTTGTGCCCGCCGTGCTGAAACCCGCGAGCGAATTCTGGAACTCGGCATCGTCGACAGGGCGCTTGAGGATCCGACCGAAGCGGTCGATGGCGCAGACTTGGTCATCATCGCGATCCATCTGGGAGGCTATGCTGCCCTGGCCGACGCGATCGCGCCGAAGCTCAAGGCCGGCGCTATTGTGACGGACGTCGGGTCCGCAAAGGCGACAGTCTTGGAAACCTTGGGGCCACGCCTGCCGGAAGAGGTTCATCTGGTGCCCGGCCATCCGATTGCAGGCACCGAGTTTTCCGGACCCGACGCCGGCTTTGCCGAACTGTTCCGGGACCGCTGGTGTATTATTACCCCGCCTGCAGATGCCGATCCGTCTGCCGTCAAAACCGTCGCCGCCATGTGGCGCGCCGCCGGTTCGGCTGTCGAAACCATGGATGCCGAGCACCATGATCTGATACTTGCGATTACGTCTCATCTGCCCCACGTCATCGCCTATACGATTGTCGGCACGGCAACGGAACTGGAGGAGGATGTTCAGGCCGAAGTGGTGAAGTTCTCTGCCGGCGGTTTTCGCGACTTCACCCGGATCGCCGCCACCAAACCGGATTTCTGGCGCGATGTATTCCTCACCAACCGAGACGCGGTTCTGGAAGTCCTCGACCGGTTCACCGAGGATCTGTCAGCCCTGCGCAGGGCCATCCGCCGCAGTGACGGCGCTGAAATCTTCAACCGCCTGTCTCGAACCCAAGAAGTACGCAAGAATGTCATCGACTTGGGCCAGGATGCCGAATGGCGGCGGTAGGCCGGGACGCGCTGCCGCCCGGACAGGCCCCGTCGGCGCTTTCGGACCTGTTTATCCCGCTCGCCTTCGTTCTCCTCTGGTCAACCGGATTCATCTTTACAAAGCTTGGCATGCCATACACCGAGCCGCTGACGTTTCTGAGCGTCCGGTTCGCGATCGTCCTGATTCTGTTCCTGGGCCTGACCCTGATGATGCGCGCCACCTGGCCGAGTCGGGCGGAAAGGGGGCACAGCCTGATTGTCGGCCTGCTGCTCCAGGGCGGGTATCTGGGCGGGGTGTTCATCGCCATCGCCCAAGGCGTGCCGACCGGTGTTGCCGCCCTGATCGTCTGCTTGCAGCCGGTTCTGACCGCCACTTTGGTCGGTCGCGTCCTGGGCGAACGCGTTCGCCCCATCCAATGGGTCGGCCTGGTCCTGGGACTGACCGGCGCGGCGATGGTATTATGGCGCAAACTGGGCCTCGAAGGAGGCCCCCCCGAGGGCAGTCTGACAGGTTATGGCTTCGCCATTGCCGGGTTGTTGGGTATCACCGCCGGTACCATCTACCAGAAGCGCTTCTGTACCGCCGTTCATCCCGCTTCCGCGGGCGTGTTTCAGTATCTTGCCGCCTTGATCCTGGTCGCCATTGGCGCGCAACTGACGGAGGACTGGCGAGTCGATTTCCTTGCAGGGGAATTTCTCATCGCGATCGTCTGGCTGACTGTCGTGTTGTCGATCATCACTTTCTGGCTGCTTATGATCATGATCCGCCGTGGAGCCGCCAATCGAGTGGCCAGCTGGTTTTATCTTGTCCCGCCGCTCACGGCGCTGTTCGCCTATTTCCTGTTCGGTGAAACCCTGGGCCCGCTGGCGCTGGCCGGCATGGTCATCGCGATGGCCGGAGTCGCCTTGGTGAATCGGGCATAACGCCTGACTAGGCCATCTATCCTACAGTTCCTAATCGCTATCCGCTCAATGGAATACGGCCTCGGCGGTGGGTCGCTGTGTGAATCAAGGTATATACTTCCTCGGAGAGGAAACTATCAAGCGTACCGGGATCAATGTGGCCGATCGAATCCACCGGAATATGTGTGACCTTAAAGCCGTAAGTGTCACGCAGAATGCGCCCGATCTCAAGAACGCATTTATGCTCTGTGGCTCCAAGGAGTATACGGTTTCGGATACCGCCCGCAGCTTGCCGCCCGATGCCGGATAACGCAAGATTACTCGCTTCGGTAGCACCCGAGGTGAAGATGATTTCGTCTGGATCGCTACCACACATTGGCATTGCCTGATTTGTTCAGATAAAATTGGCTGGGCTCAGTCACGACTTCAGCAATTAAGGTATAGCGAACACACATCGTATCCAATTGTCGGTTGGAACCACCGGCAACAGGATCACGTCCCACAGGTCCGCTCTTCATCCCGTCCCGCAGGCGCCGCCCAAGCCAGCAAACCAGCTACCAGCAGCAAAGCAATGAACGATAGGTCTCCAACCCGGCCATAGAGGGTGGTGGTCCGGGCCTGCGGCAAGGTTGAGTCTAAAATGCCCCGGGCGCCCAGCGGCAGGTAGGCCTTGATCCGGCCATACGGGTCAACGACAGCGGAAATGCCGGTATTGGCCGCTCGTACCATTGGCAGTCCTTGCTCGATTGACCGTAGCCGGGCGCTGGCAAAGTGCTGGTAAGGACCGGCGCTGTTGCCGAACCATGCATCATTGGTCACGTTCAGCAGCCACCCGGGCCGCGGACGTCCAACCGACTCCGCCGGAAAGATCGCTTCGTAACATATCAGCGGGCTTACCATCGGCGCGCCTGCGACGTTCAGGCTGCGTGGTCCGGATCCGAACGCATAATCGCCTCGCCCATGGGCGATCTTCGCAACGCCGATCCGTGACAGAAATGAACGGGCGGGGACATATTCTCCGAACGGCACCAGATGGTGCTTGTCATAAGTGCCGATGACGCGGCCATCGTCAGCAACAACGTGTACGCTGTTCCAAGTGTCAGGGCCCACATCGCGATTGGCACCGGTGATCAGTACACCGTTCCGGGGAATGACTGACAAGAAGAACCTGCGCGCATCGGCTTGGAGCCGCACGGATTCATGCTGAGTCTGCAAACGATAGGGAAGTGCTGTCTCCGGCCAGATAACATGAGTGATGGATTCGAATTCCCTGGAAAGCGTCAGTTCGCCGTACCGCACCAGAATCTTGGCGCGGGCATGGCGTTTCCATTTCAGGGTCTGCGCCACCGAACCCTGGACTATCCGGAGTTTAACATTCGGCACCGGGTCAACGGCGGCAGGCCTCAGCAAATAACCGGCGCCCAAGATCACGACAAGAACCACCGCCAGACCACCAGCGTATACCCGGGTCGCCCAATCCCCGCGATGCTTCAGCAGCAAGATCGTCGGCAGGCTGGCCAAGAGGACGGAAATCAGGCTCAGGCCAAAAGGCCCCCACCAGGCAACGGATTGTGCAGTGCCAGGAAACTCGGCCCAGACGGTGGCGACAAGATTCCACGGAAAACCGCTCAAGGACACGCTGCGCACCCATTCAAAGGCAGCCCACGCCGCGGCAAGGAAGATGATCTGGCTCAAGCCGCCCGCCGGTGCCAGTCGCCAGGCCAAAGCCGTGGCCAGCGCGATGGTGGCAGCCAAGAGCCCGCCCAAGCCGAACACGTTGAAGGGAATCATCCAGGTAAAACGGCCGGGCAGGACCGCCACGGAGATGGCCACCCAAACTGCGATAGCCAGCACAACTCCGGCACAGCTGCCGATCCATAACCACCCTGTCAACCGCACCCCTATCACGCCGAGAAACAGGGCGCTCAAGGGCACTCCGATCAGACCGGCGATCAACAGCAGGTCTCGGGTCATGTCGTCCGGCACGTCAATCACAACCGGCAAGCCTAACCAGTAAAGGCCCGCCGAGAAGTAGCCTGCTCCGAAAAGCCAGCCGGTCGCCAACGCGCTGCGCAGCCGGACCGTTCGGTCCAGTCGCCAGACCAGCACGCCGAACCCGATAAACAGAACCGGTAACAGGTGCAGCGGAGGCAGCGCCAAGGCGCACAAGGCGCCAGCGACAAGTAGCTGTACGACCGGCCACCAAAAGACCCGCCGGTCGTTCCGCCCGGCGGGCGACGAGGACTGCGTCACCGTCTCCGATACCGTCAACGGACCGAGACGTCTTCGGAAAGGCTCTCTGGCAGTCTGCGCAAACGGACGCTGCGGATCCGGCGCGGATCAGCTTCCAGTACTTCTAGCTCCAATCCGCTGCTGTGCGGAATCAACTCGCCGCGGGTCGGCACGCGATTGGCCAGGTAAATGACCAGCCCGCCGATGGTATCGACATCGTCGCGCTCTTCCTCGGTTAGAAGCCCACCATAGATTGCCTCCAGATCCTCGATCGTGGCGCGGGCGTCTGCTTCTGCAATTCCGGGGCGTATCTCCTTGATCTTCGGAGCCTCTGCGTCATCGTGTTCGTCCTCGATCTCGCCGACGATCTCTTCCACTAGATCTTCGATCGTAACCAAGCCGTCGATACCGCCGTACTCATCCACTACCAGCGCCATGTGAACCCGCGAGTTGCGCATTTCGGCCAGCAGATCGAGCATATTCATCGACGGCGCCGCAAAGATCGTCTTGCGAACAATCTTCTCGAGTTTGAAGGCGCGTCGGTTACTCCAGAACGGCAGCACATCCTTGATATGCACCATGCCGATGATTTCATCCAAAGTGCCGCGATAGACCGGCAGGCGGGAATGGGCTTCGGTATTCAGAAGCTTGATCAGAGCCGGCAGGCCCGTGGAAACGTCCACCGACACGATATCCGCGCGTGGGACCATCACGTCATGCGCCGTTAACTCGTGCAGTTGCAGGATATTATGGATTAGCTGACGCTCGTCCACCATGGCCGCCTGGGCAGCGGCGGTGTCGTCCAGCAATTCACCGATCGTATCGCGAAGCTGGTCACCGTTGCGTGGCCGACGCAGGCTGCGCAGGAAACGCTGGATCAGACCTCGAGACGGTTTGACAGGCGCAGCAGTATCCCTCTGGCTGTTCGCGGCCGTCTTGGATTGATCCGTTGCGGAAGGCTGGGCCGTCGTAATGTCTTTTGCGGCCTGACAAGACTGACTCTTCCTGTTGTCAGGGACTGCGCTTTCCTTCGCCCGTCCCGAGTCTTCAGGCATGACGCGTTCTCGAAGGCTTCAGTGTCTCCCGGGCTCTGCTTTTGGGCGCATGAGATGTCGAGTAGGGATTGGCAATCCCCAAGTCAGCCAAGATCTTGATTTCCAGTGTTTCCATCTTCACGGCATCCGACGATGCCACGTGATCATAGCCCATCAAATGCAGCATCCCGTGAATGACCAGATGGATCAGATGCTCTGCAGGCGCACGACTTTCCCGTGCCGCCTCGCGCAGTAGCGTCTCGTCCGACAGGACGATATCGCCCAGCAGACCACCGGGCGATGGCGAAGTGCCCCGATTCGGACCGTCAAGCGGAAAGGACAACACATTGGTTGCCTTGTCCCGACCGAGATGATCGCGGTTCAGGGCTCTGATTTCCATATCATCCGTGATCGTGACACCTACCTCCCAACCACTCAGATCCAGCGGTTGCAGCGCTTGCGCGGCTGAATCGATGGCGCGGCGGCACAGATCTTCAAGCGCGCCATCGGCTGGCGACCACCGGGTCGGGCGAAGATCGAAAACAGCAGATGGACCAGACATCGAATCAGATGTCATCGTCAGGCTTCAAGTCTGGAGATCCTTGAGCATTGTCGCGGGCATCATAGGCCTGTACAATCCGGGATACGAGGTCGTGGCGCACAACATCAATGTGACTGAAGTTGACAAAACCCACGCCGTCGACGCCGTCCAGAATGTCCATCGCATCCCTCAGTCCGGAGCGGACGCCGCGCGGCAAATCCACTTGGCTCAAATCACCGGTGATCACCATACGGGAATTCTCGCCCATCCGGGTCAGCAGCATCTTCATCTGCATCGGCGTCGTGTTCTGAGCCTCGTCCAAAATTATGAACGCGTCGGAGAGCGTCCGGCCGCGCATGAAGGCCAGAGGGGCCACCTCAATCTCACCGCCTTCGAGTTTTTTCACCACACGGTTGCCAGGTAGCATTTCGTACAGGGCGTCATACAGCGGACGCAAATAGGGATCGACCTTCTCCTTTAGGTCGCCGGGCAGGAAACCGAGGCGCTCGCCGGCCTCCACTGCTGGCCGCGACAGGATCAGCCGTTCGACTCGACCGGTCTGCATCATGTTCAAGGCGCAGGCGACCGCCATATAGGTCTTTCCGGTGCCGGCTGGGCCCAGTCCGAATGTCATTTCGTACTCGTGCAGCGCCTTCACATAAGCTACCTGCCCAGGCGATCGCGCGACAACAAGACGTTTCGGGGTTTTGATGGCGATGCCGGTCGGTTTGCCACCCGAGGTCTCAAAAGGCTGGTCTGCGAGCCGGATTGCGGCGTCCACTTCCGAACGGTCTACGGCCTCGCCTCTGCGAGCGCGCTCGCAGAGGGACCGGAGGGCTCTGACGGCTGTCCCTTGGGCATCTTCCGGACCGGTAACAAACAAGCGATTGCCACGCGCATGGATAGTGACACCAATTTTCTGTTCCAGTCGCGCCAAGTGGGCGTCGTGAGCGCCACACAGGGCCGACATCAGCGCGTTGTCATCGACGCTGAGGCTTATCCCGCCGTCCCGAGTGCCTGTCGTAGCCTTGGCGGCGTAACGACTGCTCATGTGGCGCGCGTCTGCTCTGCCGCCGAAGCACTCATCTCGGGCGGACTGGAGATCAGAACACCGGCAAGGCTGTTGGTCGTGGCGTCCTGTATCGTCGCGTCGCAGATACTTCCAAACAATTGCGAAGGCGCCATGACGTGAACGGCCTGGAGCCAAGGGCTACGACCGACCAGCTGGCCGGCCTTGCGGCCCGGCCGATCCAGCAGCACAGGCATGGTCTGACCGAGCCTGGCGCGATTGAAGGCCATCTGCTGTGCGCCCAGCAATTGTTGCAGCGCCTCAAGTCGCTCGGCCTTCACCGCTTCCGGCAATTGTTTGCCCGCAACCGATGCGAGTGTGCCGGGCCGCGCGCTGTATTTGAATGAATAAGCTTGGGCATAGGTGACTTCAGTAACCAGCTTTAATGTCCCGACGAAATCCGCATCGGTTTCGCCCGGGAATCCGACGATAAAATCCGACGAAAGAGCCAGGTCCGGCCGCACCTCGCGCAGCCGGTCGACGATCCGTCGGTAGCTGTCCACCGTATGTTTGCGGTTCATGGCTTCCAAGATACGATCCGAACCGCTCTGAACTGGTAGATGCAGATAGGGCATCAGCGTCGGGACATCGCCATGGACCGCAATCAGGTCGTCATCCATATCCTGCGGATGGCTGGTCGTATAGCGGATGCGATCCAGGCCTTCCAGTTCCGCCAGTGCGCGAATCAGCCGGCCCAAGCGCCAGTTCCCGCCATCGGGGGCTACGCCGCAATAGGCATTCACGTTTTGGCCCAGCAGCGTGATCTCTCGTGTGCCGCGAATCACCATGCGCCGGGCCTCGGCGAGGATGGCGGCAACAGGGCGCGAGAACTCGGCCCCCCGCGTATAGGGCACTACGCAGAAGCTGCAAAACTTGTCACAACCTTCCTGGATGGTCAGGAAGGCGGTTGGCCCTTGGCTTGCGCTTTCCTCCGGGAGGCAATCGAACTTGTCTTCAACCGGGAAGTCCTGATCGATTACCTTGCCCCTGCGGCGAACCTCGGCAAGCATGTCCGGCAAGCGATGATAGGTTTGTGGTCCGAAGACCAAGTCCACTGCTGGCGCACGCCGCTGGATTTCTTCGCCTTCCGCCTGGGCGACGCAGCCTGCGACAGCGATCAGCATGCTTCCTCTGCCATCCGCTTCTCGTGCTTGCTTGATCTTCTTCAGGCGTCCCAATTCGGAATACACCTTTTCCACAGCCTTATCGCGAATGTGGCAGGTGTTCAGGATAATCAGGTCTGCATCCGCAGGCGTGTCCACCTGCCGGTATCCGTGCGGCTCCAGTACATCGGCCATCCGCGCCGAATCGTAGACATTCATCTGACAACCATAGGTCTTGATGAATATGGATTTTCGAGCGGTGATCACGAGCGGCAGGAGCTGGCTTCTATTGCGCTTTGACGAAGAAATTACGGTAGGCGAAGCGCCACATGAGTCAAGCCACCATCTTTCGGGCGCGTCACGTCGCTGCCACGCCGATCAACGCCAGCTTTCCATTATCGTCAGCTTCCCTCAGTTTCGGCTGTGGATGATTGATCGCCTGAGCGTGGCCAGTCAGGGATTCGGCGACCCCTGCCGCGATCACCGCATGGCACCAACTGGCCATTTCCTTGCGGTTCTTGAATTGATCGATCGTCACCGGATCGTGAAAACGCATTTCAATCCGTGGCTTCCCGATACCGCAGAACTGCCACAGATGAGACGCCAGTTCCATATCGCCGTACCAAGCGAAGAAAGGGCGCAGGTGCCGTCCCATCGGAATGCCGTCCAGATGAGTATAGGCGATTGATACGGGTTGCACCGTCACTGGCTTGTCGTCAACCCGAATGGTGGCAGCACTGAACAAGGCGCTGCGGAAAGGCAAAACGAAGTTGCCGTCATTGCTCGTCCCTTCCGGAAAAAGGATCAGGTTATCGCCCTGACTCAGTCGCTCTTTCAGAATCTCCGACTGTTGCGCCGCAAACCGAGGACGCCGGTCGACAAATACGGTCCGGTGAAGCTTGGCGCACAAACCGAAAATCGGCCATTTCGCCACTTCGGACTTGGCAACGAAGCAGGCCTCCAGCTGACTGCCCAAAACCGAAATATCGGCATAGGATGTGTGATTCACCACAAAAAGGATGGGCCCCTTCTTCAAGGGCTTTCCCACGGTCGCCAAACGAAGGCCCAGAAGACGCGCGCCTGCCTGATGGGCGGTCATCGGCCACTTCTTTGCAAAGCCCAAGTTGAATAGAAGATTGAAGAACTGCACCGGAATGATGACGCCGATGCAGGCCAGATACAGCATCAGTCGGATGAAGGCGCGGGCATGGGAAATATGGACCATCGACCCGGCTCTCAGGGTTCTGCCGATCTCGAATCGGTTCCGGCGCGCTTCATGGCCCGGTCGATCTCGCGGGTGTAGTGCCGCAGATACCGGTCGGAAACCATGGCCGTTTCGACGACGACGCATACATCGACCGTATTGAACTCGTGGTCGATGACCGCCCCATCGCCGACAACGCCACCGAGACGCAGATATCCCTTGATCATGGGCGGCAGATCATGCAGCGCCGCTTTCTGATCAATTTCTTCCGCCGGTAGCAGGTCCATGTCGATATAACGATCCGCAACCGCCCTGGGCCGGAACCGTTCCGGCGCAAGATGGTTGTGATGCAAATAGGCCAACGGTATCGCGAGCGCCTGAGGATCGGTGCCGTGCATGCTGGCACACCCGAACAGGAAGGCGATGTTGCTGGTCAGGATATAAGCAGTCACCCCGCGCCATAAGAGCTGCATGGCGGCACGGGTTCGGTGATCGGCATCGATGCAGGACCTTCCCATTTCCAGGATTTCGCCTGCCTGCGCCACCAACTTGTCGATATTGTATTCGGCTGCCGAATAGAAGCGGCCAATCTTTTCTGCGCCAGCCCGACGCAACATGCGATAGGTCCCGACAACGCTTTCCGGACCCTGCCCCATTTCTTCGTCTAGAACGATTAGGTGGTCGCAAAATCCATCAAAATCGTCGAAATCCCGTTCCAGCCGGGCAACCTCTTCGGACGCTTTCGCCGACATTTCCTCGTAGAATACGCGGTACCGCAGGGCCAGAGCCGCGTCAATCTCGGCTTGGGTTTCGGCCAAGCGCACACGCAGGCCGCCTGCACTTTCATCAATCTGGCGGGCGGCAAAGCCTTCCGTTTCAAGTGGGTTGAGAAGGGGTATAGCGGTCATGAGCCTGGCAGCGCGGGATCAGGCGCGCGGCTACGCGACTGTCGCGGCGCCACAGGAGCATCGCGTGATCATGACGAATTATCTTTCTTGCGCCGAGCATATATTTCCAAGCGGTGATCGACAATCTCGAAGCCCAGTTCTGCTGCAATCCGCTCCTGTAGCTGCTCGATTTCGTCGTTCCGGAACTCGATTACCTCACCAGTCTGCACGTCTATAAGATGGTCGTGATGCTCTTCCGGCGTCTCCTCGTATCGGGAACGGCCATCACCGAAATCATGCCGGTGCAGAATGTTGGCCTCCTCGAACAGGCGGACAGTCCTGTAGACTGTCGAGATGCTGATGTTTGAATCAAGCTTTACTGCGCGTTGATACACTTGTTCGACATCAGGATGATCGACGCTTTCAGACAGTACACGGGCTATGACCCGGCGCTGTTCGGTCATGCGCAAGCCGCGTTCGTTACACAGTTTTTCGATACGATCAGGCATGATCAGCCATTGAATCCCGCCAAAGCTCGTCATAGTCGCTAACGATCCCATGCAGGTATGCCACACAGAGCCGACCATGAGCATGTCGCCACCTTATCGCGTCTGCGGCACGGAGACGAGTCCCGAAAAATGAAGATATGTCTCAAAGCCGTGATAACGACGGAAACTGGGTTGACTGTCGTTGTCCTACTCTGCGTACATCCATCGAACCACGGATATGAAGTGAAGAAAGATGTCCCTATCTCTGCCGCTGCGATCCTCCGGCTGACTCTCAGTCTACCAGATGGGTACAAACGGCCAGCACCACTAAGCCATTCCAAATCTACGAAGGCGGTGTCACGGCTCAAGCTGTTGCTCCTGATGAACCATTCAAATCTGGGTGGCGCACGCTCGCAGACCATAAAATCCGAAGATTGATCGGTATCTGCAACTTGTGTTCCCCCCGTCTCACACCGGAAACCGCTTCCTTGATCGACATGATCCCCACCGACCAGGACGCTGGCTTTGGCCCAGTCCGCCAACTTGGCAAACAAGGCGACAGGAATGGTAATCCGGAATCCGTTCCGATCCGCTGTTTTCCGAACTCGGGACGCGCCGGTCTCCCGTCCGCTTCCGCCATTGGCGATGGTCTCTGCAGGATTGCTTCCCTCGGAACAGACCGACATCCTGGCCGATTTCAAATGCTTTCTTCTGGTTGCGAATAACGTCGGGCGCTGTTGATGTTTTGCGGCGCGTCGCGCCAGATCGCGTCATATTCGAACCTGACGCAATAGGCATGGCTGATAAAGGGATCTTTGCTGTCGTTTATAATGGCGAAAATATCATTCCTTGACGACGAAGTAGCCCGCGGCTGCCAATCGACTATGGATCCTCATGCGGGGGCGATACATGTCGCCAAGATGCAGGGACAGGGGCGGCGCACCGCAAATCGCACGCGAGGATAGCCAAAACTTCAGAGCCGGTCGGCGGCTGCCACCATATGAATCAGTTCGGCCTCGTCCGGGCAGGCCATCAGCACGAAGGCAGGCAGCCCAGATGGGCAATATCGAACGAGCCAGCGTAGGTTCAACTGTCAGCGCCGACTTGACCGACCCAATCCATGGCAAAGCGCAACAGCGGCTTTTGGATCGCCGTGTCGTTGAAGATCAGGTCGTAGCCGTGTTACAGGAGGGTCGAATAGATCTCGCAGAAGCGCGTCATTCGGGCGATCAAAGGGACTGGATGCTGCTCGGCAATGTCATACCAGAGGGGGCGGTTTGGAACCCATGGGCCCATTTCCGGGTTCCGATGGAGGCAATGCGGGCTGGTTGTGAG
>JAPOST010000043.1 GCA_026709535.1 Rhodospirillaceae bacterium
CGAAATCGCATTCGCTGGAAAAGCCCTCCGACATGCTCGAAGAACACCATACAAAACTGTCAGAGGCATGAGTAGATATGATCCTCTAACGGCTTCCTGACTTGTTCCCCGTTTCGACGCCAAGGGGCGTTGCAATCTCCAACTGACGCAAATCCGTATAGGTGGGTGCGCCCGTCTGAGCCTGAAAGCGGTCAATCTCGTCCGCCAGAATTTCGATGGACCGCTCAACCCCGGGTTGGCCAGCGACGCCGGCGCCGTAAAGGGTGGCGCGTCCCACCAGAACAAAATTTGCGCCCAGCGCCAGCGCCTTGGCGATGTGGGAGCCGCGCCGTACGCCGCTGTCGAAGATCAATGGGAAATCCGGCCCGGTCGCGTCGCGCATGGCCGGGAGGACATCGATAGTGGCGGGGGCCGCATCCAGTTGCCGCCCGCCGTGGTTCGAGACGACTAGCCCGTCAACGCCGTGCTCTACTGCTTTCTTGGCGTCCCGGACCGAGAGAATCCCTTTCAGCAACAGCGGGCCGTCAAACGCCTTGCGCAGCCATTCCAGGTCTTCCCATCCCAGCGCTCGCCAACGGCGCACCGCCATGAACGCCGCCTTGGTGTTCTTGGGTGACCCCCTGGACGTGTACTCCGTCAGGCTGGCCAAATGCGGCTTGCGCCCGAGCGTGTAGTGTATCGCCCAATTGGGCTTGCGCATGCCATCAAGCAGCATCTTTGGCGTTACCCGCGGCGGCACGATAAAGCCATTGCGGATATCTCGTTCGCGCTTGGCAGGCAGCGGTACATCCACCGTTACCATCAACAGCCAGGCGCCAGCGTCCCTTGCACGGCGGATCAAGTCCTGGCTCGCACTCCTGTCCTGTTGCGGGTACAACTGGAACCAGAAATCTCCGCCGGTGATTCTCCCAATCTCCTCGATCGACGTGGATCCTACCGTGCTAAGACAATAGGGAATATTGGCAGCCTTGGCAGCGCGGGCGAGACAGGCGTCGGCGTCCGGCCAGACAATGTTGCTCATCCCGGTCGGGGCAATACCGAAGGGATGACTGAACGTGTGATCGAACAGGGGGGCCACTTGATCCCGTTTGTGGACTTCAATCATGTAGTGCGGATTAACCTGGATATCGTTCAACGCTTCAGTGTTCCGCACGACACCCAGTTCGTCCTCCACAGCGCCATCGACATAATCGAATACCACTTTGGGCAGACGCTTCTGCGCCGCCTTGCGCATGTCTGAAATCGTCAAAATACGAGAAAGTTTCGCCATCCTCATCAAGAACCTGACCACGCGCTGGCGGGCTCTTTCCTGCAATTCCTGACTGTTCGAGCGCCCTGCCATGCTGACCATCCCGCACGCCAGCCTGAAATCTGCCGTCAAGGCCATGCTCACCGCGATGGGTAGTGCCGCCGCCGAGGCAGAAACCGTCGCAGATCATCTGGTCAAAGCCAATCTCAAGGGCCATGACAGCCACGGCGTTGGCATGATGCCACTCTATATCCGGCATTGGCGGGAAGGCAAGCTGGTCGTTAATGGTGATCTGACGATCAAGCGCGACGATGGTCCTTTCCTGATGGGTGACGCCAGCGGCGCGCATGGTCAGGTCGTGGCGCTGGATATCACCCGTCGGACCGTCGAGCGGGCGCAGGAACAGGGCGTCGGGATCAGCGGCCTCACTTCCGCTCATCACGTCGGCCGGGTTGGAACCTACGGTGAGGTAATCGCCGAGGCTGGCTTTGTGGGATTGCAGTTTGTCAACGTGGCCGGACACGATCCGACTGTGGCACCTTGGGCGGGCAGCGATGCGCGATTTCTTACCAACCCAGTCTGTATTTCGGTTCCCGCCAGTCGCGGAAAATCACCGATCATCCTGGATTTCGCCACCAGCAAGGTAGCGCTGGGCAAGGTCCGTGTGGCATACAATGAAGGCCGAGACTTGGCGCCCGGCCTTCTGATCGATCATTTGGGCGAATCCGCCACCGATCCATCTTTGATGTTTCCCGAAGAGGGTCAATCTCGGTGTGGCGCGTTGACCCCGATGGGCGAATACAAGGGCTCCGGCCTCGCCCTGATGGCTGAACTTCTCGGTGCGGCCCTGACCGGCGGCATGACCATCCGGCCGGATCAAGGGCGCGATGCCGGTGTGCGCAACAACATGCTTTCCATTGTCATTGACCCGGATCGCCTCGGCGGCAGAGGCCCCTTCCTTGAGGAAGTCGCTGCGGTAGTCGATTGGGTCAAGGCTTCCCCGGCAGCCGACCCAGACCAGCCGGTCCTTGTCGCCGGTGAGCCGGAGCTGCGGTCGCAAGCGATGCGTCTTGAGGCTGGCATTCCGATCGACGATACGACATGGGCGGAATTGCAGATGGGGGCCGATATGGTCGGTATGGGCAGCGATCGCTTCCTTGAACTGGCGCGCGCGGATTGAGGTCGCTTCCGGCATCAGAGCTTCCTGCTTCGGTTCGTTGGTATGACCAACGCGTCGCAAGGTTTCCCGTTGCCGGGAGACCCCCGTCTTCGTCCTTTGTCGATGAACGAATTCAGCGGTGCCTCCTCGATCCTCGACGTTCAGCGGTTTGCCGATGAGCCTTGGCGCTGCTCGATTCCCTTGCCGTGACCATTACCCTTCATGTTAAGGTCTTCGCAACTGCCAACAGGAGGTCTTTGTGATCATCGAACAACGAACCTATACGCTTCTGCCCGGAAAACTGCCGGAGTTTCTCAATATCTACGAGGAACTGGGCTTGCCTATCCAACTGCGTATTCTGGGAAACCTGATTGCGGCCATGACGACCGAAGTCGGGCCGCTGAACCAGTATATCCATCTCTGGGGCTACGAGAGCATGGCCGATCGGGAAGCGCGTCGCGCCAAACTGGCGGTCGATCCGGACTGGCCGACCTATCTGGCAACGGCCGCGCCCATGTTTCAGTCCATGAAAAGCAAGATCTGTGTTCCGGCGCGCTATTCCCCGGTCCGCTGATCGCGCCCGCAGAACTGGAGCGTTGGACAAAGCGTCCGTTCCGAACGTGTTTTTCTTTGATGTTGCTGCTGATTGAGGCCCCGAATGCGTTTGTTCCTGCTGTTCGGCGTTGCTGTCCTGGGCGCCTGTTCCACAGTCTTTTCGACCAAGGAGCAGGACCATTGCGAAAAAGCTCTGAAAGTGCTGATCGACACCAGCCAGACGCGTGACAGATGGTCGGTCGACAAAAAGGCCCAAGCATCGCGCGAGATCAATGGTCGACGGGTGAACGATGTGACATTGACCTATATTCAGAACAATACGCGCAAGCTATTCAGCTGCTACTATCGACCCGGTACGACCATGGCCGTCGGCTACATCTTCGAAGGCCAGCGTTTGACGAACGAGGATACAGCGGCGGTCAACCGCCGCATATAGATATGGCGGCAACCAGGAATGAAGTCCGTATCACCGATGCTTCGGCCCACTGTGTGTGCTATCTGAATTTCGTTCCTGATACCTTGCTTGTGGAAGCCATGTTCCGTATCGACAAGCAAGACCTTGCATGCCTGGTTGCGAGTGTGCGTCATCCAGCAGGCGTTGCAAGTCCTGGCCGCCGCGTGTTCTGAGCACGTCTGCCCAGACATCCCGTTCCGCCTGCTGCTCGCCACCATCCGCCACAGGCTTTTGAAGATCGGCGTCGTAATCGTCCGTAACACCAGGCGGGTGCGGTCGCCGCCGGCTCGAATCCGGATAGTGCCCGACCCTCGGACCGGCTGGGTCAAGCCCATCCAGCAACCCCGGCGTGAGTCGAGCCGAAAAGATAGTTGCTGGCTCTATGACGAGGGCATTAGAATAGCAGCAGCGTCGGTTCCCTTCGGGGAGGCAAGAGGGAACAGGGGAGATTGAGCCGCCGTCAAGCGGATCAGTCCAAGCCCTGGCTGCCCCCGCAACTGTAAGCGGTGATTGCGCCCGAGATGGCCACTGGGAAACTGGGAAGGCCGGGCATGCGATGAGACCCGCAAGCCAGGAGACCTGCCGTCGCCAGCGTCACCCGATCGCTGTCCGGGGTGTGTCGGCGGGGCGGAAACTCGTTTGCGGTGACGCGCGGAGACGCGTAGCTGCTGGAGTTTCGGTTGTGGGTGTTGGATTTCCCGGACCCTTAGGAAGCAAAAAGACCGTCCGATTCGGGCTAACGCTTCCGCTTGGCTGCGACGTGTACCTCCGTCGTCGGGCGCAGGCGGCAGGTGCTGCTTTGCGCCCCCACTCAAATCTTGAAATGCCAAGAACCGGGGGGCAGAAATGTTTCACTTTTCACAGCAACATCAATCTCGTTTCGGTTGCCGTCTCTGCGGCAGCCTTCAGACACTTTCGGTGACTGCAATGATCGCTTTCGGACAGCTTGGCTCCGCCATGGCCGAAGGAAAGGTTGAGCAGAATCGGGAGGTTGTTGTGACCGCGAGCCGCGTTCCGCTGCCGGCTCAGAGGGTCGGTAGCGCCGTGACGGTGATTACCAGCAAAGACATCAAGCGCAAACAGGTTCGCGTCCTGTCCGACGTGATGCGGGAAGTGCCCGGCGTCGCAGTCAGCCGGAGCGGTACTGTCGGTACGTTTACCCAGGTGCGAATTCGCGGTGCCGAAGGGAACCACACGTTGGTTCTTGTCGACGGTATTGAGGTCAACGACCCCAGCGGCGGCTCCGAGTTCGACTTCGGCAACCTGCTCGCAGCCGACATCGAGCGGATCGAGGTCCTGCGTGGCCCGCAGAGCGCGCTTTACGGGAGCGATGCGATCGGCGGCGTCATAAATATCATCACGAAAAAGGGACGAGGGCGGACAACTGCAACCATTAGCGTCGAAGGCGGTACGTTTCGAACCGGCCAGGCGGCAGCAAGCGTCCGCGGCGGTGGCGACGGGTACCATTTTTCGTTGGGAGGAACCGGATTCACCACGGACGGTGTATCGATTGCGCCTGAGTCCGAAGGGAACCATGAACAGGACGGGCACCGAAATCAAACCTACCACGTCAAGCTCGGTGTGTCGCCTCTTGATAATCTGGAGATCGAGGTGTTCGGCCGCTACGTCAGATCGACAACAAAAACTGATCCGCAGCCAGCCATAGCAGGGATCATAAGGACGGTCGATGGCGACCGAGAAACCGAGACCCGACAGCGCACTGGACGGGTTCAGGTGAAATACAGCCTGTTCGATGGCGCTTGGGAACACATGATCGGCGCGGGTTTTAACGAAGAGAAGGCAGATTCTTTCACCAATGATGCATTGACGTTCGAAGGCGATGGCCAGAAAGCGACCTATCACTACCAGACCAACGTCAACTTCGAGACGCCCGCGGTTGCGGCGGCGACGCACTCCTTGACCTTCCTGGTCGAACGGGAGGACGAAGCTCAGGTCACCCGCAGCGCTTTCGGCAGTTCTGATCTCGATATTACGAACAACAGTTATGTCGGCGAGTATCGCGTGGGCCTGTGGAACCGCCTCTTCCTGTCCGGCAGCGTGCGGTATGACGATAATGAGATTTTCGAGGACGCGACCACATTTCGAACGACGGCGGCCTATCTCCACGCGGAGACCGGAACCCGTCTGCATGGCAGCTACGGCACCGGCGTCAAGAACCCAACGCTGTCCGAGTTGTTCGGTTCTGGCCCGAACTTCGTTCCCAATCCCGCCCTCAGACCCGAAAAGAGCAAAGGCTGGGATGTCGGCGTGGAACAGTCCTTCTTCGATGACCGATTGATCGTTGACGTCACCTACTTCAACAACCGGATAACGGACCTGATCCAGGGCGCAGGCGATACCGCAGTCAACCTTGGTGGAACGTCTGGGATCCACGGCCTGGAGGTGATTGCCAAGGCGCGAATCACAAAGGGTCTGACGTTCACCGGACAATATACGTACACCGACGGAGAGGATGCCAACGGCACAGAGCTGATCCGCCGGGCAAAACACCTGGCCAGCGCCAATTTCGCATATGAGTTCCTTGATGGTCGGGTCAGGCTCGATCTCGGCGTCGACTACAACGGCAAACAGAAGGATTGGCAGTTCTCCGATTTCTTCTCCACGCGCACCAATGTGACGCTGGATGACTTCGTGCTCGTCAACGTCGCGGCCTCCTACGAACTCCTGGACGGCGTGGAAGTCTTCGGCCGTATCGAGAATCTACTTGATAAGGACTACCAGGAGGTCCTCGGTTACTCCAGTCCGGGCATCGGCGCCTTTGTCGGAGTCCGTGCAACGATCGGATTGTTCTGAGTGTCGCCGTTCGTGCAGAGAGGATGGCGCCGCCGAAGCTGTCGCTTCCATGCCGCTATCGCTGCCGCGGTGTTGATTGTGTCGGTGACCAGCACGATGCCTACATCGGCCAGGCCGGAGCGGATCGTCTCGATGAACCTGTGCTCGGACCAACTCGTCATGCTCCTGGCTGACCGAGAACGCATCCTCTCGGTCAGCTATCTGGCGGCCGATCCCCAGTCCTCGGCACTCGCCGGTGATGTTGCAGGAATTACCCTGAATCACGGGCTCGCCGAAGAGGTGCTACCGATGGAACCTGACCTGATCCTGGCCGGCGCATTCACGACCCGGCCGACAGTGTTTCTCTTGCGCAAACTCGGGTATGCCGTCGTCGAGTTGCCGGTCGCCGAGGATTTGGACGGTGTCCGCGCCAATATCCGGATCGTCGCCGGGGCGATTGGCGAACCCGAGCGCGGCGAGGCAACGATTGCCGCCTTCGACAGCAAGCTACGGCGTCGCGCTCCGGGTTCAGGGCCGAGGCCGCTGGCCGTACTGTACTGGGCCAATGGCTATACGTCCGGTACAGCCACGCTGGCCAACGCGGCGGTTGAGGCGGCGGGCTTCAGGACTCTTGGCCGTGAACTGGGATTGACCGGGACCGGCCAGCTTCCTCTGGAGACGCTGATCGCCGCAGACCCTGACATCCTGATCATGGGACGGAAACGAGAGGGGGCCGCCTTGGCAAACGAGACCTTCCGGCACCCTGCCTTGCGACGGGCCTTCGCCGCGCGTTCAAGCGTGAAAATGCCTGACTATCTCTGGGTTTGCGGCACACCGTTCGTTGCCGAGGCGATCATGCGTCTGTCGGAGGTTCGCGAAGGCGTGCAAGGTGCGCGGCACGGCCAGACGGAGGACAGATGACCGCCGCTCCGGCACTCAGGCGACGGCGGCGGGAGGCCGCGCCTTTCCTCCTGCCTCTGCTTGCCCTCGCGGTGGGCGGTGCATTCGCCGCGTCCCTGCTCATCGGGCCCGCCGCCATCGGCCTGCGCGAAGTGCTCGACGCGCTATGGGCAGGCGAAGTCGAGACGACCGCCCTGATCGTCCGCGAAGTGAGGCTGCCCAGGGCTCTTTTGGGCCTCCTGATCGGCGCGACCCTCGGGCTGTCCGGAGCTGCATTGCAGGGATTTCTGCGTAACCCGCTTGCCGAACCGGGACTCATCGGCGTCTCGGCCTCTGCCTCCTTCGGGGCGGTCTTGACGTTCTATACGGGCCTCGCCGGACTCTTCGCGCTCGCTCTGCCATTGGGCGGGATGGCGGGAGCCTGCGTGGGTGTCGTCATCGTTCAGGCATTGGCCGGGCGAGATGGGAATCCCTTGACGCTGATCCTCGCGGGCATCGCGGTCACCAGTTTCGCTGCCGCGCTTGCCGCGCTTGTCCTCAACTTGGCGCCCAACCCCTTCGCGGCCCTGGAGATCATGTTCTGGCTGATGGGTTCGCTGGCGGACCGAAGCTTTGAGCACGTGTGGCTGTCGGCCCCGTTCATGGTTGCCGGATGGCTATTGCTGATTACCCTCGGCCGGCCCTTGGATGCGCTCACGCTGGGCGAAGACGCGGCCCGGACTCTGGGGTTCAACCTGCGTGGCCTGCGGAGCCGGCTCGTGCTTGGGACAGCGCTCTGCGTTGGCGCGGCGACATCCGTTGCCGGCGCCATAGGCTTCGTCGGTCTGGTCGTGCCGCACCTGCTCCGGCCGTTGGTCGGGCACAGGCCGAGCGCGCTATTGCCGGCAAGCGCTCTTGGTGGCGCCGCGTTGGTGCTGCTGGCGGACGTGGCCGTCCGGCTGTTGTCTCCAGGGCGCGAACTCAAGCTGGGCGTGCTGACAGCCCTGGTGGGCGCGCCGTTCTTCTTGTTGCTCGTGGTGCGGCTCAGGAGGGAACTCTCTTGACAATGCTCAGTGCCCAAGCAGTTTCCGTGTTTTTCGGTGACGTGCCAATCCTGGCCGAACTTGATCTGGAGATCGCCGCTGGCGAGGTTGTCGGTTTGATCGGACCCAATGGAGCGGGCAAGACGACATTGTTGCGAGCCATGGCGGGCCTGCTGCCGCTGCAGTACGGGGAAATGCGCTTGGAGGGCCGTCCCCTCCACCGAATGGACCGGAGGTCGCTTGCCCGCGTGCTGGCCTACCTGCCACAAGGCGGCGATAGTCACTGGGCCTTGACTGTGGAAACGTTGGTGATGTTGGGTCGGTTGCCGCATCGGAGTCCGTGGGCAGCTCCCTCAAAAGCCGACGAGGCAGCTGTCGCGCAGGCGCTTGCGGTCTGCGACGTGGCTCGGTTCGGCGACCGGCCGGTCACTCAACTCTCCGGTGGGGAGCGAACCCGTGTGCTCATGGCGCGCGCACTGGCTGGCGAGCCAAAAGTGCTGCTGGCCGATGAACCGGTGGCTGGCCTCGACCCGGGACATCAGCTCGACGTGATGGCCAAGCTGCGGGAGCTTGCTGCCTCCGGTGCCGGCATCGTCGTCGTGATGCACGATCTGACACTCGCCGCGCGGTTCTGTGATCGCCTGGCTCTCCTCTTCGGCAAGCAAATCGCTGCGGAGGGTTGTCCGACAAAGGTCCTGTCTGCGGATATGCTCGCGCGGTGCTATGGCGTCCGCGCTTATCATGGCTCGGTCGAAGGTGGCGCCATCGTGGTTCCGCTTGAGCGAACGGATGCGGGAGCCGATCATGCTTCCGCGTGAGACGAACCCCTTCATCGCTCGCGCGCCGCAGCGCGGGCCCGGCCTGCTGGTAATCGGTATTTCCCTCGGTTTGCACAGCGCGGCGTTTGCGGGTCTTCTCTTGTTCCAAGAGGTGACGCCACCGAAGCCCTATGCGGTCTTTGCGGTGGAGTTGGTTCGTGCCGCGGATCTCATAGGGCCTCCTCGTGGCAATGTGGCCGAACAGGCTGAATCGCCAGAAGCCGCACAGCAGGTCTCGCCTGAAGATGCTGAGAATATCGCTGATCCGCAGAAACCGGCTCACAGGGCAGCTGGAGACGAAGAATTTGCGGCCTCCTCCAAGGCTCTGAATCCGAGCGACAGCCTTACGGCCGAGCCGGCGCCGAAGCCGATACGGCATTTATCGCCGCCTCCCATACCAGAGAATGCCTCGCATCGGCGCAATCTTGTTTCACGCACTCACCAAGATGCCTCACCCATTGCCGAGATCACTTCGGCACCAGAGGAATTGACCGAAGCGGCGCGACCGATTTTACCCGCCCCAAGACGCAAGCCCTCGCCCCTTGATCCTGCGGCTAGCTCAAGCGCATCGAAGGGCCGAATCGAGGCAGAACCGACTCGAATAAAGGACACGTCGCCTCGATCAGGAGAGCAAGGGTCTCCACGCGAAGTTGCCCAATCGGCACCCGATCGATTGGTTGCACGCGGGCAGCAAACGACCTTACTCAAGGTAAGGAAGGTTCAAGGTATGGCCGCTTTGCCGGTGAATGTGCCCGGCGGAGGTGTCGTCGGGAAGCTCGACAGCAGCACAAGGATGCCGCCCCGGTATGCCGGACGGGGCCTCGCAAACGCGCCACCCCGCTATCCCTATCTTGCGCGTCGAAGCGGCCAGGAGGGCCGCGCCGTGCTTCGGGTAACAGTTACCCCAGATGGCGCGGCCGCGGCCGTCCGATTGCACGAATCGAGCGGATACCGCCTGCTCGACAAGGCCGCCATCAAGGCCATAAAGGCATGGCGCTTCATCCCGGCCAAACGCGGCGGTATTCCGGTTGCGGGCTCCGTTGATGTCCCAATCTCCTTCAAGTTGACGGACTGACGGGATGCGCAAATGACACACGACCGCGACATATACAGCATTCTGCGCGAGCATCTTTGCGACCCGAGCAGTAGCTTCAGTATCGGATCCTTCGGCGCTATCGCGGAATTTCATCGTGACGCCGACGAGCCCCTGACCTTGAGCGACCCCAAGCGATTGACGATTGCCACAGCACGAGGCGCACTTCGTATCAAGCCGCAAGACGGAGTTGCTCCTCTGGCCTATGAGACGCTGAGCGGCCGGCCGGAGCGGTGGCAGCATGGTGTGGTATTCTGCCTTCCGGAATCCCGGGCGACATCACGCCGCCGCTCAAAGCTGACCGAACTCGGTCCGGACTGCGGCGCAATCCGGGCTGAAGACCGCGACTCCATCCTTTTCGACATGGGCCTCAGCGCGCGCAACGTGGATTTTTGCATCCGCACAAAAGATGCAGCCTTGCTTGCCCTGTTGCGTCAGCACGCTGGGGACGTCCTCCTTGATCCGGCCAATCGGACAATGGGCGCGATCATCGAGGCCAGCCCTCATCGCGTCGCGCTCTCGAGGCTCGGACGCGCCGAAGTCTACCAAACCATCGGCAAGGACAAGACGCCGGAAGGTCCGCACACCCACGTGCTGCCCAAGTTCCTTAAGAGAGGCCAGACCCATTCTGCGAATATTCCGGTGCCGCGCGGCACCCTGCCGTGTCTAGGTCTTTATCCGGCTCATCCCCTATTCGATGGTTTGGGTCGTGACCGGCCCTTCGACCCTGCGGCGTTCACGAGGTTTCAATCTCTTCTCGAACGCTGGGGCCTGCCGCAATACTGTGCCGAGAAGATGCGCGTTTTGAATTCAGTGGATCAACGCGACTTGCCTGCATCCTATCATGGCCCCGAGACACGTCTGGGCCGCACGGCGCTGCGTATCGCGCTTAGGCAAGCTGGCCAGATGGATCACGCCAGCCCCATAGTGGCGGCATGGCGTCAATTTTTCGAACCGCCGCGACATTGATATTCCGGGCGCACCTACAACGTGACCTTGTTATACTAAGGTGCACTGTCTTTGGATTGCTAGAGCCATTATCTCTGAGCCTGAATCACAGCTCTTGATTTGCCATCATGTCCGGGTTCTCACTCCGCCGCCTGTTGCCGGCTGGTTTGGATCAATCCCAGCACCTCTGCCGCCGCCTTCGGAATATTCGTCCCGGGCCCGTAGACCGCTGCGACGCCCTTTGCCTTCAGAAATTCGTAGTCCTGTTGTGGCACGACTCCGCCGCAAATGACGAGGATATCGTCGGCGCCCTGGGCGTTCAGTGCGTCGATCAACTGCGGGACCAGAGTCTTGTGGCCGGCGGCCTGGCTGGAGACGCCGACGACATGGACATCGTTTTCGATGGCTTGACGGGCAGCTTCTTCCGGGGTGGCGAACAGTGGACCAATATCGACATCAAAGCCGATGTCGGCGAATGCGGTGGCGATCACCTTTGAGCCGCGGTCGTGTCCGTCTTGGCCTAGCTTGGCGACAAGCAGACGCGGACGGCGACCTTCGTAGTCTGCGAACGCTTCGACGTTGGCCAGAATTTCCTTGAAGTCAGCATCCTGTTCGTAGGCCTGGCTGTAGACGCCGCTGATCGTGTGGGCGTCGGCCTGATGTCGCCCCCAGGCCTTCTCCATCGCATCCGACATCTCGCCCACCGTCGCTCGGGCGCGCGCAGCTTCCACGCAGGCGGCAAGCAGGTTGCCTTCACCGGATTCGGCAATCCGGGTAAGCGCAGCAAGGGCTTTGGCGCACAGGGTCTGGTCGCGTGTCTTGCGGAGCTGGTCGAGCCGTGCAACCTGCTGTTCACGAACCTTGGTGTTATCGATTTCCAGAACTTCCACGCGGGTATCTTCGGCTGGCTCGAACTTGTTGACGCCAACGATCACTTCTTCGCCGCGGTCGATTCGGGCCTGCCGACGGGCGGCGCTTTCCTCGATCCGGCGTTTGGGCAGGCCTTCGGTCACCGCCCTCGTCATCCCGCCCCGGTCTTCGACTTCCGCGATCAGGCGGCGAGCAACCTCGGCCAGCGATTGGGTGAGGCTTTCGACATAATAGGAGCCAGCGAGCGGATCGACGACCTTCGTCACTCCAGTCTCATTCTGCAGGATGAGCTGCGTGTTGCGGGCGATTCGAGCGGAGAATTCCGTAGGCAGGCCGATGGCTTCGTCGAAGCTGTTGGTATGCAGGCTTTGAGTCCCGCCAAGGACCCCCGCCAGCGCCTCGTAGGCCGTGCGTACGATGTTGTTGTAGGGATCCTGTTCGGTCAGCGACCAGCCACTCGTCTGGCAGTGAGTGCGCAGTATCATCGAGCGCGGATCCTGGGGCGCGAACTCCCGATCCAGGATTTCGGCCCACAGCAGGCGGGCGGCGCGCAGCTTGGCGATCTCCATGAAAAAGTTCATGCCCAGGCAGAAAAAGAAGCTGAGCCTCGGCGCGAAGAGATCGACATCCATGCCGCTCGCCTTGGCGGCGCGAACATATTCCAAGCCATCGGCGATAGTGTACGCCAACTCCTGCGCGCAAGTGGCGCCAGCCTCCTGCATGTGATAACCGCTGATCGAGATCGAATTGAACCGCGGCATATGCTTGGCGGTGTAGCCGATGATATCCGACACGATCCGCATGGAGGGCTCTGGCGGATAGATGTAGGTGTTGCGGACCATGAACTCTTTCAGAATATCGTTCTGAATCGTGCCCGAAAGGGCGGCGACCGGAACGCCCTGTTCCTCACCAGCCACAATGAAGCCGGCGAGTACGGGCAGGACTGCGCCATTCATGGTCATGGAGACGGACATCCTTTCAAGCGGGATGCCGTCGAAAAGAATCTTCATGTCCTCGACACTGTCGATCGCCACACCGGCTTTGCCGACATCGCCCGCAACGCGCAGGTGGTCGCTGTCGTAGCCGCGGTGAGTGGCAAGGTCGAAAGCCACCGACAGGCCCATCTGCCCAGCAGCCAGATTCTTGCGATAGAACGCGTTAGAGTCTTCGGCGGTCGAGAAGCCTGCATATTGCCGGATTGTCCAAGGCCTGCCAGCGTACATTGTCGCCTTCGGACCGCGCAGAAAAGGGAACAGGCCGGGCAGGGTGTCCAGCGTTTCCAGAACTTCCAGATCCTCGGCTGTATAGAGCGACTTGACAGCGATCCCTTCCGGCGTCTCCCAGACCAGATCATCGGGTGACCTGCCCTTCAATTCCTTTGCAGCCAGTGCAGACCAGTCTTCCAGAGTCGGTTTCTTGCTATCAGTCATGATTCTTGCACCGGCCGGAGCGCCACATATCGCTCACCTTGGCAGCGATTATAGCGCCGGTGTCTGGCGTATCGGTGTGGATAAATTCACCACAGAGACAAATTCGGCGGATTCGAGAACAATTGAGCGGGCGTGGGCAAGCCGAAAATCTCCGATCTTCTCGTCGTCTCCGGGACGCAATATTGAACATTGATCTTCTCTATATCATTACCGGGGCGCTGGCGGCAGGTTTGATCTCCGGGCTTGCCGGTTTCGGAACGGCCTTGGCGTCATCGGCTTTCTGGCTGTTTGTCCTCAATCCTGCGGTCGCTTCGCCGTTGATTCTCGCCGCGTCAGTCATCGGCCAGGGGGCCAGCCTGCCGGCCTTTTGGCGAGAGTTGGACTGGAAACGGACTCTGCCCATGACATTGTCGGGGGTATTCGCCATACCGATCGGCGTCTGGCTTCTGGACTTCATGCCGGCCGATGCAGTAAAGATTGCCGTTGGTGTCGTCATCGTCGTCTATTCGACCTTTGGCCTGCTGATACGAATGAACCCCTTTCTTCCGGGCGAAAGACCGGTCCTGGATGGGGGCATCGGGTTTGCGGGCGGTATCCTTGGCGGCCTGATCGGACTGTCTGGCGTCCCGCCGGTGATCTGGTCTCAGTTCCGCGGCTGGTCGCCGGCAGTCGCGCGCAGCATCTACCAGCCCTTCAATACCGTGATTCTTTCTGTCGCGATGGGGGTGCAGATGGCTGCCGGATTTTTCACGACAGAAGTCTGGCGGCTGGTCCTCTACACGGCGCCTGTCACCTTGATCGGCGTTCTGATTGGCGTAGCGGTGTTCCGTCGGGTTGGCGCCAGCACCTTCCGACTGGTCGTGTTGTGGTTTTTGATGGCGTCGGGCATCGGCCTGCTGATCCAAGGCTAAGAATATTTCGCGCGTCAGCGGGACGCCAGTAACCGGGGTGCCAGCATCGCGCTCATCACAAAACCGCCCAGCAAGCCGCCGACATGCGCCAGCCAGGCAATGCCTGCCCCCCAGCCAGAAGCGATGAAGATGGCGTGCGCAATTACAAAGACAACCATGCCCAACCAGAACGGCATCGGGATGAAGATCAGGAATATCTTGCCTCTGGGATCCAGAAGAAAGGCTGTGGCGAAGATACCGGACAGCGCGCCGCTGGCGCCGATGACAGGCGTGATGCTGTTGGGGTCGATCACCGAAAAGACCATGCCGCCGGAAACACCCGATGTCAGGTAGATCAGCGCCATCTTCCACGAGCCTAGCGCCCGTTCTACAATGGCGCCAAAGGAAATCAACACGATCATGTTGACGACCAGATGCGCCGTGTCGGCATGGACGAACAACGACGTAAGCAGGGTAAGCGGCGCGGGTAGCAGATCGATTCCGGTCACATCTACGGGATCGCCCATCAGCAATCGCGGAATCAGCGCGTAGCGAATCAGGAAACGTCGAAATTCATCCCCTTCGTTCAGCGTGAGTTCGTAAAGAAAGACTGATACGCAGGCGAGAAGTAGCGTCAGCGTGACTGGAAGAGTGCGGTTCACGTCGAAAGATGGGCTAACGAAAGGCGGCCGCCATGCTGGCGAACAATCCCCAGCCGTCAGTACTGCCCTGATTTGCCCGGATGGCGTTTTCCGGATGGGGCATCATGCCCAAAACGGTCTTGGTCTCGTTATAGATTCCGGCAATGTGCCGGATCGAACCGTTGGGATTGTACCGGTCGACGCCTTCGCCGTTCAGCGCGACGTATCGAAATGCGACCCGGGCTTCGTCCTCCAGACGATCCAGCGTCGCATCATCGGCAAAATAGTTCCCGTCGTGGTGCGCCACCGGTATGCGGATGGTCTGCCCGACATCGTAGTCGCGGGCAAACAGCGTCCGGTTGTTCTCGACACGAAGGCCGACGTCCCGACAGACGAACTTCAACGAAGCATTGCGCAGCAGCGCGCCCGGCAAAAGGCCGGCTTCTACCAGAATCTGAAACCCGTTGCATACACCTAGGACGGCAGCGCCCTTTCTTGCGGCATCGACCACGTCACGCATAATCGGCGAATGTGCCGCCATGGCGCCGGCGCGCAGGTAGTCGCCATAAGAAAATCCGCCCGGCACCACGATCAGGTCTGCTTGGGGCAATGCGGCGTCGCGATGCCAGACCATGGTTGGCTTCCGACCGGATACCGTCTCCAACGCCTCGGCCATATCCTGATCGCGGTTCGTCCCCGGAAAGACGACAATGGCGGATTTCATCCGGTGCGTGCTCCCTAAATCCGGTAATGCCGCTTGAATGCGTCCGGTCCCGCCGAGACGCCTCTGCCGGTGGTAACGCGGCAAGGGGTGCCGCAGCCGGGAGCGATTTTTCGCCAGACCGGAGATTGGCTGTTCATCACCAAGTCAAGCCGGACGACGCAGGTCGGGACCGTTCCGGCAAAGGCGGGAACGATCACCGAAGGCTTCGGGACGCTTTTCTTCAAGATCAGGCTGGTCAGCAATGGGGGACCGGCTACGATCGGACAGACCGCCACAATCACGTCTCGCCTGAGGCGTCAATTTCAACACGATAATTCTCGATCACCGTGTTGGCCAGTAACTTCCTGCACATGTCCTGGACCCGATCCTCGGCGGCCGAACTGTCGGTATCGTCAATGTCAATCTCCAGATACTTGCCTTGGCGGACGTCCTTGACGTCGTCAAAACCGAGTGCATCCAGAGCGTGGGCGACGGCCTTGCCTTGCGGGTCGAGCACTCCGGGCTTGAGCGTGACATGGACCTTCGCTTTCATCAATTTATGCTCTTTGTGCCTTGGATATCCTGAGGTCCGGCGTCGGGCAGGATGCCGAGGCGTCGGGCGACTTCCTGATAAGCTGCCTCGATGTTGCCCAAGTCGCGCCGAAAACGGTCCTTGTCCAGTTTTTCGTTGGTCTTGATATCCCACAACCGGCAGCTGTCCGGCGTGATTTCGTCGGCCAGGATGATCCGCATGAAGTCGTTGTCGTCGTACCAGCGGCCGAACTCAAGCTTGAAATCGACAAGACGGATGTCAACGCCCAGGAAGAGACCGACCAGGAAGTCATTGATGCGCAACGCCAGCGCCATCATATCGTCGATATCTTGGGGCATGGCCCAGCCGAAAGCGGTAATATGCTCTTCGCTGACCAGCGGATCGCTCAATTCGTCGTTCTTGTAATAGAACTCGACGATCGACCGCGGCAACGGCGTCCCTTCCTCGATGCCCAAGCGCTGGGAGATGGTGCCGGCTGCAACGTTGCGTACCACGACTTCGACCGGAATGATCTCGACACGGTGCACGAGTTGTTCGCGCATGTTCAGGCGGCGAACGAAATGGGTTGGGACACCGATTTCGTTCAGCCGCTGCATGATATGCTCGGAGATACGGTTGTTGAGGACGCCCTTGCCGCTGATCACCCCTCTTTTCCGGGCGTTGAAAGCAGTAGCGTCATCCTTGAAATACTGGACGATCGTGCCCGGCTCTGGTCCTTCGTACAGGACTTTGGCCTTGCCTTCGTAAATTCGTTTGCGTCTGGCCATGATGGTGGCGCGCCTTGTTGATGCCGTGATCGCAGCGGGGTTGTATTTCCCCCATCGTTTTCCGCGTCCTTCAATATGTTGGTAGGCAATTTCGTATGGCAACCCGCAGGGGATGAAACAATCGCCATCCTCGCGACCGAATCGGCGCCGTCACCCGGCTACCTTGAGCGGCGCAGCAGGTGTGGCGATGGCGCTGACCGGTTCGTAGTCGCATAAATCCGGTTGACCCGGTGAAAACAGCCAGATCGTCGGTCGGGGGTTTTGTGCGGCGGGCACGGCGATCAGGGAACTTGAGACGGTCCCAAAGCCGAAATCGGTACAGATGTTCATGGAAGAATCCGGCGCGCCATCGTCGTCGCGCTCGCGATCCCCCAAGATGTTCTGCCAGTTCTTCCATTCGCCGCGATCCGGATCGGGCGTTGAAGCGGTGCGAAAGCGCTCAAGATAGCGCCTGATCCGGTTTGAACCGGTATCGTTCAATTCCCGCGCTGTTATCATTGAGAGACCCTCGGCAATCGGAAAAGCCTCGATCCGCCAAGCGGCTTCCGATCCGCGATTCCGCAGCCAATAGGCGTTTGTTCTGTCGGCGATTACCATGTTGAACGGCTTCCATGCCTCTCCGTCCAACGCCCGGAACCGGTCAATGACGTCTGCAGCAGCGACGGAATCAAGGGCTTCCAGAACGAGTTCTCCGCGCGAGCGCTTGTTCGGTGCGGGCCCCAGGGCGTTCGGCCGGTTCAGGATTGCTGCAACCACGCCGGCGTCATTGGCCCCCAGCCAGCTTCCGCCAGCCTCCAGGTCAATGCCGGCGACCACATTCGCCCGGTCCGGCCAGTGACGTGCCGGCGGTTTCCAGGGTCGTTTCATCATCTCGTCGCGATTGGCAGCCAGGAGGATCGGCCATGGATGATCCGGACGTCGCAGGAGGACAACTGTGCACATGGAAACCGCTATTGATAGGGAACCCGCGCTCTTATATCTAATCGGACAGGACAAAACAAAATCCGGCCACGGTTTCGTGACCCGGATTGAGATGGCGCTAGGATCGATCCATGTCGACTTTCGACGAACGCGAAAAAGGTTTCGAAAAGAAGTTCGAGCACGATCAGGAATTTCAGTTTCGCGCTGAAGCGCGTCGCAACAAGTTGATGGGATTGTGGGCTGCCGGCCAGATGGGCATTACTGGTGCCGACGCCGAGGCCTATGCTCGGGAGGTTGTGCAAGCCGATTTCGAAGAGCCGGGCCCGGAAGACGTGATTCGCAAGATCAAGGCGGATTTCGAGAGCAAGGGCGTGGACAAGAGCGATCATCAGATACGGCGTCAGCTGGATGACTGCATGGCCGAAGCCAGACGCCAAATGATGAGTGAGGCCAACTGATCGTCCATGCGTCGCGGTGGCACTCAAGCCTCGCCGCCGACTCTTTCATGCCGCAGGAAAATCGTGACCGAGGCAATTGCTCTCAACGCCGTCACCAAGAATTTCGGTAACGTCGAGGCTGTTCGCGGCATCACCCTGTCCGTACCGCAGGGCGAGGCCTTTTGCCTGCTGGGGCCCAACGGCGCCGGCAAGACGACGACGATCAATCTGATGCTGGGGCTGATCCGGCCTACAGCCGGTTCGGTCAGTCTGTTCGGCCATCCGCCGCACTCCCGCGCGGCGCGGCATCGGATAGGTCTGGTGGCTCAGGATACCGATTTTCCGGAGACGCTGACCCCGCGCGAGATCCTGCACTTGGTACGTGCCCACTATCCTGACCCGGTATCCGAAGATGAACTGATCGACAGTTTCGGATTGGCCGGCATTGCTGACCGGCAAACCGGCGGCTTTTCTGGCGGCCAGCGTCGCCGGTTGGGTCTCGCACTGGCATTCGCCGGGCGTGGCAAGGTGATCTTCCTCGACGAACCGACGACGGGGCTTGACGCCACGGCCCGCGAAGCCTTCTGGACCTATGCCCAAGACCGACGGGATCATGGCGCCACCCTGGTGATCACCACTCATTATCTTCATGATATCGAAGCCATTGCCGAACGGATATGCCTGATTGATGATGGTCTGGTTCGTCTTGATGGTTCAGTATCGGAAATTCGCAGCCGGATCCAACGGCGGATCGTCCGTTTCCAGACCGATGTTGACATGTCGTTGGATCGGTACGGACCGCATCAGCGCGATGGCGCCATCGTGACCTTTTCGACTGCGGATGCTGACATCTTGGTCACCAACCTGATCCGTGATGGCGTTGCGTTCAGCGAGTTGGAAGTCCTGACGGCTTCGTTGGAGGAAGCGATTGCGGCCATTGGCAGCAGGGATGAAGAACCATGATGAGCCGGTACCAGATCTCCATTGTGCTGGTGCTGCGCAGTCTGCTGCGCATGCCGGCCTATTGGGTGCCGACTCTGCTGTTTCCGGTATTGTTGTTCGGGGTCATCGGTTCGCATGAGTCGCCAGGTCTGCCGACCACATTCGCCATGGCCTCGTTTGCAGCCTATGCGGTTATTGGAGTAGGCTTTTATCAGTTTGGCGTATCCATCGCAATGGACCGCGAAACGCAGTGGGAGAGGTATCGTCGCACGCTACCCGGTGCAACCAGGCCCAGGATCGTCAGCCAGATTACAGTAGGGACAGTGTTCGCGTTCGCCGCCGTATTGCTGGTAATCGCCGGTGGATTCTTGATGATGCGTCCGGATGTAGATGCAAACGCCATCATCCGGTTGATCATCGCCAGTCTGGCAATTGCGCCGCCGTTCACCCTCATCGGCATTGCGCTGGATTATTTGACGTCGGCCAAGGCTTCGGTTCCAGTCGCCAATCTGGTGTTCCTGCCCTTTGCCTATCTGGGCGGGCTGTGGACTCCGCCGGGTCGGTTGCCGGAAACAGTTGCGGCCATCTCGCCGTGGTTGCCGACTCGTCATGCCGGCGAGATCGTCTGGGCAACGGTCGGACCACAACCCTTTCCTTGGGAGAGTATCTGGATCCTTGTGGGTTACAGCGTTTTGTTCATCGTCGTTGTCGCGTGGGCCTACAACAGGGACGAAAGGCAGCGCTATGCCTGATTTGTGGCCTCGGCGGCGAGCAAGACGCACGATATGGTGTCGGCAGCAGGGCAGGTAGCCACCCGGAATCCGCTTCCTCTTCGGGCTTTCAGGGATGCAGGGTCAAGACCGGGCTTCCCGTGATCTGACAAGACTATCCCAAGTCGACACCCCGGCAGCCGACCCATTGCCGCGACACGGCGCAACCGGCAACCGCACTGTCAAGAGACGTCAATCCGACAACTTTTACACCTTCATGAAATTCAAGACCGACGTGATGATCAGGCGGCGCAGACACCCCACCGGGACGCGCCATCGCCCCGCAGGGAGCGGCCGGCGACCATTTTCAGGCGTCAGTATGGATGGTGCCGATGACGGTGGTTTTGGCGCCGCGGTCTACTCGGATGATGACGATTTCACCAGAAGCGGCGGCGTATCCGGAAAGTGCCAGAATATTGATGTAGTGGGTCACCAGGATTACTGCCCCGGTCGGTTTCTGGTTTTTTAGCCAGCCGCGTAATCGCCGTGTTTGCGGCCCTTGCCGAGATCGGTTTCGCCAAAAACTGTTGATCGCTGCCAAGTCCGTAACCGGGCCAAGACCCAACAGGCGCGCCGTTTCCCGGCATCGGCACCATTGGCTGGTATAGACTGCCGCAGAGGTGATGCCGAATGACTTTATGCGTGTGCCGATGCGGAGAGACTGTTTCCGCCCTTTTTTCGACAGGTTGCGTTGGGTGCTGCAATCGCTGATGTGAAAATTCTCGGGATCGCCAGATCCGGGCGCTAGTGCATGGCGCATCATGGCAACGTAGCGGCCCTCCTTGACGCCGGCCCACAACTCCGCCTCGGATAGGGGGGTGATGGCCTTGGCCGTCGGGTTGAGCAGAGCAGAGAGGACGACCAGCACTCCTGCCATCAGTCGTAGAAGCCCTTGTAGCCTGAAGGACGCTACGCGCAGAACTGCCGGGGTAAAACGAGAAAGGAGCATCGAAAATGGTTTTCTAGCCGCTTGTCCAATATATCAGATAGCGCCGACGACCTGCCGGACGTGATGCCATCGGAAATCCGGTGAGCGACTGCAGGCGGCAGATCGAGATTTCGCCAGGATCAAGCGTTTTTGAACGCCAGAAGTGATACACATCCGGGCATTTTGGCTAGCGGCAAAGCGTGCCTAATCTGATAGAGCGTCTGCACCGCATGTTCAATCGTGCCGTTTCAGATGGTATCGGAGTATTCCATGTCCCTGATTAAAGGCCGGACCAGTGACTGGGAGATCGTGATCGGGATGGAAATCCACGCCCAGGTGACTTCGGCGGCAAAGCTGTTTTCCGGTGCCGCCACGGAATTTGGTGCCGAGCCGAACACTCAGGTTTCGCTGGTGGATGTCGCTTTTCCCGGGATGCTGCCCGTGATCAACAAGCGGTGCATCGAACAGGCGGTGCGTACCGGCCTGGGTCTGAATGCGCAGATCAACCTGCACAGCGTGTTTGATCGCAAGAATTATTTCTATCCGGACCTGCCCGCCGGCTATCAGATCAGTCAGTACAAAGATCCAATCGTTGGCGAGGGTATGGTGACCGTGGACCTGGATACAGGCGAGACCCGCAAGATAGGGATTGAGCGGCTGCATCTTGAACAGGATGCCGGCAAACTGATCCACGATATGGATCCGAAACACACGATTGTGGATCTGAACCGCGCCGGGGTGGCGCTCATGGAAATCGTCTCGAAGCCGGACATGCGTTCTGCAGACGAGGCCGCGATCTTTCTCACCAAGCTGCGTTCAATCCTGCGCTACCTTGGCACTTGCGACGGCAATATGGAGCAAGGGTCTATGCGAGCCGACGTCAACGTGTCAGTTCGCAAGCCGGGTGGCGAGCTAGGCACTCGATGCGAGATCAAGAACGTCAACTCTATCCGCTTCGTGAAACAGGCTATCGAACACGAAGCGCGCCGTCAGATAGAAATCATCGAAGATGGCGGCGATGTTGACCAGGAGACCCGCCTGTTCGATCCGGTACGCGGCGAAACTCGGGCCATGCGCTCCAAGGAGGAAGCGCACGACTACCGCTATTTCCCGGACCCGGACTTGCTGCCGCTGGAGTTGGAAAAAGACTGGGTTGAGAAGATCAAGGCCAGTCTGCCGGAACTGCCCGATAGCAAGAAAGCACGGTTTATATCGGACTACGGCCTTGCAGAATCGGACGCCGCTATCATCGTCGCTGATCGCGAAGACGCCGATTTTTTTGAGGCTGTCGCTGTGGGACGCAAGGACCCCAAGCTTGCCGCCAATTGGGTAATCAACGAGCTCTACGGTCGCCTCAACAAGGCCGGAATGGCGCGATCCGAAACGCCGGTGACAGCAGAGAAGCTGTCAGACTTGCTGGCGCTGATTGAAAGCGGTGATATCTCCGGTCGCATTGCCAAGGCTGTCTTCGACGAGATGTTCGATACCGGTGAGGCCGCCGATTCGATCGTCGAGGAAAAGGGCTTGAAACAGATCAATGACATCGGCGCAATCGAGACAATTGTCGATCAGTTGATCGTCGACAACCCGCAGCAAGCCGCCCAAGTCAAGGAACAGCCGAAGGTAATGGGCTGGTTCGTCGGCCAAGTGATGAAGGCAACCCAAGGTCAAGCTAACCCCGGCGTCGTCAACGAGGTTCTGAAAAACAAGCTGGTGGGATGAGACGCTTGTTCTCGGCTTTCTGGCCAGCATGAATGTGCTGGAAGCCTGACAGGAACTGGATGTCGAGAAAAGCCGCGTTAATTCGGAAACTTCCCCCATCTTGAAGGGCTTTGGAACGTCGCCATTTTCATGTCACTCTCATCCAGGCAATTCGAAATGCCTCGGCGTACAGGAATTCGTAGTTCTACGTCCGATTTTCTGATTCTAGACTTGGATATCCTCATCACAGCCAGCTCTACAGGCTTTGCTCAGTATCACGAAAAGAGGTCATCGAAGGATGCCGGAAGCCACTGACAACATATACGAAGTATCCGCCAAGACGCCCCTGCTGTTTCAGCCCATCACGCTTCGTGACGTGACTCTCAAGAACCGCATTGTTATCGCGCCGATGTGCCAGTATTCGGCCGCCGATGGGCTAGCGCAGGAATGGCATTTTGCGCATTTGTCCAGCTTTGCCATGGGCGGTGCGGGGCTGATCTTTACAGAAGCCGCTGCCGTTGAGCCGCGTGGGCGTATCACCCATGGCGATCTCGGCATCTGGAGTGATGACCATATGGACGCGCTGAAGCCGGTAGTACGGTTCATGCAAGGGCATGGGGCTGCTGTGGGAATGCAGATTGCGCACGCCGGCCGGAAAGCGAGCACCCAAAGGCCTTGGCATGGCATGGGTCCGATTGACGATACCGATACAGCGCGAGGCGAAGAACCATGGGACATCGTGGCGCCCAGTCCGCTGGCCATGCAGGACAACTGGCTGCTACCAGCGGAACTGGACATGGTCGGGATGGCAGACATCCGGGATAATTTTGCGGCTGCGGCACGCCGATGCGATGCTGCCGGCTTGGATGTGATCGAAATTCACGGGGCACACGGCTATCTCTTGCACAGCTTTCTGTCGCCGATCTCAAATCGCCGCGTGGACAAATATGGTGGCGACAGGGCTGGACGGATGGCCTTCCCCTTGGAGGTGGCGGGTGCCGTGCGAGCAGTCTGGCCGGAATCCAAGCCGCTGTTCTTCCGTATATCCAGCATCGATTCTGCCGAAGGCGGCTGGCAAATTGAGGACTCTGTCGTCCTTGCCGGACTATTAAAGGAGACAGGGATCGACGTGATAGACTGTTCATCCGGCGGCATCGGCGGACCGGCGACGGTCACACGCCTGCCGCGTGTACACGGCTTCCAGGTTCCATTTTCCGCGCAGGTTCGGCGAGATGCCGGTGTCGCTACAATGGCTGTAGGCCTGATTGTAGAGCCGGATCATGCCGAACATATTCTGCAGGATGGGGATGCCGATTTGATCGCGATCGCCCGAGAGGCGCTCAATAATCCATTCTGGCCCCATCATGCTGCCAAGGCGCTAGGTGTCGACCGGAATTATGATGACTGGCCCGAACAGTATGGCTGGTGGCTTGTACGGCGGGATCGGTTCCTCGGACAGTGACCGAGATACGCCAGCCTACCGACAGATGAATTGCGATTTCCGGATAGAAGTCATCACCTTAGCGAACTGATTCTGCGGTGAGGACGTCCGTTATAAAGTCACTTCCTTCTTAACAAATCACGCATCCTATTGCGAAAGCTGTAAGACGGTGGTGAGAGTGATCTGTTCCTACGCCTGATCGACAACCTCGAAATGTGAAATCGGGATGCGGTGCCGAGGTTGTCTCTTGGGCAAAAAGCTGACGACAGAGCTTAGCAGCCCGACTTTCGATATTGCATCTGCTCCGGGCCGATGCACTGGTGCGGATTTCTGCCTGTCGGCGCTGCAGGCTGTAGTCATCTGGAACCGTTTGTCGGCAGATGGCTTGTTGACTGTGCCGCCAAGCGCCTGCATCTATTTGCGCATGAACAGGCCTAGCCATTCGGCGACCATCGCCGGTTTGTTGCACCCTTCAATTTCTACCGTGGCTTCGGTCGTGCTCATATACCCTCCGCTGGCGTGAGGATCAAAGCCGATCAACGCGAACCGGCCTCGGATCCGGCTTCCTACAAGAACCGGCGTGATCCAGCGCACCTTGTTAAGCCCATAGTTCAGGCCGTAGCGCGCATCGCTTGGCCACAAGCCGACTTCATGGGAAAAGGCGGTGAGAAGTGATAAGGTAAAAAAACCGAACGAAATCGTCCCGTCATAAGGTCCTTCCTGACGTGCGCGTTCGGGGTTGATATGTATCCAATCATGATCCTGAGTCACGTTGGCAAACTGATTTACCTGTTTCTGGGTGACAGGGTGCCACTTGGTGACTCCCAATTCCGTACCGATTAGCGCCGGTGCAGTATCAAAAGTAAAGGTGGAACGAATTTCGGTCATGGCGGGGTGGCTCGCGAACGAAGGGATCGGAGTCGATGGGATAATGGCATTGGCTGCCATGTCGCAATCATCATTGGCTTTTAAGTAGGGGAAGAGTATGTGTATAGGTTCTTGCTTACAGGATGTCGGTTCGCACCCGTGATTGATCTTTATACTTGGTCCACATCCAACGGTCGCAAGGCGTCGATCATGCTTGAGGAACTGGATGTAGATTACACGGTTCATCCCATTCACATCGGTCGACAGGAGCAATTCACCCCGGAATTCCTGTCCATCAATCCGAACGGCAAGATCCCGGCGATTGTCGATTCCGATGGGCCGGATGGTAACCCGATCAAGGTCTTCGAGTCCGGGGCGATTCTGATTTATCTGGCAGAAAAATACAACCAATTTCTGCCAACCGAGCCGGTGGCGCGGATAGAAGTTCTGCAGTGGCTGATGTTCCAGATGGGTGGTGTGGGGCCGATGTTCGGGCAAGCCCATCACTTCATGCGTGCAGCGAAGGAAGAAGTGCCCTACGGCATCAACCGCTATGGCAACGAGGTCCGTCGATTATATGGCGTCCTTGATGTTCGATTGAACGATCAGAACTATCTGGCTGGTGGCGACTATTCCATCGCCGACATCGCAACATACCCCTGGGTGTTTCGGCGCGAGTGGCATCGGATTGACCTGAATGATTTTCCCAACGTCAAACGGTGGTTTGACATGTTGTGTGCTAGGCCAGAGGTCCAACGCGGCATGAGCGTCCCGCCTGTTGGCACTTGAGTTTGTTCCGTGCCTATCCGGTCAGCGCACACAGCTACCAGATGTTGGGTGCCA
>JAPOST010000171.1 GCA_026709535.1 Rhodospirillaceae bacterium
TGAAAATAGGTGCCGGAAACATGGCCACGCCGGTAGCCGCCCCCCGGCAGGGGGTTCCCGTCCGGGTCTTCCAGGCGAAGGAGTTCTTCGTCACCCGCGGGGTCTGACAGGGTCGAATAGTGGAATTCATGACCCCGCACCACCGTTCCACAACGCCCCAGCGAACAGTCGGCCAGCAAGACAGCCCGCCGGTAGCCCATATGCAGCTTGCGCGTGGCAAAGCTGGTGCTGTGTCCAAGCAGTCCGGCCATGCGATGCCTCTGGCCGTCCGCGGCTTCCAGGGTTTCTCCCAACACCATGTAGCCGCCGCATTCTCCATGGACCGGACGGGTTTCGGCGAAGCGGCGAATGCCTCTCATGAATTGTCCTGCGGCCGCCAACTGACTGGCGTACAACTCCGGATAACCGCCCGGGAGCCAGCAGATGTCACAGCGATCCGGCGGTGGCGCGTTGTCCAGAGGCGAGAAGGGGATGATCTCCGCTCCTTTTTCGCGCCAACTGGTCGCCAGATGTTCATAGGTGAAGGCAAAGGCATCGTCGCTGGCCAGGGCTATGCGCTGGCCCGGTGGATCGATTTGCCCCTCCGACCGTGTCGTCGTCGCCGGGACCAATCCACCGTCTTCCCGAGGCGGTCGAGCGGTCTCGACTATATGGTCGAGATTGATGGTCTCCTCCAGTTGCCGGGCGAGTGCGGTTCGCGTCGCTTCCAGCGCCGCAACTTCCCGCGCCTGGACCAGTCCCAGATGCCGGCTCTGCAGCACGAATTCCGTACGACGCGGCACCCAGCCCAGCAACGGGACGTCGGTCGCAGCCAGCCCTTCCGCCGCCATCCGTCGATGTCGATTGCTGGCAACATCATTGAGAATGACGCCAGCGACATCGACGTCCGGATCAAAGTCGGCAAACCCTCTGGCGACGGCACCGACGGATTGCGCCTGACCCGCAACGTCGACAACCAGAAGAACGGGGATGCCGAACCGGGCGGCAATCTCTGCAGCCGCGCCGGAGCGGCCATCCTGGCCAGCGGCGCCATCGAAGAGACCCATGGCCGCTTCGACGATCAGAAGATCACAGGCCGACGCTGCACGGCGGAGGATCGCAGCGACCTGGTCCGGCGCCATGGCCCAGGTATCGACATTCGCGCAAGGCGCGCCAGCTGCCGCGGCCAGAAATGCTGCATCGATATAGTCGGGACCGCATTTCAATACCTGAACCTTGTACCCCGCGCGCCGCAACGCCGCGATCAGGCCCATCGCGACCGTCGTCTTCCCGGCCCCGGATCGGGGCGCGGCCACCAGAAGCGCCGGCGCCAAGCCGGCCATCGTCACGCGAGCGCCTCGGCAAGCGACGGGGCCAGCGTCCGCAGCTTCGCGCGCATCCGCACGATTTCGCCAATCACGATAATGGCAGGCGGATCAATCGGCTGTCTGTCGCCGTCACGCGCTGCCGTCGCCAAATCGATCACTAGGACATTCTCTTCCGGCATGGTCGCCGAGGCGATGATGGCAACCGGCATGTCCGGCGCCATCCCGCCAGACATCAGCGCCGTCGCAATCGACTCCAGCCGCCGCAGTGCCATGTACAGCACGATCGGCTGACCGAGCCGGGCCAGGGCCGCCCAGTCCGTCTCGGGCGCCTCCCGTGCTTCATGACCGGTGGCAAAGACGACAGCGCGGTTCACGTCCCGAAGCGTGGCGGGAATGGTCGCAATGGCGAGAGCAGCGAGGCCCGCAGTGACGCCCGGAATGATCTTGAACGGGATGCCGGCCCGGGCGAGCATCAGCATCTCCTCTCCGCCTCGGCCGAAAACCATCGGATCGCCGCCCTTCAGGCGCAGCACCCGACGACCGGACTGTGCGAGACTGACCAGCTGTGCGCAGATGCTGTTCTGGTCAATGGAATGAAGGCCCGCCCGTTTTCCGGAATAGATCACTTCCGCATCCGGGCGCGCAAGATCCAGGGTGTGCCTGTCGATCAGGGCATCGTAGAGGATAACGTCCGCCTGGGTCAGACCGACCAGCGCATTCACAGTCAGGTATCCGGGATCGCCCGGGCCGGCGCCAACAAGCCATACGCTGCCCGGTGCAAAGGTGGGTCCCTGCGCTACCAGACGGTTCACGGCGTTGCCCAGCCGACTCATGGCGCGACCCCATCCCGGAAGCGCCGACGATATTCCCGATCATAAAGCGCGCTTCCCCGGAATACCGCAGCCGCCAAGACCGGCCCTACAAGGATGGTCGCCATCCGGTCCAGCGGAGTGTCATCCGAGCGTACCGCGGTGACCCGAGCCATGATGGTGGCCAGCGTCCCCCGGATAACCATCTCCTCTGGCCAACTCGCCCTGCTGACAATGGCGATCGGGCAATCCGGACCGTAATGAGGAGCCAACTCTGCCACGACCCGATCCAGTACGTGAACGGATAGGTGCAGTGCCAAGGTCGTGCCGGTCGACGCAAAAGTTGCCAGCTTTTCGCCCTCCGGCATTTTCGATGCGCGTCCGGACGTACGGGTCAGCACGAGTGACTGCGCCACCTCCGGTAATGTCAATTCTCTCCGCAGTGTGGCGGCGGCGGCGGCGAACGCCGGTACGCCGGGCGTCATCGTATAGGGAATGCCGAGGTCGTCCAGCCAACGAAACTGCTCCCCCACGGCGCTCCAGACCGACAGATCGCCGGAGTGCAGACGGGCAATATCGTTGCCCCGCCCGTGTTCAACCTCGATTTCCGCGATGATTTCATCCAGCGCCATGGGCGCCGTATCGACCATCCTGGCGTCGTGGGGGCAATGCTTCAGAATATCCCGGTGCACGACGGAGCCCGCGTACAGACATACCGGGCAACGGGCCAGCAGGTCGCGCCCGCGCAGGGTGATCAGATCCGGCGCGCCGGGGCCAGCGCCAACAAAATGAACGGTCATTCCATGCTTCCCTCGGCAACCGCGCAGGCGACCCCATGCACCACAGTCTTGGGCAGGACCAGAATGGCGCCTGCTCCGGCTTCGGCGATTGCCGCCGCCTCACAGACCGACCCCAGACCCAAGGCCGTCATCGCTGTTGGCGAGTATGTTGTACAGGACGGTTGCACCGCTTCAAGCTGCGCTCGTTCGACCAGGTGAAGCGGCAGGCGCATGCCGTCGGCTGCACGCCGCAATCCGTCTTCCCCGGCTTTGAAAGCCGGCGCCGCCAGAGCGGAAACCTGCTCGAAAGACAGTCCGGTCTGCGCGATGGCGACGCGTACGGCGCTGGCGATAGCCGTATCCGTGACGCCCTTGCGACATCCAACCCCGACGATGATCATTGTTTCACCGTCCGGTACTGGGTCACCGTCATGGCCGGCCGGTAGCCGTGCAATCGCCCGACCCGGTCCAGTCGTTCAACGGCAATTCGTGTCAGCGAGCCGCCTAACCGGTGAACGGCGTCGCCCAACACCTGATCGCCTTCCAGCGTCACGCTGTTGGCCACCAGCCGTCCGCCCGACGTCAATGCTTGCCAGACTCGATCCATCAAGCCGGGACTGGTCAGCCCGCCACCGATGAAAACCGCGTCCGGCACAGGCATATCCATCAAGGCGGCCGGCGCCACGCCTTCACGAACGTCCAGGCGCGGGACGCCCAGCGCCGCCGCGTTGCGGCGAGCGCCGAGCGCCCGGTCCGCCCGGTGCTCGATGGCGATGGCCCGGTTCGCGCGATGGGCCAGCAGCCACTCGATCGCCACGGATCCTGATCCTGTGCCGATATCCCACAGCAGATCACCGGCCCGCGGCGCCAGGCTGGAAAGCGTGATGGCTCGAATTTCCCGCTTCGTCAGCATGCCATCGGCCTCGAAGCGCGTATCCTCCAGACCTGCCGACACCGGGAGAGGGTCGGCTGAGGCCCCCCCCGAGACCGCGACCGCAATAACGTTCAACCGGGCGACGTCAGCCAGTGCGAAGGTGTCAGCCCGTGCCTGCCGCCGCCGTTCTGACGAGCCGCCCATCGCCTCGAGGATATCGATCCTGCTGGACCCGAAACCGTTCTCAGCAAGGATCGCCGCGACGGCAGCGGGCGTCGTTTCATCGGCGGAGAGAATCAGCAGGCGGCGGCCCGGTTGCATAAGCGGGATCACGGTCTCCACCGGATGGCCGCATAGTGACAGCATCTCGGTATCCTGTAACGGCCATCCAAGGCGCGCAGCTGCAAGCGAAAAGGCAGAAGGTGACGGATGGGCGATGAAGTCGTCAGGCGTGAAGGCTTCCGCAAGAACCGAGCCCATGCCATGAAAGAACGGATCGCCCGATACCAGGACCGCAACCAGCGTCCCGCGCAGCGCCCTGATCTCCGAGATTGCGGCCCGAATCGGCGACGGCCACGGGCGGGCATCGCCCCGGATCAAATGGCGTACGAGGTCAAGGTGCCGTTTTCCACCATAAACCACGGCCGACGCCGACAGTCGCTGCCGGGCAGCGGCGCCCAGCCCCTCGACACCATCTTCCCCAATCCCGATAATTGCCAACCACCCTTGTTCAACGGCGGCGGCGACTAGCTGCCCATGACGAGCGGGCAATGTCACGACTGAAAGTCCTCGTCCTTGGCGGCACGACCGAGGCGGCTGGCCTCGCGATACGGCTGGCCGACGATCCGCGCTTCGAAGGCAAGATGTCCCTTGCCGGGGTGACTGTCGCGCCCAGACGCTCGCCACTCGCAACCCGAACGGGTGGTTTCGGCGGAATCGTCGGCTTGACGCATTATCTTGACGACAACCGGATAGCAGTGCTGATCGACGCAACGCACCCGTTTGCAAACCAGATGACCCTGCACGCGGCAAGGGCTGCCGGGAACGCGCGCATCCCGTTGTTGAAGGTCTTGCGCCCGCCCTGGCGGGCTGAAGCCGGTGACCAGTGGATCCCGGTCCCCGACCTGAGAGCCGCGGCTTCTGCTCTGGGCAATGCGCCGCAGCGTGTTTTTCTGACGATTGGCCGCAAGAATCTGGTGCCCTTTCGCGCAGATGCCGAGCATTTCTATCTTGTCCGCAGCGTCGATCCGCCGGATCCGGCGGCGCTGCCGATGCAAACCGTCGTCATCACGGATCGCGGGCCGTTTGACGCCGCGGCCGAACAGGAACTGATGGCGCAATATCGCATCACGGTTCTGATCACGAGGAACGCCGGCGGCGACGCCACGCGGGCGAAGCTGACAGCCGCACGCAGCCTCGGCCTGCCCGTCATCATGGTTGATCGCCCTCCGGCACCTGCAGACTCCACAAACGGGACTGTTGTTTCGAACGTCGAGGCGGCCTGGACCTGGTTGGAAAGGCATCATGCCGCGGCGGCCCTGCGCGGCGTGTAGATCCAGACATCATCATCGCCGCGCGGCACGCAGCGGCTCGCACTGGACCCGACAATCACCAGTGTGCGCATGTCCGCCATCTTCGGCTCGGCGTTTGCCAGATCGGCCACCTGGACGTGTTCATCGGGACGGCTGATCGCCGTTGCGAAGATGACTGGTGTCCTCGGCGCCCGGATGGTCCGCAACAACTTGAGGATTTCGCCCAGTTGCCAGAGTCGGGCCTTCGAAATCGGGTTGTAGAAGGCAAGCACGAAGTCGGCTTCGGCCGCCGCGCGAACGCGGCCCAGGATGGTCTCCCAGGGTTTCAGATTGTCGGAGAGCGAGATGGCGCAGAAATCGTGCCCCAACGGCGCCCCCAGACGGGCGGCGGCGGCCACCATCGCCGTCACGCCGGGAACCACCGTGACATCGACGCGCTGCCCGGCCTCTCCCAGGGTTTCGATCGCCTCGAACAAGGTCGCTGCCATCGCGAAGATGCCGGCATCGCCGGAGGAAACGATGGCGACCGTTTCGCCCGCCGCTGCGAGGGACAGGGCGTGGTGGGCTCTCTCCATCTCGGCTCGATTGTCTGAGGCGTGAATGACCTGGCCAGGCCGTGCCGACACCCGCGCAAGATAAGGACCGTAGCCGATGAGGTGCCCGGCTTGCGCCAGGGCAGCGCTCGCCGCAGGCGTGACGTGAGCGGCGTCGCCGGGCCCCAGACCGACGACGTGGATATGGCCGCTCATGAGGTCACCCTTTCGGTCGGCACCAGCACGATCGAAAAATAGGACGCGTCGTCGGTCTGCTTTTCTCCCAACGGCACGATCATCTCGTCCACCATCGAGCCATGCTCGACAAGGATTGCCCGATCCAGAAGGCCCGCCTGATCCAGCGCGCGCCGGATCTTGGGCAAATGGCGCCCGACCTTCATGATTACCGTGGCGTCCGACCGTCCCAGCTGCGCGCACAAGGCGGCTTCGTCCAGGGTGCCGGGCAGTACGGTCAGGCAATCGTCGCCGCGGGTCATCGGCACACCGGCGCGATCCCAGCAGGCCGTCATGGCGGTGACGCCGGGAACAACCTGGACCGGGTAGGCGTCTGCCAGCCGGTCGTGGGGATACATGAAGGAACCGTAGAAGAACGGGTCCCCTTCGCACAGCAGCGCCACGTCGCGACCGTCGCGCAGGATCGCCGCCAACCGCGCAGCGGCGGCATCGTAAAACCCGCTCATTGCCTGACGGTAGGCTGTCGAGCGTTTGGAAATCTCGACCGTGTAGGGATAGGTGAAGCGCAGTTCCTCCTGCGCATCCGTCAGGTAGGCGCCTGCGATCCGCCGGGCGTGTCCCGTTGCGCCATCCTTCGCGAAAAAGGCGACGACCGGCGCTTCCCGAATGATGCGCGCAGCCTTCACGGTGATCAGTTCGGGATCGCCGGGCCCGACGCCTACGCCGTACAGGGTGCCGGTGACAGTCATTCGTCATCACGCGCAAGGGCGTTGACGACGGCGGCAGCCATCGCGCTACCGCCTCGTCGCCCGCGAACGATGACGGACGGCAGGTCGTCCTGCGCTGCCAGATCGGCCTTCGATTCGGCGGCGCCCACAAAACCGACCGGCATCCCGATCACGGCGGCTGGCGTCGGCGCGCCGGCCTCCAGCAGCTCCAGCAAACGGAAGAGCGCCGTCGGGGCATTGCCGATCGCCACCACGGCATCCGCCAACCGGTCGCGCCACAGATCGACGGCTGCCGCCGAGCGGGTCGTGGCCAATTCCCTGGCCAGTCCCGGTGCCGAGGGATCAGTCAGCGTGCAGATGACGTCGTTGTTCGACGGCAACCTGGTCCGGGTAATGCCGTTGGCCACCATCTGCGTATCGCACAGGATCGGCGCGCCGGCCCGCAAGGCAGAACGCGCTGCACTTGCAAATCCCGAAGAGAAGAGGATGTCCCGGGTGAGATCGACCATCCCGCATGCATGGATCAAACGGACAGCTACCCGCTCTTCGACCGGATCAAGCCCGGCAAGATCGGCTTCGGCCCGGATTGTTGCAAACGATTTCCGGTAGATGGCCGCGCCATCGCGAATGTAATCAGAGCCAGCGATCATGCGGCCGCCCATGCGGCATCCACCGATCGATCATCCAGACCCGCCATTGTCGCTGCGAGGTCGGCCGTCGCCACCGCCCGGCGTACCGGCGGATCGGTCACAGCCCCGTTCCTGATCACATCGAAACGACCGGGTGCTGTGGCGACCGCGGTCCATCGCGCCGGCCGGGGATGAGCGCAGCCCTTTCGACAACCGGAGAGATGAACCGTGCCGTCAATCGGGCATGCAGCATCAAGGAACTGCTCGGCATCGCTGCGGGTCGGCGAGAGACCGGCAGAGCATCCCGGCGCGCCGGCGCAGGCAATCACGCGCCGACGCGAATCGTCGGCGCTGACGATCAGCCCTCGACCTGCTGCCGCCATCGCGATCGCGGCGGCATTCCTGACCGGTACGCCTGCCAGGACGATGGCCCTCCAGGGCGTCAGGCGCACCGCGCCATCGCCATAAGCATCGGCCAGATCGGCCAGAAGACGCAAGTCGTCGGTCTGGAGACTGCCAAACGGCGCCCCGGCCCCCAGATAACCGGTTTTGCTGCCGACAGCATGAAAACCGAACAGGGCCTGCGGTGGCGCCACGCTGCCCTCCCTGGCCTGTACAACCGTCCCGCCGACCGTTGCGGCGTCGAAAACGATATCGGCGCCGCGCGCGTCCACCATCTGCGCCATGCGGCGGCGCGCCATTGGCGGGCGCCGATCGGCTGCCTCAATCCAGGCCAGCAGACAACCCAGAAGCCGCAGTACGGCGGGTACAATGTCGGCAACCGGCATGCTGCGCCCCGTGCGACCGCCGGCAAGATCGATCCTGCAGATGTTGCCCTCGGCGCGGATCATGACGGCGGCAGTTGCATCCGTCAGTCCCAGGGGCCCGCCAGCATCAACCAGAATATCGATCTTTTCCGGCAGATCATGCAAGGAAGCCGTCTCTTCCAACGCCGTCGCCATCTGTCGGGCAAGCGTATGAGAATCGAACGTTGCGGACGGATTGTCCGACCCCAGAGGATCTGCCAGAATATTGCGGATCGCTTCGGCAGAGGGCGTCCCTGATGCCAGACCGCTGGCTTGCACCCAGGATGAAAAATCGTCGAGCGACGCCCGCGTCAGGCCCCGGATCTGCAGGTTGCCACGGTTGGTCAGGTCCACCAGGCCGTTGCCGAAGCGCCCAGCCGCCTCCGCGATGGCGCGTAACCGGTCGGCAGCCACTCTGGCCGATCGGGGCTTGATCCGCACGAGATAGCCATCGCCGGATTCCATCGGTCTCAGTGCAGACGGGCACCAGCCTTTCACCGTCAGCGCGCTCACGAGACGTCGCCTCGCAGGATTTCAGCAGTGGAGTTGCGCCGCGGTTGCCACAGGCCGCGATCCACGGCCTCGTTGAAACGATTGATCATGGCACCGCGCGCCGCAGGATTGTTCTCCTGAAGAAATTCGTCGACCGCAGCGTCCCCCAGCGTGGCATCGAAGACCAGATCGAACTGCCGGTCCAGCCGGTCCGGCAAGGTTGCTGCGAAGGCGAACAGACCCTCCAGCGCGCGGGCGATTTCGGCGCCGCCGCGATAGCCGTGGCGCATCATGCCGCCGATCCACGCCGGGTTGGAGGCCCGGCCGCGGACGATCCGGCTGATTTCCTCTGTCAGGCTCCGAACCCGCGGAGTCTCCGGCGCAGCGGTATCCATGTGATAGAGAGCGGGCACGTTGCCCAAATGATCCGCTGCGGCAGCAAAGCCGCCTTCATGCGCAGCGTAGTCGGTCGAATCAAGCAGATCGACCTCGGCATGGTCCTGGCCGTGCAGCAGCCCGTCAGCCTGCCGCACCCGCGCCGAAAAACCCTCGGGATCGGCGACCCCGTCCAGACCCTGGCCATAGGCATTCCAGGACGCTGCCAGATAACTTTCCCCCAGGTCCCGGCGATGAGACCATGAGCCGGAATCGAGATGCCCCGTCACACCGGCGCCATAGGCTCCAGGCGCGGCACCATAGATACGAGTGGTCGCTTTTCGAAAGGCGTCGCCCGGCAAATCCCCCACCGCGCCGGCAAGAGGGTTCATATCGGCAGTCTCCTGCCGCCGAGCAACGGCGCGCACCACGGCGTCAAACATGTTGATCTGCATCTCGAACGCGTCGCGGAACAGACCGGAAATCCGCAAGGTCACGTCCACCCGCGGCCAGGTCAGTTGATCCGCCGGAATAACGTCGAAACCGACGACCCGGTCGGACATCTCCGCCCAGATCGGGCGAGCGCCGACAAGGACAAGGGCAAGCGCCAGATCTTCCCCGCCCGTGCGCATGGTGGCGCTGCCCCACAGATCGATCATCAGCGCGCGGGGCCAATCGCCTTTCTCCTGCAGATGCCGACGCATCAGGGCGTCAGCCGCCTTCTCCGCCAGAACCATGGCCGAATGGGTCGGCACCGCGCGCGGATCACTCGTGTACATGTTGCGGCCTGTCGGCAGCACATCGCTGCGGCCGCGCGTCGGCGCGCCCGCCGGCCCGGGTTCGACAAACCGGCCGTCCAGGGCATCGATCAGCGCGCGCCGCTCCGCGGCGGCGCAGGCATCCAGTCCTTGCTCCAGCCCTGCAACTGCTTCCTTAGGCGATGCCGCCGTCAGAGATGCCAGCAGCGCAGCGCGCCGGTCGGCTGCAGGCACACGCCCGAAAACATGCAGACCGTCGCGGATCTGCAAATCCTTGACGTCGCACAGATAGGTATCCAGCCGGGCCAGCCGATCGTCGTCCGACAGGTCCTTTCCGGCGGCGCATTCGTCAAGCAGCCCGAGCGTCTCGGCCCGGTCGAGGATTTCCTCGCGCAGGATGGCGGTGCGCCGCCTGTCCAGACCGTCTGCGCCGGCATACTCGTCGATCAGCCGCTCCAGGTCCCGGGCAGCGCCATGCGATCCGGCAGATTTCAGTGGCGGCGTCAGATGCCCGATCGTCACCGCACCCAGCCGTCGCTTGGCCGCAGCCGCCTCACCGGGATTGTTGACGATGAACGGATAGACGACCGGGACACCGCCCAGGAGCGCCGCCGGAAAACAGGCCCTCGAAACCGCAAGTGCCTTGCCCGGCAACCACTCCAGCGTCCCGTGCGCGCCCATATGGATCATGGCGTCGACAGCTTCGACCTCCCGCAACCACAGATAGAAGGCAATGTAGGCGTGGCGGGGCGGCACGTCCGGGTCGTGATAGATCGCCTTCCGTTCATGCAACCGCCCCCGATCCGGCTGAATCGCGGCAATCACGTTGCCAAAGCGGGCATGACGGATGTGGAAATCGCTCCCGACAACGGCGGGATCATCCGCTGGGGAACCCCACGCCTCGGTGACCTTCGCCTGTGCTTCGGCGGGCAAAGATTGAAAAAGGCGCTCGTAGCTTGACAGATCCAGAATCGGCGACAGCCCGCGTTCGCACACGGTGTCTGCGACGGCAAGCGGATCAATGTCTGCGCCCACGATGTAGCCCGCCTCGGCCAGATCGCCCAAAAGCGCATCACTGCTTTCGAATGCATCAAGACCGATCGCGTGCGCACGCTGACCGGCAGCGGGATAGTCGCTCAAGACCAGTCCCAGACGCCTTTGGTCACGCGGGGTTCCAGCCAGGCGGACCCACCGCGCGGCCTGTTCGGCAACCAGCGCAATTCCGTCGGGATCCGGCGCGTGTCTGGTGCGAGCATATTCCAGTCGGTCCAGCGCCTCCTCTGCCGACTTGAAGGAGATGGCAGTTGAAGACAGCCGCCCGTCCAGTTCCGGAAGCACCACCTGCATCGCGACATCGGATTGGGACAGCCCCCGTGACGATTCCGACCACGCTTCGCGGGTCGAGCCGGCGAGCGTCAGTTGCAGAACCGGCACGTCAGCCGCATCAAGCGGCGAGCCGCCATCATCGACACGCGCGGAGAAGGCAGTGGCGTTGAGAATGATACCGGGCTTCAGGTCCGACAGCCGGTTGGCAACGAAGCTCGCGGTTTCAGGGTCCTTCAGGCTGCCAACGAAAAGCCCGACCGGTCGGAGGCCGCGTGATGCCAGCGCCCGGGCCAAAGTCTCCAGCGGCGCGGTATCGGCGGCCAGGAGACAGGCGCGATAGAACACGATCACGGCAACCGGGCCCGTCGCAGGCGCATCGGCACCGAGATCGTGTTCGCCGAATGCCGGCATCGGCACGACAGGCGGGGCAGCCGGAACCTCGGCCTGCGCCAGGGCAGCCATGACCATGAGCGCAGATGCCACATTCGTCGGACCGCCTGCCGCGAACAGGCGATCCAGCGCATCGATCGACGCTGCCGGGGCCGTGGAAAGAGCGGCCAGACGCGGGTCCGGACGACCATCGCCCGGAATCAGCGCCAGCGTGATGCCGCGATCCCGGCAAACCCGGGCCAGTTCCTCGATCCCGTATCGCCAGTATTCCAGTCCACCGAGAAGCCGGGCCACGACAACGCGGGCCTTCGAGACGATATCGTCGACATGGACATCGACCGAAAGTGGATGACGCAACTGGCTGATGTTGGCGAGGCGAAGGCTGGGCAAGGTATCGGCAGCGGCGTCATAGGCAAACGATGCCACGGCGAGATCCGTATCCGCGAAAGACAGAAAAACCATGTCAGCCGGGCTGAGACCAAGGTCTACGGCAGCAGCGGTCTCGTCCAGACTGTGGGTTTCGCGGAACAGCAGGTGCATGGCGTCAGCTGCCGATCGCCTCGGCAATGGCCCTTCGATCCATGCCTGTCTCGCCGATCACGACCAGTCGCGTTTCGCGCGTCTCCATATCGGACCATAGCCGGTCGAAATGATGATTGATCCGCGTGCCGACACCCTGAACGGCAAGGCGCATCGGCTTGCCGGCCACCGCTGCGAAGCCCTTGATCCGGAGGATATCGTGGTCGCCGACCACCCTGGCAAGCCGTCGGGCAAAATCATTGGGCGAAGCAATCTCGCCAGTTGCAACATTGAAGGATTCGAAATCATCATGCTCGTGCTCATCCTCACCATCATGATGGGAAGGACGGGCATCCAGGTCGTCTTCGGCCGCAGCCTCCAGTCCCAGAACGATAGCAGGATCGACGATGCCATCCCGGGTCGGAATCATTTTCAGGGACCGTCCAGCCGATGCCGCGATCTCCCTGCCAAGGTCATCAAGCGCCCCTGTTTCCAGCAGGTCAGTCTTGTTCAACACGATCAGATCAGCCGCCATCAACTGGTCTTCATAGAGTTCCCGGAGCGGGCTTTCGTGATCGATGGAAGGATCTTCCTCCCGCATCGCGTTGACGGCGTCCAGGTCATCGGCAAATCGCCCGTCAGCAACCGCCGGTCCATCGATGACCGCGATGACGCCGTCGACCGTCATTCGCGATCGGATTTCCGGCCACTCGAAAGCCTTGATCAATGGTTTGGGCAGCGCCAGACCCGAGGTCTCGATGACGATGTGATCCGGAGGTTCGTCGCGGTCGATCAGGGCTTCCATCGTGGGCACGAAGTCGTCGGCAACGGTACAACACAGGCAACCGTTGGCCAACTCGACGATATTCCCTTCCGGACAATCCTCGATCCCGCAGCTTTTCAGCGTGTCGCCGTCAACGCCTTCCGAACCGAATTCGTTGACGACAACGGCCAGGCGCCGGCCGTTGGCGTTGCGAAGCAGGTGGTGCACCAGCGTCGTCTTGCCGGCTCCCAGAAAGCCGGTAATGACGGTTGCCGGAATTTTCGCGGCGGAAAAGCTCATGAAGGATCTCCGTTTTCTGCAAGATCGTCCGGATGCGCCGGGACGCGGGCGACGAACACGTCCTTGAGAGACGGCGCACGACGCGAGGGCATGATCACGCCGGTTTTCGACTCGCCGTACACCAGCGCGTAATCGATCAGGTCGTCTGCCAGTTCGGCCTTGAGATAGCCGGCAATGTATGACCATTTCCCGGGCGCCGAGGCGGCCGCGCTGCACCCCTGATCGCAATTTGCCATGCAGGTGACAGGGTTGATCCGCACCCTGGCGTCAAGGTTGCGTGCCGCAACCCGGGCGATCAGGGTGCCATGCAGTCGGGCGCCTTCTGTTTGTGTATCAGGTCGGACGGATTCCCCGCCTGCGGGCTGGCAAGTCACACAAACATGCAGAACGGGTCTGTTGTCCATGGCCACGCACGGTCCTTCCGGGCATCCGAGGCGTCTGTCGGCCTCGGAAGGGGTGCGGGTTCAACGGCATCCGATGTATCACGCCGAATGCCTCTGCACGCCCCGCGCACCCCGCCCGGTCCGGCAGTCCTTGTTGACGTCAGGTCTCCTGACTTGCGGCACAATCATCGACCGGACCTTCCCGGAGATACCTCCAGTGGCGCGCGACAAGTCGCACAACGCTCGATCACCGCTTACAGTTGCGGGGGCAGTTGCGGCCTTGGAGACTTGGCTCCGCACCGCATTCCCTTTACGCCCTTGTTACAGACAACGCCTTCACCATCTACGCCGGTCTGCCGCAGTGAGTCAAGAATGCGACCCCTCGCGGGACTCCCTTGCAACGCCGCAGACAGGCAGGCCGCCAAACCCGTGCCGGAGTCTCTGCATGAACGAAACACATCTCTGTCTGGTCCTCGGCGGCGCGCGGTCCGGCAAGAGCCGCCACGCAGAAGCTCTTGTCGAAGCCTTGCCCGCTCCCTGGCGCTACATCGCCACCGCGCAGGCGTTCGACGAGGAAATGAAAGCCCGAATCCGCCATCATCAGGCCCGCCGCGGGACGGGATGGGAAACGGTCGAAGCGCCTCTGGATCTGGTACAGGCGCTTGAGGAGAGCGGCGACCTTCCGGTTCTGATTGATTGCCTGACGCTGTGGCTGACAAACCTCCTGCTGAACAAGACACCGATCGACCCGGCGACAGACCGGCTGATGGCCGCCCTGAAAGCACGCCGGGGCACGACCGTGCTGGTCTCAAATGAAGTGGGACTTGGCATCGTACCGGAAAATGTTCTGGCGCGAGACTTCCGTGACGCCGCCGGCATCCTGCATCACAGGCTTGCCGCGCATGCCCATGCGGTACACTTCATGGTCGCCGGAATTCCCATGATCGTGAAAAAGTCGACATGACCAAGACCGTCCCGGAAGTAGAAGATGACGCCCGCCATCGTGCCAAGATGGAAAACCGCAAGGCGGTCCAGGATGCGGAAGTTGCCTCCAAGACCATCGATAAGGGCCTGTTGATCGTCCATACCGGGCCCGGCAAGGGCAAATCGACCGCGGCCTTCGGGCTGGCGCTGCGCATGATCGGTCGCGGACGGAAGGTAGGCGTTGTCCAGTTCATCAAGGGCGCCTGGTCGACAGGCGAGAAACTGGCCCTGGAGCAGATGGCGCCGAACATGATCGAATGGCATGCTCTGGGCGAGGGCTTCACCTGGGAAACCCAGGACAAGGCGCGGGATATCGCAGCCTGCAGGAAAGCCTGGAACACAGCCATGAAGATGATGACCGACCCCGCATTTGGCCTGGTGATACTGGACGAGCTGAACATCGCGCTCCGCTACGACTACTTGTCGCTGGATGAGGTCCTTGCAGCATTGCAGGCCCGGCCGGAGGACCTCCATGTCGCAGTCACGGGGCGGAATGCGAAATCGTCGTTGGTGGATGCTGCGGATCTGGTGACCGAGATGACCCTGGTGAAACACCATTTCAAGGCGGGTGTCAGGGCCCAGGAGGGGATCGAATATTGATGCCTGCCCGGGCGATCATGTTCCAGGGAACCGGGTCAAACGTCGGCAAGTCGGTTCTTGTGGCAGGATTGGCGCGGGCACTCGCCAACCGTGGCCATGTCGTGCGGCCCTTCAAGCCTCAGAACATGTCCAACAACGCCGCCGTCACCGTGGATGGTGGGGAGATCGGTCGCGCCCAGTTCCTGCAGGCCCGCGCCGCACGGGTTGTCCCCAGTGTGCACATGAACCCGGTTCTTCTGAAGCCGGGTTCGGACCTCGGCGCCCAGATCGTGGTCCAGGGAAAAGTGGAAGGCGCGGCAAGCGCCCGCGAATTCCAGGCTCTCAAGAAAGGCCTGCTGCCCCGGGTTCTGGATAGCTTCAGCAAGCTGAGAAGCGAGTCCGATATTGTTCTTGTAGAGGGTGCTGGCAGCGCCGCCGAAACCAATCTTCGCAAGGCCGACATCGCAAACATGGGTTTTGCGGTGGCGTCCGGCGTGCCTGTGGTTCTGATCGGCGATATTGATCGGGGCGGTGTGATCGCGTCCCTCATTGGCACGAAGGTGGTGCTTGATGCCGACGATGCAGCCACGGTCTGCGGTTTTGTCGTCAACAAGATGCGTGGCGACCCGACGCTGTTCGACGACGGCATGGCGGACATCGCCCGGCGAACCGGTTGGCCAGCACTGGGCCTGGTCCCCTATTTCGAGAAAGCTGGGCGATTGCCGGCTGAGGATGCCTACGACATCTCCGAACGGTTGGCTGCAGGCGCTGGCAAAATGCGGTGCAGAGCCTCGCTCAAGATCGCCATTCCCCTGATCCCGCGGATCGCCAACTTCGACGATCTGGACCCGTTGGCGGCCGAACCGGCAGTCGACTTGCACATGGTCGAGCGCGGCCAGCCTCTGCCGATTGATCATGATATCATCATCTTGCCCGGCAGCAAGGCCACGATTGCAGATCTGACTGCACTTCGGGAGGAAGGCTGGGATATCGACATTCTGGCCCACCACAGGCGCGGCGGCCGGATCCTTGGTCTGTGCGGCGGCTATCAGATGCTTGGGCACAGCATTGACGATCCGGACGGCGTGGAGGGATTGCCGTCAACAGTGGAGGGCCTGGGTCTCCTGGATGTCGAAACGATCCTGGCCGGTCCCAAACAGGTGCGAGAGGTCAGCGGGAAGAGCGCTGACACCGCAACGTCGATTACCGGCTACGAGATTCATATGGGCCGCACGACCGGCCCCGGTACGGCAATGCCGGTTCATCACCTTGACGACGGCCGTCCTGACGGCGCGCGTTCCCCGGATGGACGAGTGACTGGGTCCTATGTCCACGGACTCTTCGTGGACGATCGCTACCGGCAGCAATGGCTGACCTCTTTTGGAGCGGAAAGTAGCCTTTCAAACCACAGCGCGCTGGTGGACGACACTCTGGATGCGCTGGCGGCCCATCTGGAAGAGCATGTCGAGATCGACCGGCTGATCAGCCTAGCCAGATAGCGGCAGCCGAAATGGCAATTGTCAGATACTGGGCGGCACAGGCCCGGCGATACAATTGCAACGCTCGATCAATGTCATCCGCGGTTGCCTCGACCCGGCCGCCCCCCATCCAGGCATCGTTGACAACGAGGCCGGGATAGCGGCGCGGCCCGCCGATCCTCAGCCCCAACGCTCCGGCGACGGCAGCTTCAGGCCACCCGGCATTGGGCGACCGGTGACGACGTGCGTCGCACCAGACGGTAGACAGCGCGGCCCACGAGGACGCTGACGGCAAGCTCAAGGCGGCAAGAATGATCCACAGAACGCTCAATCGCGATGCAGGCAGATTGACCAGATCGTCCAGGCGCGCCGCAGACCAGCCAAAGGCGCGATACCGGTCGTCCCTGTGCCCGATCATGCTATCAGCGGTGTTGATGGCCTTGTAGCCGACCATGCCGGGAAGCCCTCCCGCTGCGCCCCAAACGGCCGGCGCAACCACGCCGTCGGAAAAGTTCTCGGCCAGACTTTCAATGGCGGCACGGGCAACACCGGCTTCGTCCAGCGAGTTCGGATCGCGACCGACAATCATGGAGACCCTCTCGCGCGCTAGCGCGAGGTCTCCGGTCTGCAAGCCTTCGCTTACCTCGGCAACATGATCATGCAGGCTGTGCTGAGCAAACAGGGAAGACGCCAGGATGGCCAGCAGGCTGGCCGCCAGCCAGGAATCGAGCACTGCAAGCACCGCGACTTGCACGATGGTGGCCAGAGCCACCGGGACAATCACGATAGCCATGAGGCCGATAAATCCGTTGAGGCCCCGGCGTGGTTCGGGCAGGGTTGAGAGATTCCAGCGGCGGTCGAGTTCCGTAATCATGGCGCCGATCCAGACGACTGGATGCCGAATTCGGGAGAACAGCGCCTTCGGATATCCGGCAACCGCCTCCAGCAACAGCGCCGCACCAAGGAGCATCAAGGTGAACGCGAACCAACCGGCGATTGTCATGACCGCCTGGCGTGCCCGGCGTTATCGCGTGTGTCCATGATCCACCACGGCGGCAGGCTGCGCGCGCTCCGCCGATTGTACCCGGACGCGCCCGATCCTCTTGTCGATCTGTCCACCGGAATCAATCCGTTTCCTTATTCCTTTCCGCCGCTTCCTGCGGAAGCCCATACCCGGCTGCCGGACGTTGAAGACATTGGCGCCCTCAAGGCCGTTGCGGCCGACACCTATGGCTGTGCCAGCCCGGACCTGATTGCAGTCGCGCCGGGCGCCCAGATACTGATCTCCTCCCTGCCCCATGTCCTGTCGGCCAGGAGGGTGGCCATTTTATCGCCAACCTACGGCGAGTATGCCGCGGCATGGCGCGGCAGCGGTGCAGATGTCCGGGAGGTGACGGATCGAGCCAGCCTGATTGAGGCGGATGTCGGCGTGCTATGCAATCCCAATAATCCTGATGGTCAGATGCATGACCCGGTCGACTTGCTCGATCTTGTGGAAGATCGGAAGTCTGGCGATTTCCGCCTCATCGTGGATGAAGCCTTCGCTGAATTTTCAGCTGCCGGATGCACCGCCGCACCCTACATGCCACGATCAGGGACAATCCTGCTTCGATCGTTCGGAAAGGCCTACGGGCTCGCAGGGGTCCGGCTTGGCTTTCTGGTGTCGGACCGGGAAACGGTTGCCGCGGTTCAGAGACTGTTTGGCCCATGGCCGATTTCGGGCGCCGCCATTCACATGGCGCGCGCGGCGCTGCAGGACTCGGAATGGCGCCGCGCCATGGGCGTACGCCTCGCCGATGCAGCCGGACGGCTGGATGCGCTTCTGGAAGCCAACGGATTCAAGATTCTCGGAGGTACTGATCTGTTTCGGCTGGCCCTGCGGGAAGATGCGGAAAGGGTTGCAGTGGCCTTGGGCCGCGCCGGTCTCCTTGTACGCAACTTCCCGGAGCGGCGGGACTGGCTTCGCTTCGGCCTGCCGCCAAATCAGAAAGCCTGGAGCCGGCTGGAAAGAGTACTCGCCACGGTCCAGCCGGATGACCTCAGACCGGGCCGCTGACTTCGGCATCGGCGAAGCTTGCCATGTCCGTCAACATCGCGGCCGCCGCGCGCAGGATCGGCCATGAGAGCAGTGCGCCTGTTCCTTCTCCCAGGCGCATGTCAAGATTCAGAATCGGCCGGACATCAAGAGCATCGAGAATCTGGCCATGCCCGCGCTCCACGGAACGATGGGAAAAGAACATGGCAGGCCAAACCTCCGGCTTCATGTCCCGGGCGGCCAAGGCCGCCGCAGTAGCGATGAATCCGTCGACAAGGACCGGCCGGTCAGACCGGGCACAGTCGATCATGGCCCCCATCATCATGGCAATCTCGAAGCCACCATATTCGGTCAGCGCCTCGGCGGCCGGCAATGTTGGCGCCGTGCGCGCGGCGGCATCCCGGAGAATCGAGGTCTTGTGTTGCAGGCCGGTGTCATCCAGACCGGTGCCACGGCCCACAAGCTCGTTCAACGGCAGTCCGAGGATCTTGTGCGCCAGCAGAGTTGCAGCAGACGTATTTCCAATCCCCATCTCGCCAAAGCACAATGCGTCTGCGTCCGATCCCGCGGCCAGTTTCGCGCCGACGGCCAAGGCGGCATCCCGTTGGTTATCGTTCATTGCCGGTCCGGTTCGGCTGTTCTGCGTGCCGGCGCCAATTCGTCGGTCGATGAGGTCGGCATGCTCAATCGGATCACCCGCGATCCCGGCATCGACCACTCGAACCGTCGCTCCAACGGTACGGGCAAAGACATTTGCGGCTGCCCCGCCGCGCAGGAAATTCAGAGCCATTTCCCGCGTCACCTGCTGTGGATAAGCGGAAACGCCATCTGCCACGATCCCGTGGTCGGCCGCAAAGATCATCAGTTCGCAACGGTTGAGGCGCGGCGCCGCCGTCTTCATGGTTTGAGCCAAACGCAGCGCCAGTCGTTCGACAATGCCCAGTGCTCCCTGCGGCTTTGTCTTGTTGTCGATCTGGCCCTGAACATGTTGTTCGAAGGCCGTCGGGTCGGTTAGGGGATCTGGGCTGGCAGTCATTAATTTCACAGTCGGAAGCTGACGGAAAAATGTACCCTATCCTGTCCGTGGTACGATGACAAACAGGCTGATTGGTCGCTTCCAATCGACCGGCTGCCGTGAACATCACGGCGGGCGCTAGCAGGTATAATTCATGCCGATTCTTCCGCCGTCGACATAGATTGTCTCGCCGGTAATGTAGCTGGCCTTTTTGCTGGCCAGAAACGCCACCACGTCGCCAATCTCACGCGGACTTCCGATGCGCTGCAGGGGAGTTCGCGACATGACCATTTTCATGGCCTCATGATCGGCGTTCACGCTGGCCATCATGGCCGTGTCAATGGAGCCAGGTCCCACGGCGTTGACGCGGATATTGTATGGCGCAAGCGCCAAAGCAGCGGATTTGGTCAGTTGCATGACGCCGCCCTTGGACGCGCAGTAAGCCGGGATCGAAGGAATAGCCACCTGAGCGTTGATCGACGACATGTTGATAATTGCACCTTCGATGCTCGCCGCAATCATCGCTTTTGCGGCCCTCTGCGTGGCGACGAACAGGCCACGCAGGTTGATCCCGATGACGGCGTCAAAGTCTTCGACGGTATAGTCGAGAAATGAGCCGGGACGGGCAACACCCGCATTGTTCACCAGAATCGATAGCGGCCCATGATCGACCGCAATACTGTCAAACAGCGCATGGACTTGGGCGACGTTGCCCATATCGCAGGGTAACCCAACCGCGTCGCCGCCCAGAATGTCTGCGGCCGCAGTCACCCCTTCGGCATTGATGTCAGCCAGGATCAGCCGTATGCCATCCTCGGCAAGCGCTTCAGCACAGGCAAATCCTATCCCCTGAGCAGCCCCGGTGATGAGAGCAAGTGGCGAGTCGGGCATAAGGATCTCCGTTTTCGACTGTTGACATTCGAGGTTATCGGCGGAGACCCGACGCCGGGGCACGCCTCACCACGCCAAACAGATTAGCCTCCAGGCAATCTGACGCTCTCAGGGTATTTTCGAGAAGCCATCCAGTCTGACCCGGATACTGTATCAAACAGACCCTTCCGCGTTCCGTTTTATGTGATGATCAGACTGGCCAGGACATAGTTGACATAGGCGCGCGGCGATGGGGCCGATCTGCTGGCGCACCCATGCGACCAGTTCGGCACACAGGGCGTCGTCCGGCGTCGCGTCGGCGACCAGCGGATGTTCCAAAATTCATGCGCATCAAGTTGGTCTTGATGGTTCCTGATGCAAACCGTTTCTGGTCGGCAGGTCCCGGATCGCTTCCCCAACCTCGTCATCGGTACGGGCAAGATCGAACTGCTTTGCAGATTCAGCCAGAACTGCGGGTCAACACCAAACCAGTGCCCGAAACGCAAGGCGGGATCGCCGGTCACGGAGCGTTTTCCCGCGATGGTCCGAGAAACTCGGTTGGCCGGGACATTGATCTGTCGCACAAATTCCGCGGGGCTGACCCCGAGGTATTCAGTTCATCCTGAGGAATGGAACCTGGATGAACTTGTCTCATGAACAGGTCGTTCCTTTCATTCATGATAGTCAAAGATTTCAGTGTCGAATGGGCCGAACTGGCCGTCGGCACATTCGAAGCATCTGCGCTACTGGCGATTGACGCGGATCGAATATTGTCCCGCCCTGTCATCTCTCAGCGCTTCCAAGCGATTGCCGAGCAAATCCCTTGAAGCCTGAACACAAGTCATTGCCATGATGATGTTCTTGTGAATCAGGCCCCTGGTCCTCGCGCGACCCTGCGCATGAGGAAGCGGCAGGCGGATTACGCGCGGTGCCTGAAGCGCCCGGTCTGGTTGCCGGTGGGGCAGCAAGGGCACGTGCTTGTGCCGCCGGTGCATGATGCAGGCCTTGATCCCGTCCGTCTTGAGCCGCTCTAATCAGTCTTGGCCGAAATCAGCACCACGTGGCGGGTCAGCCTCCACTCCTGGTCGACGCCGATATGCGCCTTGTCGCCGAAGAAGCCGCGCCCCGTCTTGCAGGGCAGCGGGCGCAAGGCCGCCGACACCAGGGGAAGGCAAAACGGAAACGAGGCGAGTATCCCACAGGGTTGATTGCGCACGGGGTGCTGCCATAGCCTCGGTGCTGCACGCAGACTGCCGCTGTTCAATCCCGAACCAGCGACGACTGGATGCGATGGAAATCCTCAATCACGGTAGGGAGGTTGATGCCCGCGTGGCGCAGATCGCCGTGAGCAATCTGATTGCGGACCTTGTAAAGCTCCAGGATCCTTTTCCACTCTTCGCTGTTTCGGTCGAGAACCAGCATCAGACGGTTCCTGAAACTCAGCCTAGGGTTTTCCTCGTCGTACGCGCTCCACGCCCGGCGGCACCGCCAGTCATCGTGGGCTTTCCCATGACGGATCGCGTGGCGGCAGGCATCGTCGATATCCGCTTCCAGTTGGCCCCACGCCAGCACGAAATACGCTTGCTCGTTCAGCTTCTGCCAGCGTTCGATACGGTCGCGCTCGTTGGCTTCATTGGCTGCATCGTGCCGCTCGCGCAAGTCTTCCAGAGAGTTCTCGATATGCTGAAACAGAGCGGCAATGGCATTGAGATCGCTCACCGCAGGACGCGTTTCAGCCAATCTTCGTTGACCGCTTCGCGGGCACGCCGTGCTTCGGCGGGAGCAGCCTGCCAGTCGGGCGTCTCGAAACTCTCCGCCATGCCGACGATCAAGTAGTGGCGTCCGTCCTGCTTCAGGTCGACGCGGCCGTTGCCGCCGATAATCCACAGTCCGCGTGGGGCGAACTTGGCCACATGGCCCTCGCGGTCATCAAGTTCAAGCGTCGGAAGCGATTTCGCGGATCGCCGAAAGCAGTGCGCGATACAAAACGGGGGGCTTCGTCTCTACCAGGTTCAACCACTCGACATCCACGTCCGCCAGCGTCCTAGATATCCTTGAAGGCGGTATCTGCCGACTTGCTTCCGATAGGAGCGGCCCAATTGGCCTTGGAATTGAACGGCGGATCCAGGTAGATCAGAACGACACTGGTGCTGTTCATCCCCCGCATTATCGGAAGATTGTCGCCCGGCCAGATCGTCTGATTTGCCCAGTTGGCGTTAGCCTTCATTGCCCCAGCGCGCGGCGGCGGCCGCAATCGCAATTTCGTTTCTGCGCTCCGGCGTCAGGAAAGAAGCCCGCGCCTTGCCACCAACTCTCCCGCCCTCGGCCTTGTTGGGCTGGCGCGGGCGGCCAGCGTATTCTTCTTCAATCTCGCCGGTCGCGATCTTGGCAACGGTCACGGCGAAGTCCACAACATCGGCGGGTCGCCTTTCTCCCTTGGGGCCTCTGGGCATGGTTGATTATTTCATGAAACGTTGTCAGGTACGCTGATTTTCGGAGTCGTTGCGGGACGTGAATCCCTCGAACAACCATTCCAACCGCGCCATGCGCTCCCGAAGGTCGGCAATGTCGCTGCCGAGCTTCCAAAGAAAGGCCAGTATCCCGACAATGCCGGCCAGCGGCATCCAGTCAGTCGGTATTTGGGACATTGCTTTCTCGCCATTGGGGACAATCCCTATGTTATGATTTGCCGAATATATGTCCATTGGCCATATGTAAATATGGGCCAAAAGCTCAAACTGAGCCACTACCCACTACCGGCACTCTACTGGAACGATTGGGTTTGCCGCCTGGTGCCGATTCGTCATCGTTGTTCCATAACGGGGCTTTTTGAAGAACCCGGTTTTGGTTGGTGACCTGTGTCGGATCATGCGGCCGCAATGGCCGAGAGTCCGTATCGGACGGTCAGAGTGCGACGAGCGCGTAGCCAGCCATGAACGGCGCATCCGGCGATCCGGAGGGCCCAAAAAAACGGCGAGAACGGCGACGACGAGCCGATTGTGATTGATCGCCGCCGTCGTCAGGCATTCATGTTGTCGAGGTCGTGGTGGACGGCTCGGCCCAGTCCTGGCCTCGCCGTGGAAGCCCTCCGAACGCCAGCGATGGCGTTGGCACAGTCCCCCCCTCTTGCGTGGTCCGGCGAACACATCTGTTGGAGGAGCGTAGTCCTTTCCTTAAGCGATGCTTCATGACGGGCGGAACCTACACACCTGCGAATACCATCTTGAACGGGAACGGCACCGGATGCTTTACAATCACCCACCGAACCCCGCAAGACGTTCGCAACTGCCTGTGCGGACGGGGCAACACGGGAACCGTTGGTAGTGTCCTGATTTCCAAGTTTTGTTGATTTTCTTTTTGGCGTTCTGCGGTATCCAGGGTGGGCAGACAGAAGCGTTTGATGGTGGCGAGGATGTCGTCTGCCGACTTGGTCCAGCGAAAGGGGTTGGCGTTGACGGTGTCGATATCGTCTCGGATAGCCTGTTCGAGTTCCCGGGTTGCGCGATGGACCCCGCGCCGGCGCTGCTTTTAGGTCAGGGCGGCGAAGAAGCGCTCGACCTGGTTGAGCCAGGAGGCGCCGGTCGGGGTGACGTGGAAATGCCGTCGCCGGATGGCGGCCGCGTACACCCTGCGTCAGCACGGCATCGACTTCACCGTGTTCGAGTTGTCTTCGTATCTCGGCGGGTGCTTGCTCGGTCGGTGTCTCGGCTTCGGCACGACGAGAAAAACTGCTGGTCATCGCAGTCCTGTATCCGCCAGTTCGTTCCCTCCCAACGAAGCGAACCAACTGCTGCAATGCCGCGAGGATAGTATCGGAGCTGATCATCAACAACAGTCCTCCTTACCGCGACGTTCCATGAGCCCGTCATCCGTCAACTGCTTCATCACTCCTTCGGAAACCCTATGGCTCAGCGGCGTCGGCACGCTATCTTGTTGACGCGTCGATATTGATAGACAAATTCTCTTAACTGCTCGATCAGAGCGGTCCATATTATCTTGGTAGTCCTGTAAGAACCAAAGTTCCCAGACGACCATGTTTTTGCATTTCGCTTGATTCCCGTTATTGTATCTCTTACCGGTTTGAAATAGTCAATATCAAGATTGAATGCGGATTTGGTCATGCCTATACGAACATACAGGAATGTTGTCGCTGTGGCATCATAGAGATTTTTCCCATGAAGATATTTGCGTAATGCTGATCGAAGTTCCTGTCTGTCCAGCCCTTTCCTTGACGCTTGCTCATGCAATCTTTCAACAACCACCCTAATTTTGCGGCAGTCATTCCATAACTTGAAGCGATCAGCTTTTGTCATGGTTTGCGCATGAGCGGTAAGGGGGAGAAACAAGACTAGGACGATCAGCAAGGTGCTATATCGTAACATCGTTTCCTCGCGTCTGTTCGGCGATAGCAGTACGTTGTCGCATAAAGAACCATTTCCCCGTATGGCAAGAATGAACATTACCTTTAACAGTATACAGTCGCGCGCGCTCCTGCTTTACATGAATTCTCTTGATTGTCAACGACTATTCCTGAACCAGTACTTGAGCACATCTTCTATTGCCCCCCGGCCTCCCGAAGCAGCTTCATGATCCTGGAGTAACGCTTTCTCTTCGCTATTGCCATAGGACTATACCTGCCGGATTTTTGGTTGGGATCGGCACCAGCATCCAAGAGTATCTTTACCGTTCTGGTCTTCCCCTTGTCCACCGCAATTACAAGAGGAGAATGGGAACTACGATGTCGTAGGTTTGGATCGGCACCGGCATCCAAAAGCATCTGTACGAGCTTCGTGTTGCCCAATTTCGCTGCAACTCCAAGAGGAGAATTTCCGACTCCCCTTCTTCTCCCTCTGTCTTCATGTAGCTGATTGGGATCGGCACCGCCTTCCAGGAGCATCTGAATGACTTGGATACGTCTTTTGGTTAACCTTCCTTGTAACGACAAATAAAGAACTGGTTCAATGTTGGGGTCGGCACCGGCATCCAGAAGTATCTTGACAATCTCGGCCCTGGTTCTGCCCGATTTTACCGCTTGTACAAGAGCGTACTCGTAAGAAACAGGCTCTGTATCAGCATTTTCACCGGCATCCAGAAGTATCTTGACAATCTCGGCAGAGCCTTTTTTCGCTGCCTCTTCAAGTACACCCTTTTGGTTGGGATCGGC
>JAPOST010000074.1 GCA_026709535.1 Rhodospirillaceae bacterium
CACGCCTTCTCAAGCGCCTGGAACTGAACGGCGCACTGGTCACGATTGATGCGATGGGCTAAAGTCGGCCCATCGACTCAACCCGCCCCAGACCCTCCCATAGACACTGGACCACTTATAGGGGGCAGGCCAGTACGCCATCGAAAAGTGTTCCAGAGTATTGGAATGGGCATATCCCATGGATCAGTGCAGCGTCAATGTATGACACCAATATCCATGATTCTGAACGCAAAGTAACTTCGTCAGCAATTGGAAATGGCACACGTATGGCCAAGGCCGGATCACTCCTCATCCTTACTCGCGGGAGCATGCTGTACAACCGGGTGCCAATGGGGGTCGCATCGATTGACGTGGCATTCAATCAAGATGTGCGAGCTTTCAAAATCGATAAATCGCTCAACACACAATTCTTGGTGAGTCTATTGGTAGCCCGAGAATCTCTAATCCCAATCAATGACCCGGGGATTGGTGCAGGGAAAATCGACTCTGAAGACCTTCGGAGATTGCCAATAGTATTTCCAGAGCTTGCTGAGCAGCAAAAGATTGCCGACTGCCTCGGCTCTCTGGACGACCTGATCGCGGCGGAGGGGCGGAAGCTTGAAGCACTGCGGCAGCACAAGCAAGGTCTGATGCAGCAACTCTTTCCCTCCGCAGAGGAGGGGAAGGGGTGAAGAAAAAAATCATCATTATCGCGGGGCCGAACGGGGCGGGAAAAACCACTTTTGCCTGTTCCTTTCTCCCTGAAGAGATGAACTTTCACCGCTTTATCAATGCCGATCTCATTGCCGCCGGACTATCGCCCTTCGCTCCCGAGGTTGCGGCGATAAAGGCAGGGCGTTTGATGCTTGAAGAAATCGACGCCCGAGTGAGGGGCGGCGAGAGTTTTGCTTTTGAGACCACGCTGTCCGGGCTCGGTTACTTGCGGCACATTCCGCAATGGCGACGCAAGGGTTATCATGTGAGCCTCGTTTTTCTCGCCTTGCCCGATGAAGAAAGCGCGATTTCACGTGTTGCCGAGCGTGTTCGGCAAGGCGGGCATGCCATCCCCGAGGCTGTGATTCGAGGACGTTTTTCCAAAGGGCTGGAAAATTTCGAGAACCGCTACAAAGCCATTGTCGATAATTGGATAAAATTCGACAATTCGGGCCGAAAGCCGATTTTGGTGGAATCAGGAGGAAACCAATGAAAGAGACTCGGCAAGACATGAATCCTGAAGTCGAGGCCGCGTTGAGGGCTTTGCGCAAATCTGCCCAAAAGGCGCGGGAAACTGCCATTCAAACCAGTACCGCTCTCGTTATCGTGGAGAACGGCAAACTGATGCGCATTCCTGCGGAGCAGCTGGTGGCGGAAGAAAAGAAGCGCTGAGAAACCCTTCGGAATGACCGAACAGCAAAAGAAACTGGGACAAACGCTCTGGGCGATTGCGGACCAGCTTCGCGGGGCGATGAACGCGGACGACTTCCGCGACTACATGCTGGCGTTCCTGTTTCTGCGCCACATCTCGGACAACTACGAGCAGGCCGCGAGGAGGGAACTCGGGCGCGACTGGCCCGACCCGGATGCCATCGGCAACGGCGGCCGGTCCTCCCTGTCCGTCTGGTACGACCAGAACCCCGATGACGTATTGGCGTTCGAGAAGCAGATGCGGCGCAAGACGCACCATGTCATCCGCCCCGAGCATCTCCGGGCCGGCATTGCCCACGGGGCCCGCACCCGGGACGGTTCGCTGCTCGACACGCTCCGGGAAGGCTTCAGGTACATCGAGAACGAGTCGTTCCAGAGCACTTTCTCCGGGCTGTTCTCGGAGATCAGTCTCGGCGCCGACAAGCTGGGCAGGACCTGCGAGGAACGGAACGCGAAGCTCTGTGCGATCGTCACCCGGATCGCCGACGGTCTGGCGGAGTTCTCGACCGACAGAGACGCGCTGGGGGATGCCTGCGAGTACCTGATCGGCCAGTTCGCCGCGGGCTCGGGCAAGAAGGCGGGCGAGTTCTACACGCCGCAGCGCATATCGGACATCCTCTCCGCGATCGTCACGCTCGACAGCCAGGCGCCGCCAGAATGATGCGGCAATCGGGAATGAAACATAATGGCCGAACTGCCGAAGACGACATGGCAGATCAGTTGAAGGAAATGCGGGCAGCGGCGATGCAACGTCACTGCGGCGGGCCTGAATAGCGGATTGGGATTCGATGAATGCGGGACAGTTATGTCGGAGATATCGGCGACTTCGTGAAGTACGGTCTACTCAGGACGTTGGCCCGTGGAAGCTGGCTTGGGGTTGCATGGTACAAGCAGACGGATTCCGACCCGGCACGCTCGAACGACGGCCGGCATACGGACTATCTGGAGTGGCCGGCAGAGTGGCGGTATCTCGACCCCGAACTGTTCGATGGATTGAGGAAGCTGGTCCGGGACGGTCGCAGGACCATTGCGGCAGTGCAGCGGTCCGGCGTTCTGAACGATGCCGCGTTTGCCGACGAGCCCCTGGACGTGTCGCGGATCCCCTTCAGGGACCGTGAGAGATGGCGGCGGGATTGGTTCGAGCGGACCAGAGCCAGGCTCAAATGCTGTGACCTCGTGTTCGCCGACCCGGACAATGGCCTCTATCCAGATGAGAGCTTCAAGTACACGCTGAAGGTAAATTCAAAGCGGATTCCTCCATTCGAGGTGCTGGAACTCGCCGACGGCCGGCCCGCGGTCATCTACCACCACAACACGCGCGCCAAGGGCGGGCATTTCCGGGAAATCCTGGCATGGATAGACCGACTCCCGGCCGGTACGCTTGCGTATTACTGGAGACGCCGGAGCCCCCGGACCTTTTTCATCGTCAATCCCGACGCCATGATTGAGCGTCGGCTTGAGGCGTTTGCGGCCCAGTGGGGCAAGAACGGAAAGCTCAGCACGTCCGGCCTGTCTCCGGTGCACCCGACCCCTTGTCGCCCCGGGAGCGACCCATGACCCGCAAGCGCCTGCCCATCGGCATTCAGGACTTCGAGACCATCCGC
>JAPOST010000161.1:0-73368 GCA_026709535.1 Rhodospirillaceae bacterium
TCTAGTTTCCTCTCCACCGTATCTGACGGATCGGCGCGTCAAGCGCAACAACGCCAGGACCGCCCTTCATGACCATGGCCGCCAGAACGGCAATGACCAGCGTCTCCTTGGAGAAGAAGTCTGGGTAGATAACCAAGCCGATCACCAGAGCCATGACAAACAAGACGGCTGCTGCAAACCGCGATGCCAGACCGAGCATCAATAGGATAGGAATAAAGCTTTCAGCCCAGATGACCGGATGCATCAAAATGTTGTGAACCCATTCCGGTATCGCGTGGCCGAAGTACTTGTACTCAGCGAAGACAAACTCCTGATTGCTCTTGATCGTCCACGGCAACGGTATGCTCATGAAGCCGATATCTATCTTCTGATCGACACGGGTCAGAGCAGATCGGAAAAAGAATAAGCCGACCGCGAACCGGGCGCCTAATGCAAGTAACGAATAAGGGATAAACTCGAATAGGCGAAAGAAACGCTGAACCAGACCGTCAAATCCCTTTTCCTTCAGCTGTGTCTCTTTCATTCGCATAGATGCTCGCTCTATTTTTGCTGAAATGATGCTTTTGCGTGCGGTTTCAGGCCAATTCCGCCGTCCGCGTGAATTCAGCACGGAAAGTACCGCGCCCCAAATGTCCGCCCAAGGCGGTGGCGAGGTCAAAGCATTCCTCCGCCTTGGCGCCCGCAGTAGCTGCCGCGCCCAATGTCATACCAGCCGCGAGAGCCTGAGCAAATATGAAATCACCAGGCGACAACAAGGTCACACTCACCTCGGCGTCTGGCCGGAGTATCAGCACTTGTTGCGCCCCTTCCGGCGATGGATTGGGCAGAACATCGGCCCCCCACAGATCCCAGACCGGCCAGCCAGACGACATCAAGCGCGCACTAGGATGGAGGGTCAGTTGAAGGTTGCCGCAGTCTTCTGGATCAAGATCGGCCAGATCCTCCGGTTGAAGCGACTCAGCATCCGCCTCGAAATATGCTTCATTCACCGCCCATTCTACCCGGGCCAGATCAGGAAGGAACGGCAGTTCGCCGACTGCGAGTTCGAAATCTTCCAGGAACGTAGCGAAGTCGGCGCCATACCTGTAAAGCGGCGGTTCCTGCGGAGGATGTTCTGCGATAAAACGACTGGCCAAGACGATAAAATTCTCGTCGCCCACTAGTGTGTGTATTGTCGGAAACGCGGCTTCCAGCACTCCCGTCAGCGATGCGAAAATATTGTTCCGATAAATGCCGAATCGATGCGCGTTCTCCATACGGTCTCCGCCGAGCGCTGCCGAGACGCGCATGTCACTGCCGAGCAATTCGGCGCCGAAGGCTGCTTGAAGGTCACGCAACATTGACAAGCATCTTGTTGGCTGCAACGAGTTGATCAAGAGCGGCTTGGGCTTTCGCCGCTTCACCCAACAGCACGTCTAAAGCGGGCAGGTTCAGATCCCATTCCATCAACACCGGCTTGGGACCGATCCGCTCAAGGGCTTCGTCCAGCAAGTTCCAGACCACGTCCTTCACGGGCGATCCATGATCGTCAATCAAAACGGGATGGCCGTCCCATTCCGAGTCGGAATGGCCGGCAACGTGGATTTCGCCAACCAGCGCACCCGGCACGGCATTCAGGAAATCCCTTGGATCGTATCCATGATTCCGACTACTGACGTAGACATTATTGACGTCGAGTAACAAGCCACAACCGCTTCGCCGCGCCGTCTCCGCGCAGAACTCCCATTCCGGAATCGTTGATTGAGCAAAGGTTACGTAGGATGATGGGTTCTCGATCAGAACCTGCATCCCCAAGGCCTCCTGAGCTTGGCTTATATTGCGCACCAGTATGTCCAGCGCTTCCTCAGTATAGGGGAGTGGCAGCAGATCGTTAAGATAGACACCGCCGGCAGTGCTCCATGACATGTGTTCCGAAACCAGACTCGGCTGGAACCTGTCGACCAGGGAGCGCAGCCGTTTCAGATGTTCGAAGTCCAACCCTTCCGCACTGCCAAGAGACAGCCCGACGCCGTGGCAGCTCAAGGGATAGTTTCGACGAATTGTTTCGAGAGTCGCGAGCCGAGACCCGCCGGGACAAACATAGTTTTCGGAATGGACTTCCAGCCAAGCAACTCCTGGCTGGTCTTTCAGGAACTCGCCAAAGTGGATGTGACGCAGACCGATCCCGGCCGCAACTGGAACCGGATAGCTTTCGAATTCAGTTGTCAGGGGCGTGCCGACGGAGGTCATGGCAATCAAAGGTCAGCAACGAAACAGTCTCCTAACGAGCAATAGTCAAGGCCCAAACAAACAGTACTATAGCTGCCCGAACGCTTGATCGACAGTGTCAAGATGGGCTGCCCCGGCCGCGCTATCGCGTGGCCGGGGCGATAATACGCGCGTTAACTGGACTTCTTCTTCGGATTGACACCCTTGAACGGCTTCAGGCTACCTCCAGCTTCTGTGCATGCAGCGGCCGAGGAAACGCCCTTCCACTCGCCGCCGTCATAGCTGACCTTCGACTGACCGGCGCAGCTGTGCGTGCCGGCGGCGTTGCCGCAATCGTTTTCACCTGCTTTCGAGATACCATAGCACTTTACCTTGCCGGCCATCGCCGGAGAGGCGGTGGTGACGGCGGCAAAGGAAACCGCACCAGCAACGGCAGCAGCAATGGTCAAAGCTTTACTCGTCTTCATCATAACTCCTCAATTCAGGGATGGTTGTGCGACAGATAGCTTACCTAACGTCTGTCACGATCCTTGCCCACTCAATCGAAATCACAAGAACGTGGCAACAACTTTACCGGTTTAAGGTCATTTCTCCAACTGTTGAAAAAATGGCCCCATGAGTCAGACCAGCCCCTCCCCTTGACTAAACATGCTTCCAAGTGGATTGATTTGTGTTTGGGCGCAAGCGCCGCGCGTAGTTTTGGGAAACCGAGTTCATCATGCTCGCACGCGGACGATCTCTCGCAGCCGCTCGCGAACACGCTCATAGAGACTGGTACGGCAACATCCCGGTCAACTTCGAGGGTAACGACTACGGCATAAGCGATCGGACCATCCAGTCCACCGGCTGCTGATGGGCACGAGACATCAAGAACGCCATTGCCGTCATCAACGAATTCTAAGGGGTCTTCGCCTTCCCAGTTCTGGTGATAGACGGTACCTTTGCCGAGTGCATTGTGCGACGGCTGGTGCTTCACGTTGCTGGCGCCTGTAGAGATTTTCTTGTCGCCGCTGGAGCCAGCCTTGAACGCCACAAGGCGGTACATGCGATGCGAATGCGTGATAGGCGTCAGCCACGCGATTGCGGTTGCCGAGGTTGTCCATCACGGCCCCATCCCCCGAGCGCCAGCGAGGGCCTGCTCGACGGAGGCGCGGCGATGAAGGTCATGCTGCCCGCCTTCCATACCGTGCTGTCATCTACCCGGAGCCCGCGTAGGGTGAGCGGGGGTCAGATCCGCACCAGAGCCAAGCCTTGTGATCTTGCGCGGGTGCCGACCTTCGCCGGCGCGCAACGGCCAGATGCCCCATCGCGTATGCGCGCAAGGGACGATTCACAATAAACCTCTTGCGCTTCAAATTGAGCTATCTTGCTCTAGAGCGGGTCATAAATGGCGGCATGGACAGCAATCCGCGGCGGACCAGCAATCCGATGATGGGTCAGCGGAGGTCGGCTACGTGGCCCGTCATCAATCGCCGATCAGATCGAACCAAGCATCTTCTGTCAGTATCTTGATCCCCAACTCTTCGGCCTTCTTGGTCTTTGAGCCGGCTCCGGCGCCAGCAACGACCAGATATGTCTTCTTGGATACCGATCCGGCAACCTTTGCGCCCAGCGCTTCAGCGCGCGCCTTGGCTTCTCTCCGTCCCATGCGCTCCAAGGTGCCGGTAAAAACAATCGCTCTACCAGCCAAGGGTGATCGGGTCGCTACAACTTCCGCGTCTTCGACGATGACTTCTTCGGCAAGATCATCAAGGACGGACAAATTGTGGGGCTCGTCAAAAAATGCCACCAGATCATCAGCAAGAGCAAGGCCCACTTGGTCGATACTGCACAGTTCGGCGTAGGCTTCGCCGACGTCCTCCGCCTTGACAGCATGCTTCGCCATGGCACGTTCGGCGGCAACTTGCTCCATGGCCGAGCGCCAAGCTTGGAGTGAGCCGTACTGGCGAGCCAGCAACTTGGCTGTCGCCTCGCCGACCTGCCGAACACCCAAGGCATAGATAAAGCGGTGCAAGGGAATAGTCCGCCGGTCCTCAATCACCGCCAGCAGATTATCCACTGACTGCTCGCCCCAGCCTTCCCGTGTCTTGAGATCGCTCTGATGATCACGCAGACGAAAAATATCGCCTGGCTTGGTGACCAAGCCATCTTCCAGAAAAGTGACCACATGCCTGGTGCCGAATCCTTCTATGTCAAAGGCGTTGCGCGACACGAAATGTTTCAGTCGCTCGACACCCTGGGCGGGACAAATCAGACCACCAGTACAACGACGTACCACCTCTCCTTTCGGACGAACAGCGTGGCTCCCGCAGGCTGGGCAGGTATCCGGAAACCTGAACGGTTTTGACTCCGCCGGTCGCCTGTCTGTCAAGACGTCCACAACTTGGGGGATCACATCGCCAGCGCGCTGGACGATGACCGCATCGCCTTCCCGGATATTCTTCCGTTCTATCTCGTCTTCATTGTGCAGAGTGGCGCGCGATACGACGACGCCACCAACCGTGACGGGTTCCAGATTGGCGACCGGCGTTAATGCACCCGTACGTCCGACCTGAATGGTGATCTGGTTTAATACAGTCTGCACCCGCTCAGCCGGGAACTTGTGCGCGGTGGCCCAGCGTGGCGCGCGGGTGACCATACCCAACCGTTTTTGCCAGTCTAGCTTGTTGACCTTGTAGACGATACCGTCGATGTCGTAAGGTAGCGCTGCCCTTTTGGCCTGGATTTTGTCATATAGGGCCATGATATCGTCGATCGATCGACAGAGATGAGCATGGGGATTGACGCTGAAACTCCAGGCTTTGAGGCGGTCCAGAAATTCCCACTGGGTTTCACCGATATCCGCCACCGGACCGTCGTCTGCCAGCACGCCCCAGGAGTAGGCGAAAAAGCGAAGTGCCCTTTGGGCGGTAATCGCTGGGTCCAGTTGCCGGAGTGATCCCGAGGCGCTGTTACGCGGGTTGGCGTAGGCGACAAGACCCTGTGCCTCCCGATCGGCATTCAGCGCCATAAAATCATCCTTTTGCATATACACTTCACCCCGGATTTCGATGTAGCTTGGCGGGTTAGCGTCCGTCAGCGTTTTGGGCAGGTCCACAACGGTCTGCAGATTGGCGGTCACGTCCTCACCGACAGCGCCGTCGCCTCGGGTTGCCCCCACAATGAATCGACCGTCACGATAGTGGACGGTTGCTGACAAGCCATCGATTTTTGGTTCGGCGACTATATCCAACGCGCTGCCTGTCTCCAAGGACAGAAACCGACGAATCCGGTCGATGAAATCCTCTACATCCTTGCGGGAAAAGGCATTAGACAAGGAAAGCATGGGAGTTCGGTGTTTGATCTGAGCGAAACCATCGCGCGGTCTGGTGCCGACCCTATTTTCCGGACTATTGTCCAGCCTGAGCGCAGGGAATCTTTGCTCGATTTTCCGATTTCGCTGCCGCAGCGCATCGTATGCAGCATCACTGATTTTTGGCGCATCACGCAGATAGTAGGCATCGTCGTGCCGCTGGAGTTCCAAAGTCAGCCGTGCAAGTTCGGCTCGCGCCTGATTCTCCGTCAAAGCCTCAATATCGATCTCCGCTGTCATGATCTGGACGCCATCAGGGCCGCGGCCGCGGCCCGCGCTTCCTCCGTAATAGCTGTGCCTGAAAGCATGCGCGCGATTTCCTCCTGCCGGGCGTTTGCATCCAGCGGATCTACCACCGTCACCGCCAAATCGTCCGAAACGGTCTTGCTGACACGCCAGTGATGCTGTGCTCTGGCGGCGACCTGAGGCGAATGGGTAACTACAAGGACTTGGGAATCTCCCCCTAGGCGCAGGAGGCGCTCGCCGACAGCCGCAGCTGTTGCGCCGCCCACACCGGCATCTACTTCGTCAAAGACGATCGTCCTAGTGCCATCGTCCTGTGCCAACACCACTTTCAGCGCCAGCATGATGCGAGCAAGTTCGCCGCCTGACGCGATTTTGCTGATCGGCTCCAAGTGTGCACCGGGGGTTGTTCCAATTTCAAAAGCGACGTGATCCCGGCCATGGGCGGAGGCTTTCGCAGGTTCCAATGCAACTACGCGCGTGGCGAATCGGGCGCGCTCCAGTCTGAGGGGGGACAACTCGGACATGACGAGTTTGTCCATGCGTTCAGCCGCGGCGTGGCGCGCCTTGCTAAGAACGTTGGCGGCGTTTTGATACGCTAATGCGGCTTCTTCAGCGCGCAGTTGCGCGGCGACCATAGTGCCGGATTGATCGTCGACGACCGCAAGACGTTCCGAGATTTTCTCCAGTAGTGACGGCAGCCGCCAGATCTCGCATCGATGCTTGCGCGCGGCGTCGCGCAAGGCCGCCAGGCGATCGTCCACCTGAAAGAGTCGATCAGGCTCTGCGTCTGCCCCTTCGGCAATGGCTAATGCCGCAATATAAACCTCGCTCAATTCAATGCGGGACCGATCCAGCGCCGCGATTGCCGACTCGAACAAGTCAGGAGCCAACGCCGCGCCTTTCTCCAAGGCGCGGGCGGCGTCGCTCAAGGCGCTGTCCGCCCGGCTATCCGGTCCGATGGTGGCAACAACATCGTGGCTGATATCCAGCAATTTCTCGCGACTGGCCAGTCGAGCGCGTTCGGCTGTCAGGCAGTCCTCCTCGTCAGGCATTACCGCCAAGTCGGTCAGTTCTCTATGAACATGGCGCAGGTAGTCTTCGTCTCGTCTGGCGTTATCAATCTCTTTTTCGAATTCCTGCAGCTTGTGCCGCGCTTCAGACCAGTGCCTCCAAGCAGCGAGAACAGCCTCCGTCGCCGCGCGGTGCCCCCCAAAGGCATCCAGGACCTGCCGGTGGGTTGCGACATCCAAAAGACCGGTCTGATCGAACTGACCATGGATTTCGACAAGATTGGCGCCAATCGTCTTCAACAGGCCGATACTAATCGGCTGGTCGTTGACGAAGGCCTTGCTGCGACCGTCGGCGCCCAGGACCCGACGCAGGATAACATCACTTTCGCCGGAATTCAGGCCCTGTTCGCTCAACGCTTTAGCAACGGGATGCGATGTTGGAATCTCGAAAGTCGCGGTGACGCTGGCTTGGTCTGCGCCCAGCCTTACATATCGGGAGTCGCTTCGACTACCCAAAGCGAGACCCAAGCAATCAAGGAGGATGGATTTGCCGGCACCAGTCTCGCCGGTCAGGGCGGTCAGACCTGCATGAAACGTGAGATCAAGAGCGTCAATCAGAACGACATCGCGGATGGAAAGGCTGCTCAGCATCCCCATACATCCGGCTGTGTGGCCGGAAGTTGGTATCGAACCGGCATCAGAAAATCCGGTCCATCATGCGTCCGAACCATGATCGGCCAGTGCTCTTCACGATCAATCGATCGGTCTTTGCTGGCGTCTTGGGCTGTCCACGGCTAAGGGTAGTTGTTATCCCAGTGGTGTTGATTGGACTTGATCGTTTGCCTTGTAACAGTGCGAGGCTGTCAGAATACCACCGGCTTTTCGGGAAGTTATGTCCCAATACCGCCGCGGTTCGCCGCGCCTCGTTACGAAGCCCCAGTGCAATATAGCTTTCGGTCATTCGATGCAGTGCTTCCGGCATGTGCCGCGATGTCTGGTATTCCTTGATGACGGTCTTGAACCGGTTGATGGCAGAAAGATACAGATCCTTCGACTGATAGAAGCGGCCAATCTCCATCTCATGGCCAGCCAGATGATCACTCAAGGCGGTCGCTTTCTGCCTCGAATCGACAGCATATTTTGAGGTCGGGTAACGTTCGGCGACGATCATGAATTCCGTATAGGCGCGGCGGGTGAAGTTCTGATCTCTCTTTGTGTCACGCACTTCCTCAAAATAGCTCAGCGCTTTCAGATAGTGGGCATAAGCCACGTCCTTGTGCGCCGGATGCAGACTCAGGAACCGATTCAGCGTCAAACGGGCAGTGTGGTATTCTTTGGCTTTGTAATACGCATAGGCTACCATCAACTGCGACCGTGCGGCCCAAGTGGAGTAGGGATGTTGCCGGTCCACCTCGCTAAAGTATTTGGCGGCCTGCTTGTAATCCCTTTTGCGCATCAGGTCCTGACCCTGACTGTAGAGCTGTTGGACCGTTCCCTCGATGTACGTATCGTCCGCTTTCGGACCAAATATATCCAGGTTGCTGCAGCCGCTGACCAAGGAAGCAGCCACAAGCGACGTTACGATAGAGAGGCAAAGACGCGAACGGAAAATTTGGCGGGGTTCATTAGCAGTCATGGCAAAACGCTCTCATGCTAGGCACTGCGAAAGACATACTGCAGTTTTATGATTGTAACTGTATGCCATACACGCCAGCCAAGACGCTACATGTCTTTCACCACGCAAGTCGAAGGCTCAGGAAGCCCATGGCGTTATAGTGACATGCTCGAAAGGAGCGGTAGAAGCCCGTCAGAGACGGTTCAGGCTTTCGCGGCAACCGCCTGGAGGTGTTCTTCCGTGCTTGCGCTAGCCACCGCTGACAGATCGCCTATCTCCACAAACCGCCAAGACGATTCGTCGGCAAAGAGGCTACGCAGCAACTGGTTGTTCAAGTCGTGGCCAGGCTTGTAGCCGTGGAAATGACCGATAATCCGGGCGCCGGCAAGGCGAAGGTCACCCAGAGAATCAAGTAACTTGTGCCGAACGAATTCATCGTGAAACCGCAGGCCTTCCGGACTCAAGACCACGTTGTCGTCAACGATCACCGCATTGCCCAGCGACCCGCCGCGGGCCAGGCCAGCTGCATGCAGCCCTTCAATTTCGCGACGGAAACCGAATGTTCGGGCAGGCGCCAAGTCGCGCCGGAAGGAACCGTCTGAAAGGTCAAAAGCCCGGAATTGTCGGCCGATCACGTCAGAGGCGAATTCGATTTCGATGCTGAACGTGCTGCCGCCACCCGGAATCAGCGCGGCTGATTTTTCCTCGTATCGAATGGATACCGGTTTTAGAATCTCTATCGCACGGCGCGGCGCGCTCAACTCTTGTACGCCGACGCATTCGATCAAAAACGCGAACGGTTCCGAACTTCCATCCATGATCGGCAATTCTGGTCCATTGACCTCGACCACGATGTTGTCGACATCCAGACCGGCCAGCGCCGCCATCAGATGCTCGACCGTGCCAACAGCTATGCCATCAGCGTTACCGATCGTCGTGCAAAAGCGCGTGTCCACCACATGATCCCATCGCGCCGCAATCTCGGCGCCACGGGCGGCTACATCCGTCCGACGGAAAACGATTCCGGTATCGGCCTCTGCAGGGATGAGCGCCATACCGACATTCGAGCCCGAATGCAATCCGACACCAGCGCATGAGATCGTGTCTTTGAGGGTGGTTTGGTTCAACCAACCTCCCTGTGGCGAGTCGTTTAGTCGACGCAACCCTGAGTTTTCAATCGCTACCATTGGCAATCATTTTTTCGTACTACTCTTAAAGTTGTTCTTGGATGAGCTTCCAATACCGCTGACGCCGCGGTGATTGAAGGCCGGGCGCTGGACACGATCTCAATGATAGAACGCTGCTTCCTTTGACTTATTGAGCAATAATTACTCATCGGCAGGTTCGATGTGCAAATCACTCTTTGTTACGCCATATTACATCCCCCTACCGCATCGGATCAATTCGCCTGACGGCGTAAAAATGCCGGTATTTCCAGAAGATCATCATCTGTCGTCATATCGACCTTACTGGTGACCAAGCGAATTCCGTTGTCAATTTGGGGCTTGGCGGCAGCATCTTCTTCAGAATTGTCCTCCACTTCGTCGCTAACGCGGTCGTTTTGCTGAGCACCGTTCTGGTCCGCCGATGGTTTCTTGCGGCGGTTGAGCAAGAAGGAAAACATGGAGGCCCGCGTGCCTGCAATCGCTTCCTCCTTCTCGGCTGGTGCCGGTTCATGCTTGATGCCTTCTTTGGAGCAGGTTTCATAACGCGGCTCTGGACGCAGTGCGAGTTGCGGTCGCGTATCCTGGATAATCTGTCCGGTCTCTGCCGATGGAAGCATGGTAACAGTTCCCTTGCGTTGGCCGTTCAGCGACTCAACCGCAGCTTCTTCGGTCGATAATCCTTCAGACAGGATGCCGGTCGCCGCTTCAACCTCATGATGCGAGATGGCATGGATATGATTTTCTTCTTCAGCCGTGTCGGCCGCCGCTTCGGAAAACATGTCGGACTGGGTGGAATCGTCAGGTTGCTCGCTGGAGTCTGCAATCTCAGACGCCGCGACCTGCGGCGGCGCTTGGGTTTCAATGGTTTCGACCGGGTAATCGGAGACCTGATCCAGCAAGGGGTCGTGCTCTATTTCGTGCGCGGCCGCCGGTTTGAGAAGCTTGACATCGGTTGGCCACTGCATCGCTGTCGTCGCGCTTTCGATACCAGTCGCGAATACCGACACCCTGATTTTACCTTGAAGTTCCCGATCGAAAGCGGACCCGAAGACGATGTTGGCTGTCGGATCAACCTCGTCACGAACACGGTTGGCGGCGTCGTTGACCTCGTAGAGTGTCAGGTCGGGGCCGCCGGAGATATTGATCAGCAGACCGCGGGCACCTTTGATGGAAATTTCATCAAGCAGGGGATTGGCGATTGCCGCTTCCGCCGCCTTGATGGCGCGACCTTCGCCGTCTGCTTCGCCGACGCCCATCATGGCCTTGCCCATTTCGGACATGACAGTGCGAACGTCCGCGAAGTCCAGATTGATGAGCCCGGGCAGGACCATCAAGCCGGTGATGCTGCGGACGCCCGAAACCAATACGTCATCCGCCATCCGGGCTGCATCGGCAAAGGTCGTGTGCTCGTCGACGACCTCGAACAAGTTCTGGTTGGGGATGATGATCAAGGTATCGACGACATTCTGCAGTTCCTGCAGCCCTTCTTCTGCCAAGCGCATCCGCCGAGACCCTTCAAAATTAAAGGGCATGGTTACGATGCCGACAGTCAGAATGTTATTGTCGCGCGCCGAACGGGCAACCACCGGCGCTGCGCCTGTTCCAGTGCCACCGCCGAAACCGGCGGTGATGAAGACAATGTGATTGCCCTGAAGATGCTGTGCAATCTGGTCAATCTCTTCCTCCGCTGAAGCTCGGCCGATTTCCGGCCGACAACCTGCACCAAGTCCTTCAGTGGATTTCAGTCCCAACTGAATTTGGCTGTCGCATTTAGATTCGGCAAGTGATTGAGCGTCGGTGTTGGCCACGACATATTTTACGCCTTCGATATTGGCGTTCAGCATGTTGTTGACGGCATTGCAGCCAGCGCCGCCAATACCGAAGACCAAAACATGAGGACGCAGATGAGGAAGAGTTTGAGGCATGGATAGGTTGAGAGTCATGATGGCCTCCTGAGTGGGAAACGACAAAATCGGGATTGGTTAGGTCTGGAGAAAGAGAGGTTGAGACAGTTCATCAGAGATGCTCCCTCAGCCAGCCGCCTAAACGGCCAAAGACTCCAGACGTCGCGCTACGTGACTGGGCAGCGGCGAGTGCGCCTAAGGCGCTGCCCAGTCCGGCCGTATCAGTCCGGGTTTCAGCGGCGAAACAGAGCAAACCTGTGCACGTGGTATAGGCTTGGCTGGTGGCCGTTTCGGCAAGGCCGTCCAAGGGCAGAGCTCGGCCAATCCAGACCTTGCTGTCGAAAATTGAACCAGCGAGTTCAGGGACACCTCTCAGTTGACAGGCGCCGCCGGTCAATACTACGCGGCGACTGTCTTTCGTCAGATATGGTGTGTCTCGTAGCCGGCTGCGCACCAATTCCAGCGTTTCTTCCAGCCGCGGTCGGATAATGCCGGTCAGCAGGCTTTTGGGCGCTGGTTGTGGCGGGGCATCCGAATGGGCACCAAGACACGGGATGTCGATGATCGCGCTGTCGTCCGCCGACGAGCGCATCGCGTTGCCGAAACGAATCTTCAGATTTTCTGCCTGTTCGATTGGGGTCGACAAGCCATGGGCCAGGTCATTCGTCACCTGCTGCCCGCCAACCGGGATACAGTCGGCAAAGACGATCTCGCCATCCTGAAAGACGGCAACGCTCGTGACGCCGGCGCCCATATCGATTACAGTTGCGCCAAGGTTTCGCTCGTCTTCTCCCAAGGTTGCCAGTCCAGCGGCATAGGGCGCCAATACGAAATGGTCGATTTTCAGGTGACAGCCGCGGATACAGGCTGCCAGGTTACGGATAGGTCCAGATTCGGCGGTCACAGTATAGATTTCGGCACCCAAGATTTTGCCGAACAGACCATGCGGGTCCCGGATCCCCCGCGCATCGTCAAGCCGGAAGCCCACAGGAATGGCATGAATCAGTTCGCGATCAATCACGTTGTCAACGGAGTGCCCGCGGCGCAGGATACGTTTGATGTCAGTCGATCCGACCTCGCCGTTTACCGTCGGCACTTCAAACGACATGATTTCTGATTTGGGTCGACCGCAGCTGACAGAGGCGATCACCGATTTCACCGTTTCGCCCGTCATGTTTTCGGCGATATGGACAGTGTTGGCGATCGCGTCACGAGCCGAATCCATATCCACAACAGTGCCTCGCAGCATGCCGCGCATGTCGCATTTTCCGATGCCGACAACACGCAATTGCCCGGCTGCCTGAGCTTGAGCAATCAGGCACGTCACCTTGCTAGTGCCGATATCCAGCGCCACAATCAACTGGTTTCGGTTTGGTGCAGATGTACCGTTCAGACTGGCCATGTTTAGGTTGTCCTGCCACTCCGGTAACCTGAATGGCCGCCGCCTTCACGGCTACTTTTTTCCATCACCGGGCCGGGTTTGCGGATGACGAAATCGAATCTTGTCCGCATATCGAACCCAAGCGCGCCCTTTGCCAAAAGCTCGTGAGTCTTGTTGAGCGCAGCAAACCGGTGCCAAGCGGCGTCTGGGCGGCGTTCCGGCAATTTCAAGAAGGCACCATTGTCAAATGTCAGATCCCATCGGCGCTGTCCCTTGCGCGTCGCCGAAACGACCCGGTCGGCAAGAACAGGACGGGAACGCAGAATTTTCAGCAGCGCCGCGGCCGCAACCGGAGCGCCCTTTCCTTTGATTAGCAGTTTCCCTTGATGATCCGCCGCAGCGTCAACGTCGATGACATCACCGGTGCTTGCGACAAGCTGCATGCGACCATCATTTTGGTAGCGCGCAATGGCCGTGTGTTCCCGGATGCGGATGAAGAGAACGTTGGGCCAGCGTCTCTCAATGGCTGCGTCACTGATCCATGGCAGCGCGCGCAAGCGGCGACGCAGGGCGGCAATGCCAATTCCGGTCAGGGCGGCGCCGCGGTCCAGACCCAAAACCGAAGACAGCGCTTTCCGCGACGTCCGATGGCGGCCAACGACATAGACGTGCTCCAGCCTCAGACCCAGCGCCGCTTGGAATGCCTCTCGCGCGTCGCTGGCGCCCTGATCCACGACGGCAATTGTTGAATCCAGGTGACCACTCTGCCAAAGCCAAACCGGAAAGCCAAACAGAGCAAGCAGGGTAGCAAGGCGAAAGGCGACTCCGGTGTGCTTGCGAAGCTGATCCCCAGCAATACGCAGCGGTCGCCATCGAGCCCGGCGGATGCGCCGCGGCGGACGCTCGCCAGCTGCAATAGAACCCGACATCGTGGTTGACGGCGCATCAATGACAGCGGGATCCGACTTGTGATGATTGGCGTCGCAATCGTCATTCTGGCTTGGAACTGTTGCAGCAGCCTTGGCAATAATGGCGGCCGCGCTGATGTCGGCGCCGCTTTCGCGATCCTGCGCCTTGCGTGAATTCTTGCTGAGGTTCAAGCGTCGCATGCAGCGTGTTCCACCATCCAGATCAACAGGTTTTCCAAGGTCCAGCCGGCATGCGCGGCGATTTCCGGCACCAGCGACGTCGGCGTCATGCCAGGCTGGGTATTAACTTCCAGAACGATCAGGTCGCCGGGTTTTCCCTGCGTGTCGTCGTAACGCAAGTCTACGCGGCTGACACCCCGGCAACCCAAGGCGGCATGCGACTTGAGGGAAAGGTCTAGCGCCAGTTCGTAGACGCTCTCGTGAAGCGGCGCCGGCATAAGATGCTCGGACTCGCCCGCAGTGTACTTGGCGCGATAGTCATAGAATCGGCGCGGGGTGCGAATCTCAATGGCGCCCAATGCGACATCGCCAACGACTGCTACCTGGATTTCTCTGCCGGGAATGTATCTTTCGATCAGGATCCGATCATATTTTGTATATTCCCGGCGCAGTTCCTCCCAAGGCTTGTTATCGGTTTCGAAGGCGATCTGCACCCCCACTGAACTACCCTCACACAGTGGCTTCATCACGTAGGGCCGAGGTGGTTCAATGAAGGCATCAAGCTCAGAAGAGGACACCACCCAACCTTTGGCAATAGGGATGTTCTGCAGTGCGAAAATCGCCCGACTGACTGACTTGTCCATTGCCATTGCCGAAGCCAGAGCGCCGGAATGGGTATAAGGAATTTCAAGTATGTCGAGCAGGCCCTGAATCCGACCATCTTCGCCGAACGGGCCGTGCAGCGCGTTGAAGATCACGTCTGGCGCTGGGTCTAGCGCCTTGAGCAGCGCCTCCATATTGCGCGTCACGTCAACAGGCGTCACGTCAAAGCCAGCGCTCTCCAAACCCTCAACGCAGCCCTTGCCTGAGGACAGCGAAATTTCCCTCTCGGATGAAAAGCCGCCCATCAACACAGCAACCCGGGTCATAACGCGCCTCTTGCGGCTGCCACGCTATCATTCGGCTCGCCGATTCGCCCGATTTCCCACTGCAGATCGATGCCGCTCCGAGCCTTTACGCGGGCGCGGATATCCTCGCCCAAGCCTTCCAGTTCCGCAGCGGTGGCATTGCCCGTATTGATCAGAAAATTCGTGTGCTTTTCTGACACCATCGCGCCGCCGCGCTTCAAACCTCGGCAGCCGGCGGCGTCAACCAGTTTCCAAGCAAAATGACCGTAGGGGTTACGGAATGTACTACCACCCGTTCGGGTGCGCATGGGCTGACTTTTTTCCCGGTTTTGCCGAATCTCAGCCATTCGCGCGCCGATAGCGTTTGGATCTCCCGGGACGCCACGCATGACGGCGCTGGTGAAGATCCAGTCCTCGGGGATTCTACAGCGGCGATAGCTGAAGCCCATGTCTTTCAAGGAAAGCTTGTGGATGGTCCCTTCCGGATCGACGGCATTGCAGGATATCAAGACGTCCTTCATTTCGCCGCCATAGGCACCCGCATTCATGCGCAGGGCACCGCCTATCGTGCCGGGAATTCCGGAGAGAAACTCCAACCCGGTCAGGCTGGCGTCCCGAGCAGCGGCGGCGACGGCAGGGTCGGGGGCGCCGGCGCTGGCGCTGATCTCGTCGTCATCCACTTCGATTCCAGCCATCTCACGGCCCATTCGAATGATCAGACCGCGCACGCCGCCGTCGCGCACCAGTGTATTGGACCCAAGACCCATCACAGTTAGTGGCGTGCTCTTCGGCATCTCACGAAGCATGTGAACCAAATCGTCTTGGTCTGCTGGGCGGAACAGGACTTCTGCAGCGCCGCCCACCCGGAACCAAGTTTCATGGTTCAGTAGCGCGCCGGCTACCAGATCACCGCGCACCGGCGGCAGCCGGTCAATCAAGGCACCGGAATCGATGCTTGTCGTCATCCGCCGCCCCCCTTCAGGGCTCTGATCTGTTCTGGCAACGCGTGGGCCCAAGACGAGATGTTGCCAGCGCCGAGGCAAATCACGAAGTCACCATCACCGGCAATGTCGGCGATCAGCCCGGGCAGAGCGTCTTCCGACTCCAGGATGCGTGCATTGCGATGGCCATGGTTCCGCAGACCAGCGACCAAGCCTTCCTTATCGACGCCGGGAACGTACGTTTCGCCGGCGGCATAGACATCGGCGACGACTACCTTGTCAGCGTCGTTGAAACAGAGGCAGAAATCTTCAAACAGGTCTTTCAGCCGCGAATAGCGGTGCGGTTGGACCACAGCGATAACCCTGCCGGCGCAGGCAGCCCGCCCCGCCTTCAGTACATGGGCAATTTCGACCGGGTGGTGGCCGTAATCATCAATGATCGTGACACCGTCGACAACCCCGGTCCGAGTGAATCGACGCTTGACCCCCTCAAACCCGGCAAAGGCCTTGCGGAAGGTCTTTTCTTCCAGGCCCAGCTCCCAGCTTATGGACAGAGCCGCCAACGCATTGCGGACATTATGTTCGCCCAGCATCGGCAGTTCGATGTCGAAATACTTGGCGCGGCGGTTCTGACCCCGTTCCTTGATGTCGACATCCAGGACTGTTTTGTCAGCATGGTAGCGAACGTTGACGGCGCGAATGTCAGCCTGTCGCGAATAACCGTAAGTGATCAAGCGCCGGTCAGACAGTCGCGGGATCATCGCCTGAACTTCAGGATGATCAATGCACAGCACGGCGAAACCATAAAATGGTATGTTGCCGACGAACTCGTCGAAAGCGGTACGCAGGGCCTCGAAGTCGCCGTAATAGTCAAGGTGCTCCGGATCAATACTAGTGACAACTGCGATGGTGGCTGGCAGCTTCAGGAACGAACCGTCGGATTCATCAGCTTCAACGACCATCCAATCACCGTTACCCAGGCGGGCATTGGTGCCGTATGCATTGATGATGCCGCCATTGATAACGGTCGGATCCATCCCGGCCGCGTCCAGCACGCAGGACACAAGCGAAGCTGTTGTTGTTTTGCCGTGGGTGCCGCCGACGGCGATGCCCCACTTCAAGCGCATGAGTTCGCCCAGCATTTCCGCGCGACGGACAACGGGGGTCAGGCGCGACCGGGCAGCGGCGACTTCCGGATTGTCGGATTTGACGGCTGTCGAAACGACGACGACCGAAGCATCGCCGATATTCTCCTCAGCGTGGCCGACGGCAACATCAATACCCAATTCCTGCAACCGCCTGACGTTGGTGTTGGCGGCGATGTCCGATCCGTGCACCTTGTAGCCCAGATTATGCAGGATTTCGGCGATCCCGCTCATTCCAATGCCGCCGATGCCGACGAAATGAATGCTCCCTAGATCAATAGGAAGTTTAGACATCTTGATGCGCCATCCCGTTGATGACGGACACGGTGACGTCGGCAAGACGCTCCGCCGCATCGGGCCGACCAATGTTGGCCGCAGATGCGGCGACCGAGGCCAAAGGTGCCGGATTTTCAAGAAGACAAATCAGTTTGGTCCTGAGGCGTTCTGCCGTGAAGTCTTTTTGGCTCAGCAACCAGCCGGCGCCAGCCTTCTCAATGTATCGGCCGTTGGCGGTCTGGTGATCGTTGGCTGCATATGGATAGGGCACGTAGATCGCCGGTACGCCAGCCACCAAGGCTTCTGCACAGGTGGATGCGCCGGCCCGACAGACCATGAGGTGCGTTGCAGCCAGCCGATCTGGGACATTATCAAAGAAGCTCTGGAGATGGGCGTCGATGCCGGCAGCGTCATAAGCGCTGCGTACGCGCTTGATGTCTTCAGGGCGACACTGCTGCGTAACCTGCAGTCGTTGTCGCTTGGCTTCATCCAGGCCGGCAACTGCCTCGGGGACAACATCGCTGAATACGCGCGCGCCTTGGCTGCCACCCATTATGAACAGGTAGAACGGCCCGCCTGATTTGGGCGCGATATAGGTGCGTTTATGCAGCCTGTTGATCTCCGGTCGGACCGGATTGCCGGTCTCCACCCGCCTGGCGCTAGTTTGTGGGACACCTTCCACAGTCGGGAAAGAGAGGGCAATCGCGCTAGCCATTTTCGCGATTTTACGGTTGGCAAGGCTCAGATAGCCGTTCTGCTCGTGCAGAATCACGGGTCTGTTCTGTCGGGCGGCCATGAACGTGGTCGGGAACGAAGCGTAGCCGCCAAATCCGACAACGCCCGCCGCCCCGTGCCGCCTCAACAGGCGGCTAGCGACAAGCGCGCCACGCAGGAGCGTAAAGACGAAGCCGATTTTGCCCCGGATACCGCCTCGGAATGGCGATGCCGCCGGTACAATATGCGCTTCCAGACACGATTTCAGCTTGGCATATTCCGCGCCGCGATCATCCGTATAGAGTTTCACTGGATACCCTCGCTTCAGCAACGCAAGACCCAGAGCTATGGCAGGAAACAGATGTCCGCCGGAACCACCGGCTGTCAGGACAATCGTCTTGCTCATAGCGTCCCGCCCGCTCTGTTTCGGGTCAGCGCGAGAATCATGCCAGTACCAACTGCAAGCGCCATGATCGACGACCCGCCGTATGAGATAAACGGCAAGGTCAGACCTTTTGTCGGCATAAGATGCAGTGTCGAGGCCATGTTGATAATCGCTTGCAAGCCGAATGCCGAAAGAAGACCCACTGCAGCAAACAGGACGAACAGGTTGTTTGTCTCGATCACCCGAGCGAAGCCGCGCAACACGATGAAGGCATAGGTGCCGACGATCAGGAAGCAGGCCAGCAGGCCGAACTCTTCACCGGCAACCGCGAAGATAAAGTCGCTATGAGCGTCCGGAAGCTGATGCTTGATCGTACCCTCACCCGGCCCCTTACCGAAGATGCCGCCGTTGATGAAGGCGCCGAGGGAACGATCTACTTGATAATTGTCACCACTCGCAGGATCCAGGAACAGGTTTACACGCTGGGTGACATGAGGGAAGGTAAAGTAGGCGGCCACAGCAGCGCTTGCCACGGTGCCAATCCCGGCGGCGATCAGCCATAAGGACAGTCCAGCCAAGAATATCAGGCAGATCCAGATGGAAAAGACGACTGCCGCCATGCCTATATCGGGCTGCGCTGCCAACACCCCCAGAACAGCGGCGCATAGAACAGTAGCAAGAATACGCCCGGGGAAGCCCTTCTCGACCCTCGCAGTCGCACACAGCCAAGCGCAGATGACAGCGAAGGCCGGCTTGATAAATTCTGAAGGTTGCACGACAAGACCACCAATGGGCAGCCAACGGCGAGCGCCATTGATCTCCGCCCCAAGCAAGCTGGCCAAGACCGAAAAAATGAGTGCGCCGGCCAGCATGATAAGTGCCGACCGACGCACCCAGGGCGGGGTAAGAAGGGAAGTCAGCAGCATGAGTGCTAGAGCTGGCGGCATGAACAGCAGCTGCTGACGGACGAAATGAAAACTGTCGATATTGAGCCGCGCCGCCGCCGCGGGGCTGGCAGCCAGCGTCAGGACCATGCCGTAAGCCAGAAGCAGGCTTACGGCGGCCAGAAGCCAGCGGTCGACTGTCCACCACCAACGGCCAATGATGCTCGTGTCCGTGCGGGCGGGCGCGTACCTCATTACGCGCCCTCTGCAACGGCAAGGGTGGCTTGGCTCATCGCTCGAAAGACATCGCCGCGCGCGCCAAAATTCTTGAATTGGTCAAAGGAAGCACAGGCTGGCGACAGCAAGATGACGCTTTCAGCAGGCGCCTCCGGAGCCAGCGCCGCCACAGCGGCCATTTCAATCGCCATGTCCAGGGTTTCGGCGCATGTGACGGGTAGGGCGGGTACGGTTCGGTTCAGATAGGCGGCGATCGTCGACGCATCTTCGCCGATCAGGAAGGCCGCTTTCAGATTGTCCAGACCTGGAGCAAGAGCGTCGTAGCCATCGTCTTTGCCTCGACCGCCGGCGATCCAGAAGATATTGTCATACGATGACAGCGCGCGCCCTGCAGAGGCGGCATTGGTAGCCTTGCTGTCGTTGATGAACGCAACGGCCTTGCCGTGCCTGATTGCATGGGCCACCAACTCCTGCCGATGAGGCAGACCCGGGAAAGAAACTAAGCCGTCTGTGATGGCGGCAGGGTCGACACCTAGAATCCTGCAGGCCGCCCATGCCGCAGCAGCATTCTGATGGTTATGACTGCCTCGTAATGCTGTCGCGCCGCCTAGATCAATCGCGTCGTCCTTGCTTTCGCCGGTATCGTCCCGGAGCAAGCCGTGCCGGATACCGACTCCGCCATCGACCGGGACTTCCCCGGATATGCGAATCACGGTCCGCCCTGCGTCTTCGGCGTCCGTCGCCAATTCCTCTGCCAAGGGCTCGTCGATGCCGATGATCAGAATCGCGTCAGGCGTTGTAAGTTCGAACAGGCGGCGCTTCGCGTCGACATAGCCGCCAAGGCCACCATGTCGATCAAGGTGATCATCGGTAACGTTGAGAAGAATCGCGACGCTTGATCTGAGACTGAAGATTCTTTCCAGCTGATACGACGACAACTCCAGTACATAGACGCCGTCAGCTTCAAGAGCCTTTAGGTCTAGCACGGGCGGCCCGAGATTGCCGCCGACCTGCACCTTCCATCCGGCTGATGCGAGGACATGGCCGATCAGAGCGGTTGTGGTGGACTTGCCGTTCGTGCCGGTAATCGACACGTAGGTGGCGGCGCGGATCGATCGAGCCAATAATTCGACATCACACCAGATGTCCGCGTGCGCGGCCCGTGCGGCAGCCGCAACAGGATGCGCGACGGGAAGTTTGTGTGGAATACCAGGAGTCAGGATGAGCGGCAGATCGGCCGTCCATTCCAAAACGCTGAGATCGGCGATCGTGATTCCGGCATCTTGTGCCTGCTTCCGGCCGACAGGATTGTCATCCCAAGCCAGCACATCTGCCCCACTTCTTGTCAACGCTCGCGCGGTCGACAAGCCAGCCAGACCGAGGCCCATGACGGCGACTCGTTTGTTGGCGAAATCAGGGAGAGGGATCATCAGTCGCCTACCGTAGTTTCAAGGTCGACAGGCCGAGGATCGCGAGGATCGCGGCGATGATCCAGAATCGAACGACGATCGTTGCCTCCTGCCATCCCTTCTGCTCGAAGTGATGGTGGATCGGAGCCATCCGAAACACGCGCTTTCCAGTCAGTTTGAATGACAGTACTTGGACGATGACCGATACGGTCTCCAAGACGAACAGACCGCCGACAATCGCCAGCACGATTTCATGCTTGACCGCCACGGCGATTGCGCCGAGTGCGCCACCCATGGAGAGCGACCCGGTATCGCCCATGAAGACCATTGCCGGGGGCGCGTTGAACCAGAGGAAACCGAGCGCTGCGCCTACGAGTGCGCCGCAGAAAACACTAAGTTCGCCGGAGCCGGGAACGAAGGTCAATTGGAGATAATTTGCAAATACCGCATTGCCAACCAGATATGCAATCAGACCGAAGACGCTGGCCGCGATCATGACTGGAACGATGGCAAGACCGTCAAGTCCATCGGTCAGGTTGACGGCATTCGAAGCGCCAACCATGACGCAAACTGCAAACATGACAAAGGCCCAACAACCCAAGTCGATCATGTACGACTTCAGGAACGGGATCGCGAGTCCGGTCGCCAGCGGCACTTGGGGGTCTATCTGATACTTGGACGGGGCGCTCCACCCCAACTGCATGATCCAATATGTCGCCGCCAAAGATATCATGATCTGCCCGGCCAGCTTGAGGTGACTTGGCAGCCCTTCCGACGATCTCTTGATCAGCTTCTGATAGTCATCGAAGAAGCCTAGCACACCGAAGCCGAACGTGACGATCAGCACACTCCAGACGTAGCCGCTCCCCAGATCCATCCAGAACATGGTGGCAATCGCCACTGAAAGCAGGATCAGCACCCCGCCCATGGTGGGGGTGCCGCGTTTCCTGAGGTGTGATTCGGGACCATCGTCACGAATCGGCTGACCTTGATCCTGACGCCGCTTTAGCCATCGGATTGTCGGCGGCCCCATGACCAGACCGATCAACAGGGCGGTAATCAGTGCACCTCCGGAACGGAATGTCAGATACTGAAACAACCTAAAGGCGCCGAAATTTTCGGACGGCGGGTAAAACAGCTCAAGCAGCATTCTGATTTTCCCGCGCTTCGTTGGGCCCCAAGGCTGCCAAAGCGTCAACGATTGGCTTCATCTGGCTCCCCAGTGAGCCTTTTACGCAAACGACATCACCTGGCTGCACCGCTTCGACGACGAAGGGCAACAACGCCGCGGAATCTGCCGTATGGGCCCCCCGGATCGTGTTCGGCACCGCATCGTACAAGTGGCGCATGAGTGGTCCGGCGGTGAATAGCCAGTCGATATCCGCATCCACCAAGTCCTTGGCCAGCGCGGCGTGCAGAGCAGGGCCGTCGTTTCCGAGTTCGCGCATGTCGCCCAAGACCGCAATACGTCGACCGCCATCACACGGATTGGCCAGCATCAATGTCTCGAAGACCGCGCGCATGGCCGCTGGACTGGCATTGTAGCTTTCGTCAATCAGGTCGAAAGAGCCGCCAGCCATCTCGATTCTCCGGCGCTCCCCACGACCGGCCAGCGGTGTCAGCGTCGCCATCGCAGTGGTATCAGGGGCAGCGCCCGCTTCTTGGATGACGGCCAGAAGGCCTAGTGCATTGACGACCCAGTGATGGCCCGGCGCGCCGATCCGGAAGGAGGTTCGGCGTCCGAAGACCGAGGCGGTCACATCGCTGCCGTCCGAATCCATCACGGATGTCAGCAATTGCACATCACTGTCTGGATGGACGCCAAATGTCACGCGTCGGTCGACGCCTGCGTCTCGAGCCCTAGCATCCAGCAAAGCATAGTGATCATTGTCTCGGGGCAAGACCACACTGCCGCCCCGTTCGACACCCACGAATATTTCGGCTTTCGCCTCTGCAATCGCTTCGATGCTGTCAAAAAACTCCACATGGGTCGGCGCCACGGTTGTAATCAGCGCGACGTGCGGCCGCACCATGCGGGACAGTGGATCAAGTTCGCCAGCATGGCTCATGGCCAGTTCGAAGACGCCGAAATCAGCGCTTTCCGGCAGGCGTGCCAGAGACAGTGGAACGCCCCAGTGATTGTTCAGATTACCGACGGTTGCATGGGTCGTTCCTTGCCGCGCAAAGATCGTGCTGAGGCCATCCTTCGCGCTCGTCTTGCCGACGCTGCCGGTTACCGCGATCATCTTGCCGTCGCAACGCGCCCGAGCGGCTCGGCCAAGAGCTTCCAGACCGGCCATCGTGTCATCAACCGTCAGCAATGCGCCACTGGTATCGAGCGGTCGATGGACCATTGCGGCCGCCGCGCCGGCCTCAAACGCCTTCGCCACGAAATCGTGCCCGTCGAATACCGGCCCCTTCAAGGCGACGAACAGGTCACCGGCTGCTACGGTTCGGCTATCAATCGATACGCCATTGGCAAACCAGTCGCTGCCCGTCTGGCCGTTGGTTGCCACGGCGGCGGCGGCGGCGCTCCACAACGAAGCAGTCATGATACGCCGTCTGCTGTTGCAATGGCCTGACGCGCTATCACACCGTCATCGAAGGGCAGGATGGCATCGCCGACAATCTGGCCTTGTTCGTGGCCTTTGCCGGCGACCACCAGCACGTCTCCGGTTTTAAGACTCGCTACCGTTTGACGTATGGCAGTGCGTCGGTCTCCTATCTCAGTGGCGCGAGGACTCGCGGCGAGTACGGCTGCACGGATTGCTGCCGGTTCTTCGCTGCGGGGATTGTCGTCTGTCACCACCACGATGTCGGCGAGTGCTGTCGCGGTTTGGCCCATCATGGAGCGTTTGCCGGGATCACGGTCGCCGCCGCACCCGAAGATCACCATCAGACGCCCCCGGGTATGGGGACGCATAGCCTTCAGCACGGCCTTCAGCGCATCCGGCGTATGAGCATAGTCGACATAGACGGTAGCGCCGTTCTGTCGCGAACCCACATGTTCGAGCCGGCCTGGAACGCCTTTCAGGGTTTTAAGCGCCAGCGCAGCTTCCTTGAAAGTGGTACCGCCGGTCGCCAACACCAGTCCCAGCGCGCACAATGCGTTCCAGGCTTGAAAATCACCCACCAAGGGCAGATCGACAGTGACCAATTCCCTCGCGAACGCGACTACAAGGCGCTGACCATTTGTTCTTGCCGTCAGACTTTTCAGCTGAATATCGGCAGTTGTGCAGCCATAGGAAAGGATCGATAAACCGGCCTTGACCGCGGCGTTGCGGACGACAGCATAGACATCGCTGTCGGCATTAAGGACGGCTGCGCCGCCGGGCTGCACCAACTCTGCGAAGAGTCGCAGCTTGCAGGACAGATACGCCTCATTTGTACCGTGATAGTCGATATGATCATGGCCCAGATTCGTGAACCCCGCCGCGTTCAGACGTAGACCATCCAGACGGAACTGATCCAGACCATGGCTGGAAGCTTCGATTGCCAGATGGCTAATTCCGACGTCGCATAGCGACGCCAGATCCCTATGCAGGGAGACCGGGTCTGGTGTGGTGAGGGAAACATTCCGGTCGACGCCCGGGCCACGGATGCCGAGTGTGCCCAAGCTGACAGCGTTGAAGCCCAGTGCTGTCCATATCTGCTGGACGAAAGTGACAATTGAGGTTTTTCCGTTGGTTCCTGTGACGGCGACCTGCGTTTCGGGCTGCGCATCAAAGAAGCGGTCGGCCATCCAAGCGAATTGGCGCCGTGGTTCCGGATCGGTGATCAGGATCGCGGAGGCGCCAGCGACAACTTCGGCCTGGACATCAATCGTCGACAGGATGGCTGCAGCGCCAAAGTCCAGTGCATGAGGGATAAACCGACGCCCATCGATCTCCGACCCAGGGATGGCGGCAAACAGAAAATCCCGCTCGACCTGCCGCGAGTCGGCGGTCAGGCCGGCTATGTCTGTTTTCCCGGCCCTTGCGTCCCAGACGGCAGTCGCGGCCTGATTTGGCCGTTCGGCCATCAGCGCCGCCAGCTTCATCGGTTGTCTCCAGGAGTGGCGAGGGTGTTGCGTGGGAGACGATACCGACTTTGCCCCGAACGGGAGGGGCCAGTATCTTGGGCAACGCGGATGGATTGCTGGTTTCCCCGGAAGCGGTTACTGCGGTCTGCGCCGGTCCAGACACCGGTATCAGCATCTGACTCTGGTTTTGTTCGTGGGCGCAAGCCAAGCATAGGAGCAACGCGTTCGATGATTTCGCGCGCAGTTGGGGCCGCCACCACACCCGCTGTAGCGTATCCATTGCTTGCCTTGTTACCCTTGGGCTCATCCAGCGATACCAGCAACACGTACCGCGGCCGGTTCATTGGAAAGGCGGCAATGAATGAGGACAAGAGGGCATTGCGTTGATAGCCGCCGCGCGCGGCCTTTTCCGCTGTCCCGGTCTTGCCGCCGACGAGATAGCCTTTGGCATCCGCGCTCTTGCCAGTGCCTTCCAGGACCGCGCGTCTCATCAAGTGCCGCAATACTCGGCTAGTTGTACGCGAAACCAGCTGACGGCGCCATAGGGGGAGCCCATTCGCTCGCTGCAGAAGCGTTGGCGCTACCATGTGACCGTCGTTCACGATACCCGCTACCGCTGCCACAAGGTGAACGGGCGTCACGGCTATACCGTAGCCGAAAGAGATGTTCAGGGTATTGGTTGGCCGCCAGTTTCGAGGATACAGCGGCGTGCCGGCTTCCGGCAGTTCCAGCCGAAGTTTCGACAGCATATCGGCCCGGCGGAGAAAGCTCTTTTGGCGCACGCCGCCGATTCGCTGCGCGATCATCGCCGATCCGATGTTGGACGACTTGATCAGGATCATCCCGGTATCAATGGGTTTCAGGATGGGGTGAGTATCCCGTATGCGAAACCGGCCAATCTCCAGCGGCTCATCGACGCGGAACATTTCATGCGGATGAGTGACGCCATATTCAAGCGCCATGGCTGTGTTGAGGATCTTGAAAACAGATCCGAACTCGTAAACGCCCAGTGTATTGCGGTTAAACTGCAGATCTTGCGATGCAGCATTCGACGTGTCAGGAACATAGTCCGGCAAAGAGACCATGACGCGGATTTCGCCAGTCCGAACGTCCATGATCATCGCCGCGCCGCCCAATGCCCGCCAGTACTTGATCGACTGAAGCAAAATACGTCGACTCGCTGTTTGGGCACGCAAGTCGATCGCCAGTTGCAGGAGGTGAGTATCGGTGCGCAGGCGCGTATCCATCGCAGCTTCGATGCCAGCGGTGCCCTTGTTGTCGACATCAATGCTACCAACAATACTGGCCACCAGCGTGCGCTGAGGATAGATACGCCGCAATTCCGGCCGCGCGCGCACTCCAGCCAGACCAAACCGGAGCACCTGCTGATAGGCGGCGGGCGACGCTTGGCGACGAACCCACACGAAGCGGGTATTCTGGGACAACTTGACCGTCAGAGCCCGTTCGTTCAGGCTTGGAAAGATGTGCTTAAGAATACGGGCGGTTCGCGCCGGATCTCCGACGATCGTCGGATCTGCATAGATAGACCAGGAACGGATGCTGGTCGCCAGAACCGTTCCGTTGCGATCGACAATATCTGCTCGATGACCGGTCGGCAGTGGTTGTGCCGTCGTCGTCTTGGCGCGCGCTGCGTCGGCGCTGGGGTCCCTAAGGACGCCCAGATCGATCAGGCGGTAGCTGATGATGCCGAAAGCCACAACAAAAACGGTGCCAGTGACCATCACCCGCTTCCGTGCGATTTCAATCGCATCACACGCCTGACCCTCCGAACGCCATCCGCCCGGGCGGCGTCGGCCAGACGGCAACAGTCCACGGAAAATCTGGCGAAGCCGTCGGGTCATCACCGATTCCGGAACAGGGCGCCTGCCGCGCCGGCGCTTTGCTCGGGCGCGCGGCCCTCCTCTTTGACGGCAAACTGCGCGGCGAAGGTTTCAGGCAATTCAGCGAAGCGACGAAATTGATCGCCCGTCAGAGGGGCCAGTTGATCGGGCATGGGGTGTCGCAGCAGGAACTGGGGTGAAGTCAGCAGGCTCCACTCCGCCTGAAGAACACGAATGCCTCTTCGGTAGTTCTTGATTGCTTCTTCAGTTTGCATCACCTGCCGTTCGAGGTCTCGAACCTCGTGTTTTACAACGAACAACGCGCCGGTCACGCTCCCTAGCAACACCAGCCAGATGATGGTCGTTAGGCGGATCATGTTGCGCCTCCTGCAGCTTCGTCGCTCAGGTCGTGGGTCCAGACAGAGGCTGCGGTCCGCTCGGCAGCGCGCAACCGCGCCGATCTTGCGCGGGGATTGGTCTCAATCTCTGCCAACGAGGGCCTAATCGCCCGCCGATGCAGCAAGCGGAATGTCGGCGCGCGACGGTCGCCAGCGACCGGCCAATGACGCGACATGCGCGGTGCGCCTTCGCTACGCGTTCGGATGAATCGTTTCACGCGGCGGTCCTCCAGGGAGTGGAAGCAGACCACCGCCAACCGGCCGCCCGGTTGCAACAGACGTTCGGCGCTGCGCAGGCCATCATCCAATTCTTCCAGTTCGTGATTGACGTGGATGCGTAAGGCCTGAAAGGTGCGCGTTGCAGGGTCAATTCTGCTGGTGTGCGCCTCGGGCTGCGCGCTGCGAATGATATCGGCAAGTTGAACTGTCCGCGTAATTGCCCCTTGTGCTCGCGAGGCCACAATCGCCTTTGCAATGCGCCGGGCCGCCCGATCTTGGCCGAGCTGGAAAATGATGGACGACAGGGCTGACTCGGATGCAGTGTTCACGACATCGGCGGCGGTTTGACCGGTGGCACCCATGCGCATATCCAGTGGCCCGTCACGATGGAACGAGAACCCCCGCTCCGGGGAATCGAGTTGTGGAGATGAGACGCCGATATCCAGCGCCACGCCGTCGACAGACGCATCGGTGATGCGTCGAATCAAGCGGTCCATCCCGCCAAAGCGTCCTTCGATAAGGGTCAGCCTACCCTTGAAACGAAGCTGGAGGCTTTTGCCAAATGCGATGGCTGCCGGATCCTGGTCGATCGCTGTGACGACACAATCGGCGGCCGTCAGGATTGCCTGGGTGTAGCCGCCTCGTCCGAATGTGGCGTCGACATAATGACCGCCATCCTTGACCGCCAGAGCGCTCATCGTCTCTCGCAACAGGACGGGGGTATGACCGTCGATCATACCGCATCTCCGGCGCCGAACGACCACAGATCTCTCAGGCCGATTTGGCCATGCTCGCTTGGTGCCGCGCTTTCCAGCCATGCTTCACGCCGTTTCGGCGACCACAACTGGAAGGTGCTTCCAATGCCCACAAAGACAGCCTGATCGTGGATTTCAGCCAAGTCGATCAAACTTTCCGGCAGGATGATCCGGCCTTCGCGATCAAACGGCAGTTCTTCCGACCGGGACAGGACGAGTTCGATGGCCTGCTGTTGCTCCGGGGTCAGCCCCCCGCGCGCATCCAGTCGGCTGACAGTGTCTTCGATGCGTTGGTGGTCGCAGGCGTCGATAGCGCCGACGCCGACATTGGGCGAGACCACAACACCGTTGAACGCACCGTCAGACGAACGGGCGGCCAAGGCGGCGCGGAAGCGCGCCGGCACTGACACCCGCCCCTTCTTGTCCATTTTATTCGTAAACGTCCCGATAAACGACGCCATACGAACCTTACCCCCACTAACGGCAGCGCGTTCTTAATCTTGTGTCTGCCGGGTTCATTTCTTCCGCGCCTGACCGTCAAGTCACACCGAGCCGATCATTGCTGGAAAAAAATGGGATATTATGGGATTAAATGGATGTCAATGGTAAAACTCATCAATCTTGGAACCTGGGTGTCTGATCACGTGGCTTGGCATTCGCCTCGCGCCGCTGTCAGAACGCATCACTGGATTACCGACCAACGGCAAACGCGAACGGGATCCAGTCCTTGAAGGAGTTTAACGATCGCTGCCAGACGGCCTGTAAGCCGGGTTCTGTCCCTGGCCTGCTGCAAAGCAGCTGGCCGGAGGATGGCCATTCATCTGGGGTGACTGTCGCCAGCCACCTCACGCAACCTACCCGGACAGCGGCGCGGAAACCCGCCTGAATGGCCTGGAGGCCATTCGTGCCGTCCCTACTCGGTCTTGCTCCCGGAGAGGCTTGCCATGCCGCGTCTGTTGCCAAGCGCGCGGTGCGCTCTTACCGCACCCTTTCACCCTTGCCCGCGGTCTCCAGAGTGAACTCCGACAAGGTGCGGGCGGTTTGCTTTCTGTGGCGCTATCTCGGGGGTCGCCCCCGCCGGGTGTTACCCGGCACCGTGTTTCCGTGGAGCCCGGACTTTCCTCACCCCGCCGGGTTTCCCCATCGGCAAGGCGCGGCCATCCGGCCGTCTGGCAGCCTGTACATCGATGTTTGTGCGCTTTTGGTCAAGCCGGTGCACGAAGAAATTCGCGACATCCGGGGCGACGGCTACGGAATGAGGACATTTTCGGAGCCGTAACGGAATATTGGCATGAACAGAGCTCAAAGCCGTCAGGAAACAGGCATCGCCTGCGTCATGAACGAGCTTCCAGTAAGTACCGACGCCAGACCAACGATGGCGCTAACGGAAAATATCTTGGAATGAACTATTCCCGGGAAAGTGTTTCACGTCCTTCCATCAGTCCCGCGCTGCGGCGACAACAGCCGCCAAGGCCGCCGTTTCCGCGTCGAGCGTGCCTGTGAGCCTGCCGCTTCGATAGTGTCGCTGGAACGCGCCTATGATGGCAACCAGCGCCGACCGATACGCGGCGCGTGTCTTTTCGGTTATCGGTTCCACCGGCCAGTGATAGCCGATTCGGCAAAGGTTTCGACCCACGGTGTCTAGTTTTTGGGTGAAAGGATCGTAAAGATGCAGTTCAACCGACTCGGGCTCTGGCCAGAACCCTACACCGGCGGCCGCCAGCGCCTGCCAATCGAACAGTTCGCCAGGATCCGTCTTGCGTTCGGGCGCGATATCGCTGTGGCCGACGACCCGCAGGGGTAGAATTCGGTATTGCAGGACGATTCGTTTTGCCAGCGCCGTGACAACCGCCATCTGGGCGGCCGGGAAAGGGCGATAGCCGAATTCATGCCCTGGATTGACGATCTCAATCCCAATGGAGGCCCCGTTGACATCGGTTTCGCCTTGCCAATAGCTCGCACCGGCATGCCACGCTCGACGATGTTCCGGCACGTGGACGTAAACCGTGCCGTCCTCATCCACTGTGTAGTGCGCGCTGACCCTGGCCTCGGGATTGCAAAGTCTTTCAATCGCGCCCCGCGCCGTTTCCATGCCCGTGTAGTGCAGAACCAGGATGGTCGGCGGCCGGCTTTCTGGTCGTTCATCATGATTGGGTGAGGGACAGTCGACAAAATTCATGACTTCAGGTGCGCGTCTGCGGTTTTTGGAGGCCGTGTGATGGTCACGACTCCCGCCATCGTCAGGATCGATCCGATCACCATCTGCCAAGTCATTTGTTCTTCCAAGATCCAGACGCCGCCCAATACCCCGAAAACCGGGACCAGCAACGTAAACGGCATAATGTAGTTCACGGAATAGCGGTGCATGAGCGAATACCAGATGCCATATCCGATCAGGCCGACGCAGACCGTCATGTATGCAATCGCGCCCCAACCATGGGCGCCGGCAGCCGCAAAATCTCGCCAGTGGTTCTCTTCGAAGATCATGGAAAGCAGGAACAACTGCGGCGCAGCAAACAGGCTGCTCCAGCCCAAGACGCCCAGAGGCGGCGCGTCACCCATGGCCTTGACCTGAATGGTTGAGGTCGCAAAAACTAGGGATGCGGCGATGATCAGGCCAAGATGAAACAGGTTGGATTCCATCCGTGGTTCACCAGCGATTAGGGCAATCCCGATGAAGGCTCCGACCATGCCAAGAATGCGTTGCCAACCAAGGTAATCCTTGAATAGAATTGCCGCCAAGATGGCCGCAAACGGTACTTGGAGTTGAATTGCGACAGCAGCAACGGCAGCATCGACTCCTGTCATCCCGGTGAACATCAGCCCAAAATGCAGAGATCCGAGGGTGAAGGAAAGGCCGAACACGTGCAGCATCTTTCCTCGCGGCAAGGTAACGAACGGTACCAGAACGATCCCCATGATCAGGAAGCGGATCGATAGCATGAACATCGGCTCAAAATCGCGATAACCGAATTTTGCCGCTACGAAATTCAGACCCCAAAACACCATCACGCCGGTCAGGAGCGTGGCATGATCTAGGCGCATGGCGTGCAACTCACGCCGCCGACCCAATCCGGCTGCGTGCAGCCTTTACTTCCTCGCGTTGCATTTCGAGAATCAGCCAGCGGTCCTCTGACTCGGCCAGTTCTGCCCGCGCAGTTTCCAGGCGCCCAGCGGACTCTGAAAATTGACCCGGGTCTCTGGTAAACAGCGCCTGATCCGAGAGTTCTGCTTCCAGTTCAGCGATCTCGCGTTCAAGCACCGTCATTCGTTCCGACAACTGATCCAATTCACGCTGTTCCTTATAACTCAATCGTGTTGTTGCCTTGGGCGGCTCTGGCGACGAAGATGACTTCAACCTTTTGGCTGGCGTCGCCTGCAGCATGCGGGCTCTGGATGGCGCTTCCTTCCGCTGGGAAAGGTGGTCGGTATAACCACCGGCATATTCCCGGATATGTCCGTCACCCTCCAGGACAATCGTGCTGCTGACAGTTTTGTCCAAGAAGTCGCGATCATGGCTGACCAAGAGTACGGTTCCCGGATATTCCGAAAGCAGGTCCTGCAATAAATCCAGCGTGTCCATGTCCAAGTCATTGGTGGGTTCGTCCAAGACCAGCAGATCGCTTGGTGTTGCAAGAATCTTGGCCAGCATCAGGCGATTGCGCTGACCACCCGACAAGGTCGCCACGCGCGCTTCCGCTTCCCGGGGATCGAAGAGCCAGTCTTTCAGATACCCCCGGACATGCCTGACTTGATCGCCGACCTGCACCAGATCGCCGCCACTTTCGCACAAGGTGCTTTTGAGCGTTTCCTTGGGGTTGAGTAGGCTGCGTTGCTGGTCGAAATAGGCAGTGGTCAGAGCCTTACCGACCCTAACGTGACCAGAGTCAGGCCGAATCTCGCCAATCAGCAGCTTCAGAAGCGTCGTCTTGCCCGTACCGTTGGCACCAATAATGCCGATGCGGTCGCCGCGGCGGATGCGCGTTGAAAACTTGCTGACAACGGGCCGCTTCTTCGTTTCGCCCTGGAAGCTCTTTGAGATTTCCCGGGCCTCGACAACAAGCTTGCTGCGCGCTTGTCCATCGTCGATCTTCGCTCGGATCCGACCGGTCTCGCTCAACAAGGCTGCGCGGGAAGCTCGCAAGACCTCGAGTTTTCGCAGACGACCCTGGTTCCGCCGCCGCCGGGCTGTTACGCCGCGCAGAAGCCAGCGCGCCTCCTCCCGCAGCCTCGCGTCGAGTTTCCGCGCTTCCCGTGCCTCGTTTTCGAGCACCTGCTCACACCAGTCATCGAATGCCCCAAAGCCGTGGTTCGCGCCCCGCAGGTGACCGTTTTGCAACCACAGGATCCTATTCGTAACGTTGGCGAGAAATGTCCGGTCGTGACTGATCACCAGCGCAGCGCCCTTGAACTGCCGCATGGCGTTTTCGAGCCATTGGACTGTGCTGATGTCCAGATGGTTAGTTGGTTCGTCCAGCAACATCAGGTCCGGCCGTGCGACAAAGACCTGAGCCAGCGCCGCTCGTCGTTGTTCGCCGCCAGACAAGGTCGTGACGTCCCGCGCGCCGTCCAAGTCGAGCGCCGAGAGCATTGCCTCCACTGCATGGCCCTGGTTGTCTTGGGCCGCGCCGCGCGCCATGCTGACGGAAACCCAATCAAAAACGGATGTGGCCGCTTTCATTTTGGGCTGCTGGGCCAGGTAGGCGATTGACAGGCTCGGCTCTTCATAGCGCTCGCCGGCATCGAGATCCAGTTCGCCGGCGACCAACTTCATCAAAGTGGATTTGCCACAGCCGTTTCGACCGACCAGACTCACCATGTCACCGCGCGCAAGATGCAGTGTCAATCTTTCAAATAGCGGAGTGCCGCCGAATCCGATTGACGCGTTGCGGAGAGACAAAAAGGGGGGTCGGGCCATAGCCTAGGTAAGGCCTCGCTCCTTGGCTATCGCGTCCCAAGCAGCATTGATGTTGGCGAGATGGCGTGTGGCGGTATCCACAAATTCCTGGGGCAAGCCTTCGGCAATCAGCTTGTCCGGGTGATGTTCACGCACCTGCGCGCGCCACGCAGATCGCGCCTCCTCATCAGTCGCCGTTGGCTCGATTCCCAGCACTGCATAGGGATCATCCTGCGGTCGGACCGTATGTTTTGCCTCGATCCTGCGGAAATCATCGGAATCGAAACCGAACAGATCGGAAACCTTCTTCAGCCACATCCTTTCGCCGGGATGGTACGTTCCGTCCGCCTTGGCAATATGGAAGAGCGCATCCAGCAGCGCTTCCAGCATCGCCGGCTGGTCCATGAACATGTCTTTCAGTTGACGAGCATAAGGCTCGTAACCGGCGGCGTCTTTCTTGGCAATGTCGAACAAACGCCCAACATTTTTCGCGTCGCCAGGCGGGACATGGAAGACTTCCTTGAAAGCGGCGACCTCATCGCGGGTGACCACGCCATCGGCCTTGGCCATCTTGGCGCCCAGTACGATGACGGCGGTGGTGAACGCAATTTGTCGAGCCATGCGCCCGTTTGGCGCCCGACCAGAGAAGGTTTCGATGGTCCGATCGGCAACATGGCCAGCGGCGACCCCCAGAATGGCGCCGATCGGCCCTCCGATGGCGAGTCCGGCCGTTCCACCGAGGATTTTGCCCCAGATGCTCATTTCTGCGATGTATGAGGTTACGGAATGGTAGGCAAGCAGTTGCGCCGCCGCAAGATCAAGTGTCCTGCATTAAGACAGGCAAAAGAATCGACAATGCCGCGCGCGACGATCCCCGATATCGCCGTGTCGCCGCCAGCGAGCAATTCGGTGTCGTGCGTTGTGTCTGACGGCGCGCGGGACGCGCATCTCCATACGATCATCCGGCGACAAAACTTGTATTCGACATGAACCATACGCCCAATCACGCACGCCTTGATCCGGCCCCCATCGGTTGCATGCCATTCTGGGCAGTCACCAGAGCACTTTCATTCAGGCAATACACCACATGGGGAACAACGAAGTGCTGACCGCCGTCGCTGGGGATACCGCCTGCTCCCCCAAGGCCCAGCGGTCGCGACATCCAGCAACTGACGTCGCGGCATGACGCCACCAAAAACAATGACCAGGACATTTTGGAAGTCTGGGCGCAGTTCTAATAGGCGCAATCCTTCCATATTCGGTCGATCTCGCCGTTCCACTTGGTCTGGAAGTCATTGAGCAGGTGATCAGCAGGGCTCATGCCAGCCTCGGCCCGATCTTGCAGGGCCGAAAGAAAGCCGGTCTCGTCGTTACCCGCCTTGTCCAGCACGTTGCGGGACGACAGGCCACATCTGGCAATCTTGATGGCACGTAATGCGATGTCCCTTACCGTGCCCTGCCGAAACGGAGTCGCGAATCCAAATTGTGGAACACTGTTCCGCAGCGCGTCCCGCTCTTCCATCGTCCAGTCCCTGACCAGATCCCAAGCCGCATCAAGTGCGGTTTGATCATAGAGCAGGCCGACCCAGAAGGCCGGCAGGCCGCAGAGGCTATTCCATGTGCCGCCGTCGGCGCCACGCATTTCCAGAAATGTCTTGAGGCGCACTTCCGGGAAGGCCGTCGTCATGTGATCGGCCCAATCGCTCATGGTCGGCGTTTCACCGGGCAGCCCAGCCAAGTTGCCGTCCATGAAGTCCCGGAAGGATTGCCCGCTGGCGTCAAGATAGACGCCTTCACGATAGACGAAGTACATCGGAACATCAAGAATATAGTCGACCCAACGCTCAAAGCCGAAACCTTCCTCAAAAACGAAAGGCAGCATGCCGGTGCGGTCCGGGTCGGTATCCCTCCAGACATTCGCGCGCCAGCTCTTGAAGCCGTTGGGCAAGCCTTCCGTGAATGGTGAGTTTGCAAACAGTGCTGTGGCAATGGGCTGGAGCGCCAGCGCAACCCGGAACTTCTTGACCATGTCATCTTCAGAAGAGAAGTCCAGATTGACCTGAACCGTACATGTCCGAAGCATCATGTCCAAGCCGAGATTACCCATTTTGGGCATGTACTCGCGCATGATCTTATAACGGCCCTTGGGCATCCACGGCACGTCTGCCCGCCGCCACTTGGGATCAAACCCCAGGCCGATCAATCCGGCACCCATTTCCTTGGTAACAGCTTCGGCTTCCGCCAGATGCGCATGCACCTCGTCACAGGTCTGGTGGATGTTTTCCAGAGGTGCGCCGGAAAGCTCGAGCTGCCCCCCCGGCTCCAGGCTGACCACGGCTCGGTTCTTCTTGAGCCCGATCAGAGTTTCCTTCTCACGCACCGGCTCCCAATCGAACCGTTGCAGGCCTTCCAGCAACGCCCTGATCCCGGTTTCGCCTTCGTAGGGCAGGCGCGTGTAGTCCTTCCAAGCGAAAGCGAATTTTTCGTGCTCAGTGCCAATCCGCCAATCGGCGGCTGATTTGTTGCCTTTTTCGATGCATGCGATGAGCTGTGCCTTAGATCGCACGGGCTCGGCATTGACGGCGGCAGAGATCGACATACGCGCGGGAGTCCGGAACTGTTCGGAGGAGGCAATTGGTCCATCAGCCGTCACGATTCCAAGTCGCGGCGGAAGGCCAATCGCCAAGAACTGCTTGCCAGCATGCCAGCGCGGCCACGGCGGCCGTATCCGCACGAAGCAGGCGGGTGCCCAGCCCAACCGACATGACATTGGGAAGCCGGTGGAGAAGGTCAAGCTCCTCCGGCGCATAACCGCCCTCCGGGCCGACGAAAACCGCCCACGGTTGACCGCGGGTATCGCCGCGACGCTGCAGCGATTCGATAATCGGGATCGTGGTGCGGGTCTCGTCGAGGAGCAGAATGTGCCGGTCCGACGGCCAGTGTCCGATCAGGGTATCCAGCTTCACCGTTGTGCGAACCGCCGGGACGGTAAGCCGCGCACACTGTTCGGCAGCTTCAACAGCGTTGGCGCGGAGACGATCCTCGTTCACGCGGGTAACGTTGGTGAAACGAGTCATCACAGGCTGCAGGGCCGAGACGCCCATTTCCGATGCCTTTTGCGCGACAAAGTCAATCCGCATCTTCTTGATCGGCGCAAAGCAGAGCCAGATATCCGGTTCGACCTGCTGCCGGCGAATTTGGGCGGTCACGGTTACGCGAGCGCCGGGCTTCGCGAGATCCACCAGCGACCCTTGCCATTCACCATCCTGACCATTGAACAATGTCATGACATCTCCGACTTCAAGACGCATGACGTTTCTAAGGTAGTGGCTCTGGCCCCTTGAAAGCTGGATGGCGACAGAGGCGTCCAAGCGAGCCTTGACATAGAGGCGAATGCCGGGATCGCAAGGATTCCCGGTTATTCTCGTGCCACTCACGCTGCGGCCTCCCGCCGCATGTCTGCAACTGCGAGATGATCAGCAAAGCTGGCATGGTCGATGTTGGCGCCGCAAACGACAAGACCAACGGTCTTCCCGGCGAGCGCCTGCCGCAAAGGTCCAGCCAGTGCAGCAAGGGCTGCTGCTGCGGCCGGTTCGACGGCCAGTTTCATTCGCTCGAAGATCACAAGCATGGTATCCTGCAGATCCACATCGGACACCACCACTATCTCCCGCACAAGGTCTCGGACGAGGGCGAAGGAGTAGGGTAGATGCAGCGGCGCACCCAAGCTGTCAGCGATCGTGTTGACTGCGACCGACGTCAATGGCGCGCCCTCAGCCAGACTCTGGCACATGCCCGCAGCGCCTTCGGGCTCCACACCATGGACCGTAGCGGTCGATCCGACCTGATTGAAGCCTGTGGCGACACCAGCGATCAGCCCACCGCCTCCTACCGGTACGATCACCGCGTCCAGCGGCGTTCCAAGCTCTGTTGCCTGCCGGGCGAATTCGACGCCCAACGTGGCGGTCCCGGTCACCGTCGCAAGCCCATCAAAGGGATGGATAACGGCACGGCCTTCCTCGTCACGGATGCGGGCTGTTTCAGCAAAGGCTTCCTGGATGTTATTGGCCAGGACAATTGTCGCTCCAAGTTCCCGACACTGGCCAATCCGGTATGGATTGGCGGCCTTGTGCATCACCACCTTGGCGTCGACGCCCAATGCCTGGGCGGCGTAGGCCACCGCAATGGCGTGATTTCCGGCGCTGACCGCTGTGACTCCTGCCCGGCGCTGGATGTGATCAAGGGCCAACATGTTACACAGTGCGCCGCGCGCCTTGAAACTGCCGGTTTTCTGGAACAGTTCGAGTTTCAGAACAACACGGGTTTTACCTCCCACCAACGCGTCTTTGGCATTCCCGGTCCATTCGAGAATCGGGGTTTTAAGCACCCAGGGCGCGATGGCCGCATGCGCCCGGTCAATATCGTCGAGGATGAGAGCCCCGGTAGTCACAAGTCAAAGACCTCTGCATGACGGGCGTGTGTCCCGGCCAGTCCGAAGGATCGGGCGCGGTGCAGCCCGGAGAGGCGCTTGATCGTGCCGAAGCATGGCGCGATCCGGAACCGGCGTCTCGCGATCAGTCTGTCGAAGCGCTTCTCCGAGGTCCGCAGCGGGCGAAAGCGATTGTTTGCAGGTCTTGTGGCCGATAGCGTCACATCGCACGGAAGCCTTGCAGAACCAGTGCACAACCTTGGCAAGGTCTTTCAGAAACGACTGTGCCGCCCGGGTTGGAACCCAAACTGTCAGCGCACAAACCATATCATCCGCGATCCGCTATGTCCCCCATTCCCGGACAGGTGAGCTTCATCCTTCTATCCTGACTCCCCATTCGCGATTCGTCTCCTCTGGCCACTTGTTCGTGGCATCCAAGCCAGCCTTTGAACCCAAGCCGCTCACTGGGCTGGCGAAGTCGAGATAGTCGATGGGGGTGTTCTCAATCATCGTCGTGTCGCGGGCCGGGTCCATGCGGGTAGAGATGGCCCAGATGACGTCTTTCCAATCGCGGCAATCTATATCGTCATCCACGACAATGACCCATTTCGTATACATGAATTGGCGAAGGTAACTCCATACGCCCATCATTACTCGCTTGGCGTGGCCGGCGTAGGCTTTCCTGATGGAGACGATGGCGACGCGATAGCTACAGCCCTCCGGCGGCAACCAGAAGTCCACGATTTCAGGAAACTGCTGCTGCAGCAGCGGGATGAAGACCTCATTCAGCGCCTCGCCCAAGACACTCGGTTCGTCGGGCGGGCGACCGGTGAACGTAGAGAGATAGATCGGGTTTTGCCGCATCGTGATGGCGGTGACGCGGAACACCGGAAACTTCTCCACGCTGTTGTAGTAACCGGTGTGATCGCCATAGGGGCCTTCGTCCTCCACATCCTCCGCCATCACCCGGCCTTCGATAACGATCTCTGCCTGGGCCGGGACTTTCAGCGGCACCGTTCGACAGTCGACCAGTTCCACATTCTTTTCCCGCAGGAGGCCAGCGAACTGATACTCGGAAAGCGTATCCGGGACGGGCGTGACAGCCGCGACAATAGTGGCCGGGTCTGCTCCAATGACTGCAGCGGCGGGGAAGCCGTCTTTCAGTTCATCCGACCTGGCGGATTTCTTCCAGCGCTCAAACTGTTGCGCGCCGCCCCTGTGGCGCAGCCAGCGCATCAGCGACGTGTTCTTGCCCGTCACCTGCATACGATAGATGCCAAGATTGAAACCGTCGGTGCGATCGGTATCCGGCGCCGGGCCGCGGGTGACGACCAGTGGCCAGGTGATCAGTGGCGCGGGCTCCCCCGGCCAGCACCTTTGAACGGGCAGGCGGCCGAGATCAATATCGTCACCTTCAAAAACGACTTCCTGGCACGGTGCTGCCCGAACTGTTTTCGGCTTCATGGCAAGTACCTTGCGCGCCAACGGGATCATCTCGAGCGCTTCACGGAAACCGCCTGGTGGTTCCGGCTGGCGCAGGAAGGCGAGCATCTCACCTACTTCGCGCAGTTGCTCAGGAGTGCGGCCGATCGCCATGGCAATACGTTCCACGGTGCCGAACAGGTTGACAAGTACGGGCATATCCCAAGTCTGATCTCCGTTTTTGGGCTGATCGAAGCGGATGACTGGCCCGCCTTCCAGGATGGCAGCGCGATGGATTTTCGTCATCTCCAAGTCAGGCGAGACCGGTCCGGTCTCGCGGCGCATATGGCCTGCCCGCTCCAGATATTCCAAGAAATCCCTAAGCGACAAGAACACAGGCAGGGTGCGTACCGACTTGTTCATTGGGAGGAGATGGAGCAGCGCACCTGACCGGACAACCCGGCGGATGCTCACAGGATCTGCGACACCGAATTAAAGGCGGCTCCAGCTTATCGTCCTGATCAAGGCGTCATCAGGAAACATCGTTCCATCCTGTCAGTTTTGATTCTTTTCACAGCGATCGGTCAGGCGGCTGCGCAGCAACCAGTTGAGCGTTCCTGGCTCTCCCGACGGAACAAAGTCACTGAACTGCCGTTTCGGCTGTTATGACGCCAGCAAATGACTGGTGGCAGTGTCGCCGCGCCGGTCTATATGAGGTCGGTGCTGCACACCTCGCAGGTCGTGCAGCCACCCTCATGCAGGACTGGCTCGAGTGATGGCTTCCTCTTCCCCCAAACACGCTTTCGTCACAGGTGCCACAGGCTTCCTGGGTCGCAATCTGATTGAGCAATTAGCCAAGCGCGGCTGGAAGATCACTGCCCTTTATCGCACCGCCGAGCGCTTCGAACTTCTGAAACGTTGGGACGTCAACGGAGTTAAGGGTAGTTTGCAGGCTCTTGACGATCTGACCGATGCCGTTCCGGAGGATGTGGACGCCGTTTTCCACATGGCGGCGGATACGACCATATGGCTGCGCCACGGCTCGCGCCAACTTCAAACCAATGTGGATGGTACCCGAAACGTCGTCGCCGCTGCCGAACGCAAGGGTGCTAAACGTTTTGTATTCACATCCAGCTGGAGGGCCTGGGGCTTTCAGCGGCGGAACCCGCCGCTGAACGAGGAAATGCCGCAGAAAGGCAACGCATCGCCCTTACTGTACGACCGTACCAAATTTGCGGCAGAATTGATTGTAAAACAGGCTGCCACAGAGGGGCTGCGCGCTGTAATCATGAATCCCTGTAACGTCATGGGGCGGTACGACACCCGCAACTGGGGTCGGATAATCCAGATGGCGTATCGAGGAAAACTGCCTGGCATTCCGCCCGGTTCAGGAGTTTTCTGCCATGCCGAGGCCGTCGTAGCAGCCCACATCGCCGCCGCCGATGCCCGCAACGCCAGCGGCAATTATCTTCTGCCGGGGCCTACAGCCACCTTTTTCGAGGTGATCCAGACGGTCGGTCGGATCACCAATCTCAAGGTTCCGCAGCGCGCGCTGCCGGAATGGCTTTTCAGGATAGTCGCCCACATCCAGAACACGGTTGGTGGCTTGCGCAACCAGGAACCCGACGTAACGCCCCAGGTCGCCCATGTTATCCTTAACAGTGGCCGCGTGGACACTGACAAGGCCGAGCGTGAACTGGGCTACGCATCGCCGGACTTGGAAACGATGATCCGGGACATCTACGATTGGATGAAAAGGTCAGGCCTCTTGGACGCCTGACCAGCAGACAATGAACGATAAAGAGGAGCCAGTCAGTCTCATGAGCGATTCCCTGTCCCAACTCGGCGACCTTTTGAAGGCGGCAATATCTGTTGGCGCCGATGCAGCCGATGCTGTCTATGTCGAAGGGGAGGCGATCTCGCACACCCAGCGCCTGGGGAATTTGGAAATGATTGAGCGGTCGGAAGGCCAGGACCTTGGCCTGCGGGTGTTCGTCGGCAGGCGCCAGGCCAGCGTCTCGGCGCAAAAAGTCGATTTCAGGGATTTCGGCGCCTTGGCCTCCAGGGCGGTAGCGATGGCGCGCGCGGTGCCGGAAGATTTGTATTGCGGGATTGCCGATCCCGACCAGATCGCGATGACCCCGCCTGTTTTCGAAATGGCTGACGAAACCGAGCCTCCGGAAAAGTTGCTGATCGAACGTGCCCGAGCGGCAGAGGACGCAGCCCGTACCGTCAAAGGCGTCACTAACTCCGAAGGGGCAGAGGCGTCGTGGAGCCGGACCGCTGTTACCCTCGCGACAACTAACGGGTTTGAAGGCAAATACTGGCGCACAGCGCACAGTGTGAGCGTTTCTGTTGTGGCGGGTAGCGGTGCCGATATGCAAACCGATTACGACCATCACACGACGGTCTTTTCGGATGACCTCATGGATCCGGCCGAAATTGGCCAGAGCGCTGGCGAACGGGCAGTGGCCCGATTGGGCGCCCGGTCAATAAAAACGATCAAGGCGCCGGTCGTGTTCAGCAAGAGAGTCGCCGGCAGCCTTTTGGGGCATCTTCTGAACGCCATCAACGGGTCGTCCATCGCGCGGGGCACCAGCTTCCTGAAGGATGCGCTGGAGAAACCGGTGATGGCAAGTGACCTGAATGTTACCGACGACCCGCACAAGCCGCGTGGCTTGAGATCAAAGCCGTTTGACGGTGAGGGAGTACCAACCGCACGGCGAAAGCTCATCGACAATGGCGTTCTGACGACTTGGCTGCTGGACCTGAGATCTGCTCGTCAACTTGGTCTCACGCCCACTGGTCACGCCAGCCGCGGAACTTCAGGACCACCTTTCCCATCTGCGGCAAATGTCTTCCTTGAGCCCGGATCGGTGTCGCGCAACGCTCTCATTGGCGGTATCAAGGAAGGTCTTTACGTGACCGAGATCATTGGTATGGGAGTGAACGGAGTAACGGGTGACTATAGCCGCGGCGCAGGTGGATACTGGATCCGCAATGGCGAACTGGCATTCCCTGTAACTGAATTGACCATCGCCGGCAATTTGAAGGACATGTTTCGCACCATCACGCCAGCGAGCGATCTGGAATTTCGTCATGGCGTTGACGCGCCAACCTTGCGGGTGGACAGCATGACGATCGCAGGCACGCAGGGTGGCTGATGCGTTACCATCAGTACAGTGGTGTCGAATGGCTGGCGCTGTACCGCGACCGTCGTTGGTTTACCGATGGCGCAAAGCTTTGTAATATTCGGAGCAGATAGTGGCTCGAACCACCTGCTCGAGACCGCTCAACAAAGATACCCGGGAGGTTTTATCCATGAAATACAAACTCGCCGCGATGGGTGTTGCCGTGGCGATGACGGCGCTGACGCCGGCATCACAGGCTGCTACGGAGTTCAGTTTCTCGAATTGGATTCCCTGGACACACAATCTCGCAACCCGACTGTACATTCCCTGGATGGAAGAGATCGAGCAGAAGACCAACGGGCGGGTAAAGTTCAAGCGCCTGCCCAAGCCCGTCGCCCATCCGCGTGCGCACATGGATGCGGTGCGGACAGGCCAGGCGGATGCAGCGTTCGGCGTCCATGGTTATTCACCGCGCCGACTGCGCGCCTATCTGTTCACCGACTTCCCGCAGCTAGGCGAAAGTGCGGTGGCCACGTCTGTCGCCTTCCAGCGCACCTATGAGAAGTTCTTCAAGAACAAGGGACACTACAAGGGCGTGCACCTGATCGGCATGAACACCCATGGCCCAGGCGTGATCCACCATGCCAGCAAAATCATCAAGTCGATCGCCGACATGAAAGGCCAGAAAATCAGGACCGGGGGGCCAGTGCCGCGGCTGATTGTTCAGACTTGGGGCGGTGTCTCGATCCGCCAGCCAGCGCCAAAATCATACGAACTGCTGTCCACCGGTGTTGTCGACGGAGTCACCTTTCCGTACGAAGCCCTGGTCGGCTTCAGGATTGTCAACCTGGTAAAGTTCCACACGGAAATCCCGGGTGGCCTGTACAGTTCCGGCTTCTACACCTTCATCAGCAAAAAGAAGTATGACGCGCTGAGCGCTGCAGACAAAAATACGATCGACGCCACCTCCGGCGAAGCCTTTGCCTTGCGGGCGGGCAAGGTCTGGGATCAGAACGACGCCGATGGCCTGGCGGCCGCAAAGAAAGCCGGTCATACCTTTGCAAAGGCTTCGGACGAAATCATGGCATCTGTCAGGCAGATCAAGGCCAAGTTGGAAGCGCAGTACGTTGCCGACATGAAGAAGGACGGCATAGACGGCGCCGAGGTCCTGAAATACTTCCACGGCGAACTGGGCAAGGTTCAGAAGAAATAGCTGATGGCCCGGGACGCGCAGCCGGACAAGGCGCGCGACAGAAGTCTGCTGGTATCCGTGCTGGGCCGGTGGCCTAGCCGGGTACTGGCGGTTCTTTCGTGTTTGTTTCTTTTTGCCATGATGGCTGGAACATTCATCGACGTCGCCGGCCGCTATCTGTTCAACAGCCCGTTGCCAGCATCGGCGGAACTGATTTCCTTCACCATGCCGGCGCTGATTTTCTGCGCCCTGCCACTGGTATGTTTCCGTGAAGATAACGTAACGATCGACCTTCTGGATACTTTCGTAAACGGATGGTGGCGCTCGGCACAGGGGATCTTCGTCAACCTGCTCAGCGCGGCAACGATGCTGTTCATGGCTTGGCGGCTATGGGCCAGACACCTGGATCATGTGGAATATGAGGATGTGACAGACGAGTTGTTCATTCCGTTGGCGCCGTTCAGCCTGATGATGGCTGTGTTGTCCGTGGTGGCAGCCGTCGCGCTGATCGCCAATGTTGTGGCGTATTCGATCGGCGAGCGGAAACATGCCTCTGATGCAGGACCGGGTGCCTCGTGACGACGGCGCTGATTGGGTTTGCCGTTCTTCTGACATTATCGTTCCTTCGGGTGCCGATCGCGATCTCGATGTTGCTCGTCGGTTTCGTCGGGATGTCACTGGTGCAAGGCTGGTACGCAGCGCTGGCCAATGTCGGGGAGACCGCTTTCACTTCTGCCATCAATTATGAGTTGTCGGTGGTACCGCTTTTCATCTTGATGGGCAATTTCGTGACGCGGGCTCGATTGTCCGAGGAACTCTACACCGCGTCGAACGCGTTCCTGGGCCATCGCAAGGGCGGGCTTGCAATGGCAACGATCGTGGCTTGCGGCGGGTTCAGCGCCGTGTGCGGCAGTTCTCTGGCGACGGCGGCGACAATGGCCAAAGTCGCGATGCCTTCGATGCGGCGCTACGGCTATGACGACGGCTTGGCGGCAGGCGCCATCGCCGCTGGCGGCACGCTGGGCATTCTTATCCCGCCCAGCGTTCTACTGGTCATCTATGGGATCCTGACCCAGACGAGCATTGGCAAGCTGTTCGCAGCCGGTGTCATTCCTGGCGTCATCGGCATACTCGGTTATTTGATTGCGGTTCGTGTAGTCATCACCATCTGGCCACATTTGGGACCACCGGGTGAACGAACCGCCTGGCCGGACCGGATGCGCGCCCTGCGGGGCGTATGGGGTGTGATCTTGCTCTTCGTCTTCGTGATGGGTGGCATTTACGGCGGCGTCTTCAGCCCTACCGAGGCGGCCGGCATCGGCGCCTTCGGCGCCTTCCTTTTCGCGCTGGCCCGGCGTTCAATGAATTTGCGGGTCTTCTACGAAGTGCTGCTGGAGAGCGCTCTGACGACGGCGATGTTGTTCATGATCCTGATCGGTGCGCTCATATTTGCCAACTTCATCAATTACACCGATTTCCCGCCTGCGCTGCTGGGCATGGCCAACAATTTCAAGGATTCACCCTGGCTGGTTGTGATCGCGATCCTGATCATTTACGTGCTGCTGGGCTGCGTTTTCGAAAGCCTGTCGATGATCTTGCTGACAGTACCGATATTCTTCCCGCTGATCAAAAGCCTCGCGCCGGGTTTCGAGATGACGGAAGTAGAAGTCGCGGTATGGTATGGGATCGTGGTGGTGATCATCACGGAGATCAGTCTGATTACGCCTCCGGTGGGTCTGAATGTGTTCGTACTTCGCGGAGTTCTTCAGGATGTGCGGACTACAACGATCTTCCGGGGCGTGACCGCTTACTGGATTGCCGATTTGTTTCGCCTTGCCCTTATCGTAGGGCTGCCGGCGCTCTCGCTCTGGCTTCCCAGTTTCGTGAAATAGGGACGTTGGTATCGACGGCTGATGTACGGACGATCGACGAGCGACTGCGCCGTGCAGAGGTTTCCGGCTCTCGAATTTCCGGCGGCGCCTTGTGATCCAGATCGGGCCAGCCTGCGTACCATTGCAGACGCATACAAGAATCGGCGACATCATGGCGACCCTGCAAACGCTAAATTGTTCCGCAAAGCTGTTCTACCGCAGGTCATCCGTTCGACCACTGCCATTGCGCGGGGATGCGGCGCGCCAGGGATGGCGACGAAGCGTGACCAGCCCTGACGCCGAACGCTTGCTGATCGCGGTCGCACAACATCGCGACGATCAGGCGTTCGCGAATTTGTTCAGCGAATTTGCGCCGCGGATCAAGGCCTTTATGCTCAAGGGCGGGGCGGATGGCGCGGTTGCCGAAGAACTTGCGCAAGAGACCATGGTTCAGGTCTGGCGTCGCGCATCAAGCTACGATCCCGTGAAGGCGTCGGCGTCGACATGGATCTTCACGATTGCCCGGAACAAGCGGATCGATCGACTTCGCAGAGAGAGCCGTCCGACCCTTGATCCTGAACTGTATGTATCCAGTCAACCGCAACCCACGAGCCCTTTCGACACGGTCGAAGCGCACCAAAAAAAAGCACTGCTGCATCAATTTGTGGCGCACCTTTCCACCGAGCAGATCGAGGTTGTGGAGAAGGCCTTCTACCAAGACAAACCCCACTCGGCGATTGCGGAAGATCTCGATTTGCCGCTGGGTACCGTCAAATCTCGCATTCGGCTGGCACTTGGCCGCCTGAGGATGTTGATAGAGAAACAAGGCATGGAGGAGAACAGCTAATGATCCACCACCGCCCGCCTCACGATATCTTGGTGGATTATGCTACCGGCGCCCTTGCACAGCCGCTTGCCATCGCGGTAGCAACGCATGCTGAGCTTTGTCCCGAAAGCCTGGCCGAGATCGCTGATATCGAAGCTGTCGGCGGTGTGATGCTGGCCTCGCTGGAACCAGTCAAAATGTCTGAAAACGCGCTCGACCGGGTCATGGCTCTGGTTGGCGAAATGGACAACCGCATCCCGGATACCGAGATCGATGCTGGTCCAGACATCTCAATGCGAGATGAAATCCGGAAGTCTGCATTGCCGCCGGCGATTCGGGCAACGCTGGACGGCAAGACAGATACCATCGCGTGGCAGCGCAGGGGTCCGGTCATCGAGTCAACCGTGCTGGACTGCGATCTGGACAATTACGAAGTCCGGCTGTTCCGTATCAAGGCCGGCAAAACGGTGCCACAGCATACCCATGAAGGGCTGGAAATCACCGTTTGTCTGACTGGCGGATATACTGATGGCCGGGATCGATATGCGCGTGGCGATTTTCAGGTCGCCGATCCAATGGTGAATCACCAACCAGTTGCAGACAATGACGAGCATTGCATTGTCCTGACGGTCTTCGAGAAAGACATCCGACTGACCAGCCCGCTGGGCCGGCTGATTAATCCCTTCGTCCGACTCTGATCTTGCTCGCACTCGGGTTCCAAACGGCTTGGATTGTCGGGGCCAGTACCGGCATCGGCGCCGAACTGGCGCGGCGCCTGGCCGCGAACGGTTGCCGTGTTGTCGTCTCGGCTCGGCAAACTGGAAAACTTGAAGATCTTGCCGCCGAGGCGTCATCAGATCGCATGACAGCCGTGACAGCCGATGTGACAGACGAAGCATCAATCACTGAAGCATGGGCAGCGGCGCGCCAGACCCTGCAGGGTCCTCCCGACCTGTTGGTGTTCAATGCCGGCCTGTTCTCACCTGTGGATGTGCGGAAGTTTTCTGCTGCCCTGTTCCGGCAGCACATTGAGGTCAACCTGATGGGCGCCGCGCGGGTCCTTGAACACGTGTTGCCAGACATGATTGCGCGGGGTGACGGCCGCATTGTACTCGTAGGCTCTGTCTCTGGCTATCGGGGTCTGCCCAAGGCTGCGGCCTACGGAGCTTCCAAGGCCGCCCTGATTCATCTGGCGGAAACGCTGCGACTCGAAATGGCCCCGGCGGGAATCATGGTGCAGATTGTCAATCCGGGGTTTATCGACACGCCGATGACGGCGCAAAACGACTTTCCCATGCCGCATCTGATGACAATCGAACGCGCCGTAGATGCCTTTATTGCCGGTCTGAGAAGCAGTTCTTTCGAGATTACTTTTCCCAAGCGCTTCACGTGGCAACTCAAGCTGCTTCGTCTGCTGCCGTATTGGCTGTATTTTCGGATCATCCGCCGCATCACGCGACCGGACCGAGGAGCTAAGTCGGTCTGAACACTGCCGTCACGCGGCCCACCAGAATGCCGAACTTGCGGGCCTGAGAAACGTTCAGCAATTCGCCGCTCGGTCGCAGATACAAGCGGTCATCAAACGACAATACGATTTTTCTGGGTCCGATAGCCACAGCTATGCGATAGCGCCACCGAACTTCATTCTGCAGCGTTTCTGCTTTCGCAGTGCCGATGACATCTTTAGCGGTTGCAACCATCCGATCATGAGATTGTCGTCGAATGCGCCATTCCCGTTCTTCAACCCGTCCGTCGTCATATCGGAAATCTTCTGCAAGGCAGAATACGTCGCCCTCCCAGCGACCGTGCATCGTCATGTTAAAGCCGAGACGCTTACGGCCGAATCGGTCGTGGAAGAGACCCGAGCCTTCTATCCGCCGGTTGAAATATTTGAACGTGTCCAGCCCCCCGGACAAACTGGTATTGGCGCCCGCTCCGTCAGCGTCGGGTGCACGGGTCAGAAGCGTGGTTGTGGAGTGTGTCAGGGTCAAGATCTTGATCGCGTGCTGGTTTCAGAACTGTCTAGATTTTACGTTCGCTCGGCCGATTCGGATCACCCCGACCTGATGCTGCTCAAACCCGCAGCAACCCGATTTGTCGGACGTCGATATTGCCCGCTCGGAATCCACCTTCGCAGTAAGCGAGATAAAGTGTCCACAGGCGCTTGAACCGTTCGTCGAAACCTTGGCTGGTCAGTTTCGGCCATGCTGTCAAGAACCGCTGGCGCCATTCTGAAAGCGTGCGGGCGTAGTGCTGGCCAAAGCCGTCATCGCCAGTAACCTTTAGGCCGGCCTTGCGGAACTGCTCTGCCAATGCCGTGCGGCTCGGCAGCATGCCGCCTGGAAACACGTGGCGTTGAATGAAATCCACCGATTGCCGATAGCGCGGGAACAGCATGTCATCAATCGTGATGATCTGAAGGGCGGCTCGACCGCCTGGCGCCAAGACATCACGTATCTTGTCAAAATAGGGCGACCAGTATTTCTCACCGACCGCTTCGAACATTTCGATCGAGGTGACGTGGTCGTACTTCTCCGCCACATCGCGATAGTCCCGGAACTGGACATCGACCTTGTCGCCAAGGCTTTCCTTCTGGACGCGCGCGGCCGCATAGTCATGTTGCTCCTTCGAAATGGTCAACGCCGTGACGTTCACGCCGCGCTCTCGGGCGGCGACGGCTGCAAACCCGCCCCAACCGCAGCCGATTTCAAGGACGCGGTCACCCTCCTGGGCGCCAGTGATGTCCAGCAGGCGGCGGTACTTGTTTTCTTGACCAGCCTCCAACGGCTCATCTGCACCTTCAAAAACGGCGGATGAATAGGTCATCGTAGGATCCAGCCACGCCTCGTAGAATGCGTTACCCAAATCGTAATGAGCCGCGATGTTTCGTCTGCTGCCTGTCGGCGTGTTCTGTCTCCGCCGATGCTGCAGCTTTGCTGTGAATCGGGACCAAGTCTGGAGCAACGTCCAGTCTTTCGAGGGCTCTTGGTGGAGAGCACCCAATTCAATGGCAGCCGCCAGGTCGGGGCTGTCCCAATCACCATCCAAATAGGCTTCGGCGAGGCCCAATGCGCCACCGAACAGCAGTCGGCGCACCGATCGCCAGCGGTGGACTTTCAGATAAGCGTCCGGGCCGGGCTCGGTCCCGATCAGGCGACTCAGGCGTCCGTCAGGCCATTCTACCGCAAAGGTGCCGTAGCGGATCTTGCCGCGCAACCATGCCGTGAAGGCGCGCCGTGCGCCGAAAGGAATGGATTCAGAACTTGCGTGTGTCATGGTCCTGTCTACCAAACCGGCCAGCGCGTTCGCGAAGGGACAAGCGCTTGCGCGAGCGAAACGGTGCGCCCTTGATCCAAAGTTTGAGGGCCTCCCAGTAGATCCCCAAGGTTACCTTCAATGTCATCAACGGCTGGCGCAAGAACATGCCTAGCAGGGCACGGTCGTTCAAATCCGCACGCTTGCCCGAAAGGGTCGCGACCATCAGGTTGGCACCGTCCGGGCCGGTTTCGCGAATAGTCACGGCAATCCGGTCTGCCGGAGCCGACAATCGGAACTCGTAGCGCGCCGCCATTCCGATAAACGGTGACACGTAAAACTCCTTGTCGGCGTGGTGCGGTGCAAACCTGTCCTGCCCGCCTGACACTTCAACGGGGATCACATAGGCGTGCCGCCCGCCGAAGGTATTATGCACTTCATAAATGATTGCCCCAATCCGCCCGTCTGCATCGGCGCAATACCATACCGAAAGCGGATTGAACGCATAACCCAACATCCTGGGAAGGCATAACAGGTAGAGACGCGCGCCGAATTCCGCAAGGCCGGCTTGGTCAAGCCGGTCTTCCGCCCACTGGCGCAAGGGAGTCTCATCTCGATGGCCGTGGTCGCGGCGACGTACTGAAAAGGGGCGTGATCGATCGACGCCGAACAAGCGCAAGCGGCGGTCGAGAATTGGCAACTCATCAATGTCGAGCAGGCAATAGGTAACCCGATAGGCCAACTTGTGGGCGGGACCGTGCTTGCGTCTGTGCGTGACACGGCAGTGATACAATGCCGAAATCATGCGGTCGATGCCGAGTCGACTGGTCGGGTCCGATCGCCGTCAAAAGGCGCCCGAAATCCCATGCTCTTGACAACAGCAAGACCCGCGTTCAGGCCGTCTTCATGAAAGCCATAGCCGCACCATGCGCCAGCGAACCACACATGCCGGCGGCCTTGGATCAAGGGAAGCCGCTCCTGAGCAGCGACGGCTGCCTGATCGAACTGTGGATGGCGAAAGTCGATTTCATCAACGGTGCATTCCTCGCGCGGTGGTGAGGGCGGGTTGAGGGACACAAAGATATCCTGTGACTTCTCGATACCCTGGAGACGGTTCAGCCAGTAGGTCACCGACGTTGGCTGATCCTGCCGATCCGTCTCTGCCCAACTGCGACGATCAACGACGTTCCAACTAGACCAGACGGCCTTGCGTCGGGGCATCAGCGACGAGTCGGTATGCAAGAAGGTCCGGTTTGTCTCGAAGGGGAAAGCACCCAGAATTGCTGTTTCATCCGCATCCGCATCGCTAAGCAGTTGCAGCGCAACATCCGCGTGAACCGCCAGAATCGCGTCGTCAAAGACCTGCGCGTCGCCCGCTGCCGGAAGAACCGTGACGCCCTCGGCATCGCGGCGCAACGACCGGATGGGCGTTTGAAGACGTACAGTGCCCGAGAACTGGTTGAGAATGGCTTCGACATAGCACCGGCTCTTGCCTGCAACAGTGAGCCATTGAGGTCGACCTTTGAGGTCGAGCAGACCGTGATTCCGGAAAAAATTGCCAAGCGTTTTTGCTGGAAAACCCAGGATAGACCGGGGCGAACTGGACCAAATTGCCGCCGCCATAGGCAGGATATGCCAGTCGATGACGGGCCGACCGTAGCTGCCGGCCACCAGATACGCGCCCAGGGTCACCTCGCCCAGTCGTCGGGCGGCGGTATCCTCCCGGAGGCTACGATAGAACCGAAGCAGGTCGCGAAGCATGCCGAGATAGGACGGTCGGATCAAATTCCTGTGCTGGGCGAACAACTGTCGCCAATGGCGCGAGCATGCGTATTCGACGTCGGCCCATTCCAGCGACACGCTAAACGACATGTCGCTCGGCTGGACAGCGACATCCAGGATATCGAAGAGGCGAGTAAGGTTTGGATAGGTACGACGGTTAAAGACCATGAAGCCTGTGTCGACCGCCAGAGGTGCGCCGCCTGAACCAACGTCTGGCACGGTGACGGTTCGGGCGTGTCCGCCCACGGTCGCGCCGGCCTCGAACAAGGTTACATCGGCTTGGTGATCCGCCATCCAGGCTGCGGACAACCCTGCGATGCCTCCGCCTATGACGGCTATCCGTCTCCGCCCGCGTCGGATAGCTGGCTGGCGATGGGGAATAGCTGCGATGCCGTCGAACATGAAATTCTTTCTGCGGTCTTCCAAGAGATACGCCAGTGCCGCGTTTTTGGATTGCCCATTTTTAAAGTGCGAATCTCATACGAAAAAGATCCGAACGTTGCGGCTGTGCTACCTTCGGCGGAGCATCGTGATTTGAGACCTTGTTGCGTTCGAGAAGATCCAGGGACGTTTCTTCATGGAGCGCAGCGCGGAGACCGTCAGCTCTTTTCGGTAATTGATGGCGCAGAGGGCGGCCGCCGGCTGTGTTGAAGGCGGGGGCAACAGTGATCCGTTCGGCGTCGGCCAGCGTAATACTTTTGCAGTTACCCCAGCGCGGCAAGCCAAGGCCGATCGGAGCGTCATATGTCTGTGGTTTCACGAAGCCCGGTTCGTTTTCTGTCCGAAGAAGAAGAACGCAACATCCTGAAACGCTGGACCCGACATCGAGACAGCACTGCATTGGACCGGCTGATCGACTCGCACCGTCCCTTGGTGTTGAAACTCGCGACCCGCTACCGTACGGGCGCACTATCCCTTGCCGATCTGGTGCAGGAAGGCTTCGTTGGTCTGATGGAGGCAGCCAACCGTTTCGATACGGATCGTGAAGTCCGGTTTGCGACTTACGCTCAATGGTGGATCCGCAGCACCATGCAGGAATTCGTCCTGCGTAACATGTCGGCGGTCCGCTCCGTCACCTCATCACGTCAGAAGTCGCTCATGTTCACGCTACGCAAGATGGCGGATGACCCGGAAACCCCTCCGCCCGATGCAGAGACCAAGGCCGAACTTGCTCAGCGATTCGGCGTATCTTTGGCGGCGGTAGACCGAATGTCGATGCGCATGAACGCCTTTGACCAGTCTCTGGATGCCGTGATCGGTCCGTCCGGCGATCTGGTCCTGAAGGACCTGATCGCCGATGAGGGACCTACGCCGGAAGATACGCTCATGGAAACAGATGAGCGACTGCAGAAACGGGCCTGGCTGAAATCCGCACTAGCGAACCTTCCAGACCGAGAGCGGCGCATCATCGAAGGGCGCCACCTGGGCGACGGGAAATTGTTGTTGCGAGAACTGGGCGACGAGATGGGCGTCAGCAAGGAGCGGGTGCGTCAGCTCGAAGCGCGCGCCATGGAGACGTTGCAAAAGACCGCTAAATGCGACCTCGCCGCTGGCGGCCTGTTGCGATCGACTGCCTCCACGAAGCGAATTGTGCCGGTGAACCGGACGGGCTGCCCGGGGCAACTGGTTTGAGAGACGCTTGATCGATTGTTTTGCCCCACGTGCTGGTCTGTTCCTCGACAGGGACGGGGTTGTGAATGTCGATACCGGCTATGTTCACCACCCAGACCAGATCGATTTCATCCCTGGGATTTTTGACCTGTGCCGGACGGCTGTCCAGCTTAATTTGCCGATCATTATCGTGACCAACCAGTCCGGCGTGGCGCTTGGCCTCTACTCCCAAGCGGATTTTCATGGCCTGATGTGTTGGATCCATGACCAATTTGCCAACGAAGGCGTGGGGATTGCCCATGTCGAGCATTCGCCCTGGTATCCGCCGGCACTGGCCGAAATTGCGGCGACAGACCTGAACTGGACCTGGGTTCGGGATTCATGGTGGCGCAAGCCAGGCGCCGGGATGGTCCGGCGCGCGGCAATGATCACGGGTGTTGATCCGGCTCTGTCAACGATGATCGGTGACCGTGCAGGCGATGTGGCCGCTGCACGAGAAGCCGGAATCGGCACCGTCATCCAGTTTGAGCATGAGGCACCACGAGCTACACGGCACAACGCTGATCAGTTCTGCACTCAACACGAACAGGTGATCGAAATCCTGCGCCAGATCTACGGCTGATGAACTCCCGCTTTATATTCGGCGCATGATTGACGGGACGCCATTCCTCCGGCTATGGGCCCGCCGACGTCGCCAACAACTAGCCGCCATGTCGCCTGTCGAGACGCAACGGAACCAGTTGCTGAAGCTGGTGCACGCGGCGCGACGAACCGTCTTCGGCAAGACGCACCGTTTTGACATCATTCGATCGGTTGGGGATTTCCAGTCCGCCGTGCCGATCCGAGATTACGATGCGTATCAGGATGATATATGGAAAGACCGCTTTCCAGATCTGACAGACACTGGCTGGCCCGGTCCGGTTGTCTGGTATGCCGTGACCAGCGGCACCACCCGCGACGTGACCAAGTACATTCCCGTGACTCAAGCAATGATCCAGTCGAACAAGCAAGCGGTACTGGACATGTATGCCCATCATCTGGCTGCAAAGCCGGACAGCAGGGTTTTTGGCGGCTTGAACTTCATGCTGGGTGGCAGCACAGATTTGACAACCTTGGCGCCGGGCATTCGCGCCGGCGACCTCTCCGGCATTGCCGCTGCGACCATGCCTGCATGGGTGCGCCCGCGCATCTATCCACCGCAGGAACTAGCGCTGGAAGCGGATTGGGAACGCAAGATCAACCTGATGGCCAGAGGAAGTGTGAACAAGGACATCAGGTCGATTGCCGGCACACCAAGTTGGTTGTTGTTGTTGTTTGACAAATTGGCGGACTTTCGCCCGGAGGTTGATCGCGACGTGACCCGTATATGGCCCAATCTCGACCTCGTCGTCCATGGTGGTGTGCGCTTCGACCCCTACAAGCCGCAATTCGATACTTGGGTCCGTGGCCGGGACGTTGATTACCGCGAGGCTTACGCGGCCAGCGAAGGGTTCATCGCGAGCAGCGACCGAGGCTTTGGTCAAGGCATGCGGCTCAATCTGGATACAGGCCTTTTTTTTGAGTTTATTCCATTGGATGACTTGGGCAGTGCAACGCCGACGCGCCACTGGATTGGCAATGTGGAACCGGGGATCGACTACGCAATCGTATTGTCGACCTGCGCCGGATTGTGGGGCTGGTTGATCGGTGATACAGTACGGATTGTCGAACGGGATCCGCCGCGGTTGCTCGTCTCCGGTCGGACCAGTTACATGATGTCGGCTTTCGGGGAACACCTGATCGGTGACGAAATCGACAGGGCTGTTATCCACGCCGCGGAGACGGCCGGCCTCCGGGTGACAGACTATGCCATGGGCGCAGTATTTCCGACGGCCGACCGACCGCTGGGCGGGCATCGCTACTTGATTGAATTTGCTTCCGGCATTCCGGCAGAAACCGTCGTCGAGGCGATTGGGAGAGCGATCGATGGCAATCTGGCGGAAGGTAACGCGGATTATGCCGCGCACCGATCTGGCGGCTACGGAATGCTGGCACCAGTGGTGTTCGCCAAGCCGCCCGGTTTCTTTGCCGCCTGGATGAAAAGTCGAGGCAAGTTGGGAGGTCAGAACAAGGTACCCCGCGTGATAAACGACACAGTCGTTTTTGACGAATTGGCGGCATTCGCGTTCGGGGAGCCGGAATGCAGGTCAGTTGCGGGAGAGGATGACACGAAGGGTCCTGGTTGAAGAGACACTGCCTGAGCGTCAGAGTCTCTCAGCTATCAGCGCAAGCCGGGAGGTAGTCGCGGTCGACAACGCCGAGAATGGCTGCGCGTCGGAGCGACCCGATGGAATCGTTTGTTCCTGTCAAGCAGCTTTCGTGGTCGGGAGGCGCTGGCGGAGCGCAGCAGTCTTTGGCAGGAGTGTTGAAACCGGGACCGCCGAGACCGGGTCCACCGGCCGACCACGTCGTGATGCGCTCGCCATTGCGCAATCAATTACTGCTATCAGCCGGGTGTCCATCCCGCACCAACCTTGTATACCTCGACAGCGCAGAGACGTTGACCACCTTCTTCATCGGCGCAGCGTCCTTGCGTCAATCAATCGATGCAACTGAGAGTGATTTGTCAGTGACCACCATCTACTCCGCCCGGAAGATCATCACCATGAACCCGGCGCGCCCCTACGCTACCCATGTCGCCGTGCGTGACGGACGGATCCTGAGCGCCGGCGCGCTGGAGGAAATGCAGGGTTGGGGCGACTACATGCTGGACGATCGCTTCGCCGACAAGGTCTTGATGCCGGGGTTGGTCGAAGGCCATAGCCACACGATGGAGGGCTCCCTGTGGGAGTATGTCTATTGTGGTTACTTCGACCGCATGGATCCAGACGGAAAGGTGTGGCCGGGCCTGAAGTCAGTTGACGAGATCATAGAGCGCTTGACTCAGGCGGCCGCCAGGCTTGACGAGCCGACCACGCCATTGGCCGGCTGGTCGCTGGACGCCATCTATTATGGCGGTCGGCGGATCAATCGTAACGATCTGGACCGAGTTTCAACGGAACGGGCCATCGGGATCCTGAATGCCTCCGGTCACATTCTGAACGTCAATACCAAGGCGCTGCAACTGGCTGGCCTTCTGAAACCTGGCATCAACCATCCGGGGATTCCGCTGGACGATGAAGGTCTGCCAACTGGCGAAATGAAGGGCCCTGACGCCATGGCGCCACTGGGCATCCATACCGGCTTCGATCGCGACCTGCTGGCCTGTGATGAACCGGGATTGCGCCGGTTCGCGCGTTTGTGCGTGCGGACCGGGGTGACGACAGCGGCGGACTTGGCCAACATGCTGCCTGATGGCGCCGTTGACATGATGGTTCGGGTGACGGCTGAGCCGGATTATCCGGCCCGAATCGTCTCGCTACGCCGGTTCTATGGCCTGACACCAGCCGAATTGATCGACAGAGTGCTGGAATTGGAAAAACGCAGTCAGCAGAACCTCCGTCTCGGTATCATCAAGGTTGTGCTGGATGGATCGATTCAGGGTTTTTCGGCGCGCCTCCGCTGGCCGGGCTACTACAACGGTGCCGCAGAAGGGCTATGGTACGTCCCACCCGAGCATCTGCAGGAAATTTACGAACGGGCCTTGGCTGCGGGCATTCAGGTGCATACTCATACAAATGGCGACGAAGCTACCGAACTGGCACTGGATTGTATGGAAACCTCGTTGCGCAAGCATCCTGGTCCTGATCACCGGTTCACACTGCAGCACTGTCAGCTGGCAGATGCCGCACAGTATCGGCGCATCAAGACGGTCGGCATGTGCGTGAACCTGTTTCCAAACCACCACTTCTATTGGGGCGATCAGCACTACAGCATCACGGTAGGCCCCGACCGCGCCGAGCGCATGAATGCTTGCGCCACAGCGCTACGGATGGGTGTGCCGCTTGCGATCCATTCGGATGCACCAGTGACGCCGCTCGGGCCGCTGTTCACCGCCTGGTGCGCCGTGAATCGGCGAACGGCGTCGGGTCGGGTCTTAGGAGAACATGAAAGAATCAGCGTGAAAGACGCCTTGCGGACCATTACCATCGGCGCGGCCTATACGCTGAAGCTGGATGCGGAAATCGGCTCCGTCGAGACCGGCAAACGAGCCGATCTGGCAGTGCTGGAAGACGATCCGGAAGCAGTTGGCGGCGAGAACCTGAAAGATGTCAGGGTCTGGGGGACAGTCCAGGGCGGCCGCATCTTCGAGGCTGCCGCCATCTAGCATTGAGAGATACGATGCCTCTACCGATCACGATCATCGGCGGTTATCTGGGCGCCGGCAAGACGACATTGGTCAATCATCTGTTGCGCCACGCCAATGGGCGGCGCCTGGCGGTCATGGTAAACGAATTTGGTGCGCTACCGATTGACGAAGATCTGATCGAGGCCGAAGACGATCAGATCATCAGTCTCGCCGGAGGCTGCGTTTGCTGCAGCTACGGTGAAGACCTTGTTTCCTCCATGGCCATGCTTGCCACTCTGCGGCCGCGGCCAGATATGGTTCTTCTCGAAGCCAGCGGCGTGTCTTTTCCTGGCGCGATCGCTGGTACTGTCGGTCTGGTGCCGACATACAAGCTGGACGGCGTTGTGGTTCTTGCCGACGGTGAAACAATACGGGCACAAGCGGCAGACAAGTATATCGGCGGCACCATCCGCGGACAGTTGGCTCAAGCCGACATGGTCTTGCTGAATAAAACAGACCTGATCGAGGACGATGACATTGTCCGGAGGTGGCTCAACGGAACGTCGGGCGAGGCGAGAATCGTGCGCTCGATGTACGCCAGGGTGCCCTTCGATGTGGTGTTTGGTACGATATGGAGAGACGGGAAGCACGGCGTTGAGGTGGCTGATCGGTACCACGCTGACGGTTATGAAACGCTTGCGTTTGTTACAGCGCCCGGGGTGAGACCCGATCAGGCAGTTACAGTGTGCGCCGATGCGACAACCGGTCTGCTGAGAGCGAAAGGGTTTGTGCCTCGTCCAGAAGGGGGGTTGGCGCAGATTCAGGTCGTGGGCCGGCGCGGAGAAATCGCTGACGCGCCAGCTGGCGCAGAACCCGGCGTCGTCTGCATCGGGTTGGCCGACCAGATAAACCGGGCGGCTCTGGCCGTTCTTGCGGATGACCGGAATTCGATCACAGAACGACAGGCTTCATGACGGCGGAGGCGCTAACTGATCACCCTGTGAGTGCACACGGCTGATGTTCAGGATCTGGATAGAGATCAGGAGGCTGACTGTTTTTACCGTCAACGCACTCATCGCCTTGAGCCCGAACCAAGTACCGCCGGTCAGCTCGGTTCGCAGCACGAACAATTCCCTCTGGTCTTGGTAAGCGATGCCGGGCACCAGACAGATCGCCTTTCCTCGATCAGAAGCGGCCTGCCGAAATGGCCGTTGCAGTTGATGCCTGGGCCGCGACCCGACGTATCACCCTTCTAGGAGCCCGGATACTCGCTCAATGTTGTATCCATGCCTATCCGGTCAGCGCACACAGCTACCAGATGTTGGGTGCCAACCCGATGATTGATGCCGTTCATGAACTATCCCTGGTGGGTGTATGTGACAACCGGATAGGCACAGTTGTATCAAGCATTCGTTCCTGAGACGCGACTTTGAAAAGCCCATTACCCCAAAAAGGCCTACCGCCAGTTTGCAGCCTACTAGCAAGGCTGCCTGGCAGATCGGGTTGTGGGCCCTCAGCACTCGCTTGCGCAAGCCATATGACAGTCTCAATCGAGCGCGTGATTATTGGGGTATTTTCCGGAGCAATGGGCTGCCGCTTCCTGGCAGCGACTGCGACAGATAATATTGCAGATGCTGAAACTGTCTTCGCGGAAAGCGTCGCCACAGTTGATGTCCGTGCAGTGGGTGTTGGCAGCAAGGACACCTAACAGCCATTAACCCGCACAATCCAGGCAGGCGCCGATAGCCACCGTCACAGCTTGGCTCTTTGCGCCCAGCCAAGGAGGAATGACGGCGCCGAAACCGCCTGCAGGCCCGCCAGCAGCGATAACCAGCAGATCGTCAGGATTGCGTAATGCCGTATACACCCGATCACCGCGATCGCCGACAACGCTGCCTTTGCCGACGTCGGACCATTCGGCGCGACGCACTCGCGCCCGTCTGAACACTTGGTTGCGGATGTCGGTTTTGCTCCAGCCAGCTGTGTTGAAATGATTACGCAGCTGTGGCGGCACGACGATGGCGTAGTTGCCCGGCCAGATCGAATAGTGACGCATATTTGCGCGCATTTCGGCCGCGAAGGTTTCACAAATATCTTCCGGGTTCGTTGTCCACTCGTTCATGAATTGCCGAGGTGCACCGGCGGCGAAGACCGTGACAGCAGAGAATCCATCCGGTACGCCTCGTTCTGCAGCCAAGGAGCGCCAACAAGAGTTTTGTTCGTCTTCCGCGATGCAGTAGCTGATTTTCCCGGGATGGCCGAGGGTAGAGCGATCGACATCGCCGGGCCGGACATCCAACAGGTTGATCAGAATGAGACGCAGCGCGCGCCCGATGACGGTCGAAGCTCGGTCGCTGGAGCTCAAAGCGTTGAACGAGCCGGACATGCCGATTTCCTGCCTGATTGGGCCATTGACGACGAGCAAGATGGCTGAACCGCCGGTGCTGGCCGTTGTGCCATGCAGCAGAAAATCCTCGCGCAGCATGGCCGTGACGGCAGCGACAACAACCGGAAAATGCATTGGCAGACATCCGGCCATAACGGCGTTGACCGCCAGTTTCTCCACCGTGATTGGGCGTTCCCGAACCGGTTCGACGCCAACCAACTGGTCCGGCGGCATCATCACCCATTTCAAGCATGCTTGAACTGCTTCTTCGGAAGCAGGGATAACCGGCAGGCCATCGGTCCAGCCTCGGCTGTGGAAAAATTCCTGAGCCGCCTGGATGTCTTCAGTCTCGTGTCGTTGGGAAGCAAGATACATGGCGAGAATTTCCGGTGTGATAGATGTCGGTTGGACATAGCATCACTCACGCCGGTCCTGCGATGTGACAGAGCCATACGAAATCGCCCGAGCAGGATGCCGAACCAGCCTATCAGGCTTCGGAAGAACGGAGTGAGGGGTAGATTTTGCAGGCGCCTTTTGGTGTGATCGTGCTGGTCAGCCTGATTTGTTCGAAGGAAACAAGTCGTTGGATGCAGTGCCGCGGTTCGGTCCTGCGGTACCGACGTGAGGGAGCATCCGACAGTCGCTCTGCGCCGGGTTTCGGCAGCCTTGAGGAGCTTCGGCAGGCAGATCAGGTCAGCGTCAGGGTGAACTGTCAGTCCACTCGGGCCAGGCCGTGATACCGGGTCTTCGAGAAGCCCGCCACTGTCTTCACCCAGCCGAAGCCTTCCCGCGCGGACGGTCGAACCCACGCCAGAAGCGTCGCGCCGCCATCCCCGGCAACGCTGCGGCGTCTCGAGGCGTTCCGGCACATCCTCGAACGTCTTCATCCTGCGCTCCCGAAGCCACGGTGTCCAGTTCATCTCGGCACCTCCTCAGGGAGACACCAGATCGGACACGTCATGGGCTGGCGTCACCGCCCGACGCTGTTGCTTGACTGTTATGTGTCTTGGGTTCAGGCTTGATGACAATCTCTCAAGGGGGCCTCTCAATGAAGTGCAGGAGGCCCCGCCCATGTCCTTTTCGTTCCTTCCCGCCGTTCGCCGGTTACCGGTCTTCCTTCCCTCCGCGAAACTGGCCGCCGCCGCGCTGGTGGCAACGGTGATGGCTACGCCAGCCATGGCGGCGGCGGCTTCTGGCGCGGGCACAGCCGGAGATATCCGCACGACGCGCTGGACAGAGCAAAAGATCGGTTGTAGCTTCCCCTGCCTCTTGCAGACCAGCAGTATCACGCATAACAGCGTAACGTTCGGCTAGACATAGCCCATGATTACGACTTCAGCGGACAATACACGGTTTCTCCCGACACCCCGAAACTGGTCCATGTCGCCGTAATGGGCAATGATGCGAAGGCGGGAACCGTCGTCTGGGGCCATTGGATTGGCGAGTTGAATGGAACCTAGGCAGTTCTGGAAGGGAACTGGACTTTCAGTGGCCTGAAGCCCAACGCCCATTATGTCGTGGTGATATATGCACCCTACCTTGGTTATGGCAGCCTTAATCCGTTTCACCTGCGCTGCTTCCGGACCGCCAAGGATCCGAACACTCCGTTTCCGAACGGAGGCTACGGAACGGGATGCTTCGCGAACGGCATCGCCGGCTACGCGCAGTGCGTGCAGGACCGGCAGAACTGCACCGATGGCGGGGGAAACTGGAACAACAGTAATCTCAGCTGTACCAACTGACCTGACTGGACGAACGCACCGGGGCGGTCTTCGGGCCATTGCGTCCGGCAATCACTCGCGCCTTACGGACAGGGCACAGTATTGGAAAGCCTGCGGGCCAGCGGATCGGAATGGGGGTGCGGAGCCCACGCCATATCCTGTCCGCAGTTGGCGGTTCTGCACCAAGCTCCGACGTAAATCTTTCCACCGCGAAAATACGCGGGGTACCTAAGTGTCTGTTCCTGAAGTCGCGGGTGACCTGAGCGACCTGCGCTCATATCCGCAATTGTTTCACCGGTTCCGGACCGCTGCGTGGGCATCCGTCATGTGATAGAGCCATATCATGGCTTGAGAGACATGCGCACCGCCTCCGCAACCCGGCGCCCTGATAGACTGGAAGAAAGACGTCCAAGGGTACAATCCATCATCGCCGCGCTCCCGCGTCAGATTCGCCTTGGCCAACTGAATCATCACACAAAACCGAACGCGACCGAGGGGGCCTGACTCAGGAAATATCCGGGCTGATGCTGCCATCCGTCACCGGATCAGTCCATCAGTTCCGAGGCCATGGCCCATAGCAGGATACCTTTTTGTGCATGCAGGCGGTTTTCGGCTTCGTCCCAGACGACCGACTGAGGTCCGTCGATCACCTTGCTGCTCACTTCCTCGCCACGATGGGCAGGCAGGCAATGCATAAAGACTGCGTCACCCTTGGCCATGCTCATCAAATCGCTATCGACGCGATACGGCGCCAGCAAATTGTGGTTGTTGGTCAACTCGGTGTCGCCCATGGAGATCCAGACATCGGTGACGACGCAATCGGCCCCTCTGACAGCCTCGGCCGGATCCGGCGTTACGTGCACGCGTGCACCACGCTCGTTTGCCCATCGAATGACATCGGCTGGCGGCGGCAACTCGCTGGGCACGGCCAGACGCAGTTCGAAATCGAACTCTGCGGCAGCATGAACCCACGACGTCGCCATATTGTTGCCGTCTCCGCTCCAAGCGATGATCTTGTCCTTGATCGGACCGCGATGCTCTTCGAAGGTCATCACGTCGGCCATCAACTGGCAGGGATGGGTGCGGTCGGTCAGGCCGTTAATCACCGGCACTTCCGCATGGGCGGCCAATTCCAGCAGTTTCTCTTCCTTTGTGCAACGCAACATGATGGCGTCCACGTAGCGGCTGAGTACGCGTGCGGTATCCGCCACCGTTTCACCGCGGCCGAGTTGGCTGCTTTCCCGCTCCAGCACGATGGCGTCGCCGCCCAGTTGCTTTACCGCGCGCTCAAACGACACCCTGGTGCGTGTCGATGGCTTTTCAAAAATCATGGCAAGCGCTCGACCGTTCAGCAGCCGGCCCGGCCAGGTTGTCGACTCCTCTGCCTGCCAAGCGGCTTTCATGCGTCGACCAGCATCCAGAATCCGCCGCAATTCCACTTGGCCAACCAAGTCCAGGTCAAGGAAATGTCTGACGTCGGAACTGGCCAATTTCTCCCGATCCAATGGCGGAGCTATCTCGATGTCAGGCACTGTTCCGGCCTTTTGACTTCATCTCCTCCGCAGCGTCTTGCAGGAAAATCAAAGCCTCGTCGACTTCTGCACGAGTGATGATCAGCGGCGGCACCATGCGAACCACATTCTCGCCAGCGGCAACGGTCAGCAGACCGCGCTCGCGCACGAAATCGACAACTTGACGAGTCTCCAGATGATCAGCCAGCCTGATACCCGCCATGAGGCCGACGCCGCGGGATTCGACGTACACCTCAGGATAGGCCTTCACCAGTCGCTCGAGTCCCTCGTGAAAGGCCTGACCCTGAAAGCGAACATTCTCCAGAAAACCGAGTTTGGTTAGTTCGTCCCACACAGCGCTGGCGACGGCCATGGCAAGCGGATTGCCGCCATAGGTGGAACCATGCGTCCCGGCTACCATCCCCTTGGATGCTTCTGCAGTTGCAAGGCAGGCGCCGACTGGGAAACCTCCACCCATGCCCTTGGCGGTTGCCATGATGTCCGGCGTCATGTTCGAGAATTCGTGTGCAAACAACTTGCCAGTCCGGCCGTTACCGCACTGGACCTCGTCGAGCATGACCAGCAAGCCGTATTCGTCAGCCAGTTTGCGCACGTCATCCAGGAACTCCGGCGGCGCCGAACGATATCCGCCTTCACCCTGGATTGGCTCAAACAATATCCCGCCAACTGTGGAGTCGCCGACCACGGCATCGCGAAGTTCGTTCATGTTGGCATAAGAGACATGCTTGAATCCCGGCAACGCCGGGCCGAACCCGTCAATCAGTTTCTTCTGACCGGCGGCGAAGATGGTGGCGATAGTTCGGCCGTGAAACGCTCCGTTCATGCAAACGATTGTCGTCTTCTCCGGGCTGCCGCTGACATGTTGGTACTTGCGGATCATCTTGATCCCAAGTTCGACAGCCTCGGAGCCCGAGTTTCCGAAAAACACCGTATCTGCAAAGGTATCGCGCACCAGCCTCTCCGCCATCGCCTGTTGGCCGGGTATGGTGAATATGTTCGAGCAGTGCCAGAGCTTGTTTGCCTGTTCGTTAAGCGCTTTGATCAGCGCCGGATGGCTGTGGCCCAGGCTGGTCACAGCGATACCGCTGGCGAAATCCAGGAATCGTCGGCCGTCGGTGCTGTAAAGATAAGGGCCTTCACCGCGCTCGAAAGCGATATCCGTCCTTTGATAGGTCGGCATAATGGCCGGGATCACTGATCTGTCTCCTTTTGTCAGACCTGCCACTCTGGAAGCGCTCGACAAGTTTGCGAAAGCAAAAACGCTTCTCCGGCTTGGAGAAGCGCGGCGCGCGTCCTATACGGCAAGCATTTGCAAGACACAGTATGTAAGCTGAGTGACGAAAAAAGCCAGCCGACGGGTCAGCTCGGGATATCAGTGTTCAAGATGCGAAGGCATCTGCCTCTATATCCGCTGTCAACGGGTTGTAGCTGTACAGCCAATCGGCGCGTTCCTTGTCGATATTGCGCTTGGCGAACTCGCGGCGAAGGGAGGTTTCGTCGGGCAAGTGAAACAAGTTGCGGTTGGCGAAGGAGCCGTCGACGATCTTGCGAGTTCGCGGGATGCGGTGGGTTTCGTAAAGGCGCAGTGCGTCCGGGATCGAACCCGCGCGCGCAATGGCCCGGGCAAGCACCGCACCATCTTCCACCGCCATCGCCGCACCTTGTGCGAGATAGGGCAGCGTGGGGTGTGCCGCATCGCCGAGTAGCGCGACCCGACCTGATGCCCAACTATCCAGATGGGGGTGTACGTTCAGGGACCAGCGGTAGCAGGCGTCCCGATCACCTTTCTGAATAATCGTCAGAATGTTCTGGTTCCAGCCTTGATAATCGTCCCACAGTTCGTCCCAAGGCCGCTTCTGTGTCCACGATTCCTGGATCCACTCGTCCAGTTCCACGACGCCAACGAAGTTTAGCAGTGAGCCGCCCCGCAGGAAATAGACGACTGCGTGCCTTGCCGGACCAACCCAGACGGTAGACTTGCCCTGCAGAAAATTCGACGGCAGGTGGTCGACCGGCACCATCAGACGCCAGCAGGAATCTCCTGTGTACTTGGGTCGATACTTGCCCACGAGTTGGCGGCGGATAACAGATTTGATGCCGTCGGCGCCGATCAGAAGATTGCCGAAGACTTCCGAGCCATCAGCCAGCAGCAGAATTACGCCGTCTGTAGTTTCGCGAAAACCGGCTGCCGGCGCATTCAGGCGAATGCAGTCCGGCTTCAGGTCATGGATGCGCGCCGACAAGATGGCGTGATAGTCGGCGCGATGCAACTGGAGGTACGGGGCTTTGTGGCGTTCCTCATGCGTGGCTGCGAGTTCCAGAGATTGCAGAACCTCGCCCGTGTCGAACAGCCGGAATTCCGTCACTGGCGGGACGAAGGCAACCTCCTTCAATGCGTCCAGCACGCCCAGATGGCGCATCACATGTGTAGCGTTTGCGCTCTGCTGAATTCCGGCCCCGATCTCTCCCAACTCTGGGGCCTGTTCGTAGATATCGACATCATGACCATCAAGCAGCAAGCAGCCCGCCGCCACAAGGCCGCCAATACCGCCGCCTGCTATGAGGATCTTGGTCATAGATTGCCCCTTCTTGAAGTTCGCCAAGATGCAGGAATATGGACCGGGCAGGATATCCGGCAAAGATATGAATGACACGCTGGATCTCAGGTCCCGGAACCTCTCTGGTCCAGGCAAAGCCTGCTCGTCGGGGCGCCACGGAAGTTGGTCAGGGCATCAGCACTATTTTCGCTGCATCGACCCGACGATTGTTAAGGTCGTCAAAGGCGGTGGCGCCGCTTTCCAGCGATCGCGTTTCAAACCAGTCCGCATTTCCGAGCGCGCCAGAGCTCAGCAGCTTCAGCGCTGCGCCGAAGTCGGACATCGTGTAGGTGTACGAACCTATCAGCGTGATTTCCTGCAAGGTCAAGCGACGGACATCTACGCCGCCCTTGCCATCAAGCAAACCGACATGAACGATGACGGCGCCAGGCCGCGCCGCAAGGATTGCGGCTTCTCGGGTTTGTTTTGCGCCTACAGCATCAATGATGACATCGACGCTGCCGTCGTCAGGGCCATCTTCAGCCGTGGGATCAAAAGGGATCAGCGCCCCGGCATTTTTCGCGGTCTCGAGTCGGCCTTTATTGGTGTCAGACAGGTAAATCTCCCTGCAGCCATGGCTTGTCAGCACCAAAGCGGCGGAGAGGCCGACGGCTCCGCCGCCAATGACCAATGCCTTACCTTCCGAGATCGGCCGCGGGGTGATTCGATGAGCCAGACAAACAGCGTGGAGACCAGTCGCGACAGGCTCCGTCAACGCTGCAACGACCGAGGACAAATCATCTGGCAATTCAAACAGGTTTCGGTCTGGAATAGCCGTCATTTCAGCAAATGCCCCCTGACGCGGCGGCATGCTGATGATCTGGCGGTCGGCGCACAGATTTCCTCGACCGGCACGACAGTCGATGCAGTGTCCGCAGCTTACCAGGGGATTGATTGCAACGCGCATACCAGACTGCGCGCCTTTGGCAACCACGCCACTCGCCTCGTGCCCGAGGATCAGCGGTGGCGGGCGTCGATCGTCATGACCAAGAAAAGCGTGCATGTCGGATCCGCAAATCCCGACAGCTTCAACGCGGATGAGGGATTCATTGTCCTGAGGCGCAGGATCTGGAACGGATTTGTAGCGGAGCGTCTTCAGCCCTTCGTAGACCAATGCTTTCATTTGGCGGTAAACCCTCCATCAACGAATAAAGTCTGGCCCGTCACGTAGCCGGACGCATCAGAGCAGAAGAACAGAATCGGCCCGATCAGATCTGACAGCACGCCATTCCGGCCGATGCAGGTCTGGTTGGCATACTGAGCGGCCAGCGCCCTGTCTGCAAAAACCGGCTCGGTCAATTCGGTGGGGAAAAAGCCGGGCGCCAGTGCGTTGACCGTAATGCCGTGTGATGACCAGGCCTCCGCCATCGCTCGGGTCATCTGTTCAACGCCGCCCTTGGAAGCACCATACGACAGTCCGCCCTTGAAGGCCCGCCGGGATTGCAACGACGCAAAATTCAGTATCCGTCCCCAACCATTTTCTTTCATGGCTGGCGCCAGCGCTTGCGCGAGAAAGAACGGAGTGGCCAGATTCAAGTCGATAGTCCTGTTCCAATCGTCGACAGTCACATCGTCTGCGACTTGCCGGGTATTGATGCCCGCTGCATTGATCAGGATTTCTGGATTCCCGAAGGGCGCCGCGACTTCATTGACAACGTCAGACAGGACTTCCTTGTTGGCCAGGTCGGCGACAACGATCGCTGTCTGTCCATCGGCCTCCTGCTGCCAGATCGCAAGCCGATCTCGCCGCCGAGCTACGCCGATGACACGAGCGCCCGCAGCGACAAGCGCTGAGGCGGCAGCCCGGCCGATTCCGCCGCTGGCGCCGGTAACGCAAGCCACCCTGTCGGCAATATCGAACAGACCAGCGTTTGAATGGGCACCCGAGGCGGTCATCCGTTGGCACTGAGGTCAAATGTTTCATGCGGGTAGTATTTTTGCAGGCGAATATCCGACGTTCGGGCATGACCTTCCATGCCTTCCAGCCGGGAAATTCGCGCGCTTGCCTCTGCAACCCTTTTGGCACCGTCGCGCGTGGCGCGCTGCCAGGTAACGACCTTCATATACTTGTGGACCGAAAGGCCGCCGGTATACCGAGCCGCGCCGGATGTCGGCAGCACATGGTTCGGTCCCGAGGCTTTGTCGCCATAGGCAACTGTGGTTTCTTCGCCCAGGAATAACGAGCCGTAGCATTTGAGCCGGCCGAGCCACCAATCAAGATCGTTTGCCTGCACCGTAAGGTGCTCCGGCGCATAATTGTCAGCGGTAGCCGCCATTTCTTCCCGGTTCGAGCACAAAATCACTTCGGCATAGTCGCGCCAGGCCGCCTGTGCGCTTTCACGATTCAGGTCCGGTAGCGTTTCGATGTGCGGCGGAACGCATTCCATAACCCTTTCGGCAAGGGCGCGGTCGTCAGTGACCAGCCACACAGGAGAATTGTATCCGTGCTCCGCCTGGCCCACAAGATCAGCAGCGACGATTTCCGGATCGGCAGACCTGTCCGCCAGGATCAGACTGTCAGTAGGTCCGGCGAACATATCGATGCCGACTCGGCCAAAGAGAATCCGCTTTGCTTCGGCGACGAATTGATTGCCGGGACCTACCAGGATGTCAGCCGGTTGCGGAAGACCGAACAGGCCAAACGCCATCGACGCTACGCCTTGAACACCGCCCAGCGCCATGATCATGTCCGCTCCACACAAGTCCGCAGTGTAAATGATCGCATCATTAACGCCGGTGTCCGGCCGCGGCGGTGAGCATACGGAAATGTACTCGCAACCTGCCACCTTGGCGGTCGTCACCGTCATGATGGCGGACGCGACATGGCTATAGCGACCGCCAGGCACATAGCAACCGGCGACGCGGCAGGGAATGCTTTTCTGTCCCGCAATCAACCCCGGCACCACCTCGATTTCAAAGTCGGTCAGGGTTGCCTTTTGCGCTTCGGCAAAGCGACGGACATTGTCGTGGGCAAAACGTATGTCATCCTTCAGTTTCTGGGGGATATTCGCAGCTGCAGCAGCGATTTCTTCCGGCGTCAGGACCAGATTGCCTTCATACTTGTCGAATCTTGCCGCCAATGCGCGCGCAGCCGTTTCACCACCTTGCTCGATTTCATCAAGGATATTCTGAACGGTCTCGCGCACATCCGGCGCATCGGAGACGGACGTTTTCCTGGCTTTCTTCAAATATTCACAAGACATGGGGCCTTACTTGTAGGAGGCGGGCAGAAGCGTCGTCGAAACTGCCGGCACATAGGCAATCAACAGCACGACGATGAGCATGAAGAAGACAAAGGGGACAGCCCGGACCGCTATCTTGAGAACGGACTCGCCGGTCAGTCCGGAAACGACGAACAGGTTCAACCCGAGAGGCGGTGTTATGAATCCGACCCCCAGTGACGTGATCATCATGACGCAAAACTGTATTTCGTTCATGCCGATTTCGTCGGCAAGCGGCTTCAGGATGGGCGCCAGAATGACTATGTTCGGCGTGGTTTCCATCACGCATCCGGCGGCAATCAGAATGGCGATCATCAGCAGGATGAGGATGTAGGAATTTTCCGTCAGCGACGTAACGGCGTAGACGAACCCCTGCGGAACGCCCAATGCAGCCAGCGTTTGGGCAAAGGGCAAAGAAAAGGCGATGATCGGCAGGATCACGCCATTTACCTTCGCCGAACTCACCAGCATCGACGGGAAGTCCGACAACTTCAGCGTTCCCAGGACGAAACCGATGACGATGGTCACCACGACGGCTGTCGCGCCAGCTTCCGTTGGCGTGAGGCTGCCGGAAAAGATCCCGTAGAAGATGATGCCGGGGACCAGGAAGGCGTACCAGCCGCTCCTGATGGCCCTGACCACATTCCCGAACCAGTCCCCGCCGGTGATTTGCCCGCCGGATTCGTAGGCATGGACCCGGTTCATGACGATGTTGGTGGTCAGGATCGAAACCAAGATGATGATGCCCGGGATCAGGGCAGCCTGAAACAATGTCGAGGCCGAGATGCCGAGAACCAGGCCGATGACGATATAGGCGATGGAAGGCGGAATCAGAATGCCGGTACAGGCGCCGGCAGCGACGAGAGCGCAAGCGTAGGGCCGGGGATAACCTGACGCAACCAGACGGTCGATCGTCATGCGGCCGACAGCGGCGGCACCAGCGGCGTCTGAACCAGAAATCGCCGAAAACATGCCACAAACGAGAACCGTCGCCGAACCAAATCCGCCTTTGGTCCAACAGGTCAGCGCTTCGGCAATATCGAGAAATTTCCGGCTGAGTCCTGTTCTGACAAGAACATCGCCGGTCAATATGAAAAGCGGAACGGCTGTCAGCGCAAAGGCGTCAATTCCATCAAACAGCGACTCGCCCACCAGTGATAGCGGCAGGACGCCGGATAGCACCAGCATGGAAACGGCCGTGGCGCCAATGGCGGCCCAGACCGGCACGCCCAAGAAACACAGGACCACGAACAGGATAACAGGGCCATAGAAATCCCATCCCAGTTCGACCGAACTATCCTTCAAATGCTGCCAGGACATGATGCGCGTCGTCTAGTCGAACAATCTTTGACCTTCGTTGACCGGCCGTCCTGCGCGCAAATCAGCCAGGTCACGAAGGAAAGACTGAAAAAGCCGGAACATCATGATGGCGAAGCCGGCCGGCACAGCCATCAGGAACCAGACCTTGGAAATTCTCAGGCCATCGGTCACCGACCCAAATTTCCAGGAAACCGTGACAGTATCAAGCGACCAATAAAAGGCGATCACGGCGATCACGAACATCATCAGATCGCCAAAAATATAGAGAAGTGCCTTTATGCGAGAGGATACGTAATGGAACAGGACGTCGATGCGAATGTGGGCGCGGTCCTTGATTGCCGCCGCCGCGCCAATCCAAGCAAGGTAAATGAAAGCGTAGCGAACGATCTCCTCGCCCCAGATAGAGGAGTTAGCCAGCGCTTCCCGGCGAATGACCTCGATCGCCATGGTCGCAACCAGCATTGTGTAGAATACGAGCATCGCCCAGCGCTCGAGATTCCGCTCAATGTGCTTCAACGCTGCCATGGCCGTCCGTCACTCCGGCATAAAGCCAAGACAAGACTGCCGGGCGCCATCATGACGTCCGGCAGCATGTCAGAACGCTTACGCGTCGTGCACGTAATGACGACCCATCGTATCGGCGGCCTTCTCCAGTTTGGCAAAGGCCTCCATGGAGCCGGCCAGCGTCTTCTTGAAGGGGTCCCATTCCTTGCGCTGGTAGCCACCGGCGGCTTTCCAGGCACCCAACTGGGCATCTGAAAGCCCATGGAACTTCACGCCGGACTTGGTGAGTTCGGACATGGCATAGTTCCGAGCAGCCGGCACCTTTGCCAGATTCTGCTGCGCCGTGACCTCAGAAGCAAACTCGATGCCCTTCTTGACATCGGCTGGCAGCGAATTGAACCAAGCCAGGTTGCAGGAATAAACCTGGCTGTCCGGTACGGCCCGAGTGAACGTGACGTGGCTGAGGATGTCCTTGAAACCGAACACGAACAGGGCACCGACCGCCGGGTCCAACGCGTCCGCAACCCCCTGCTTGATTGCAGACGGGGTTTCGCCCCACGCCACCGGCGTCGGCTTGGCCCCGACCAACCGGTAGTATTGTTGCAGCATTTTCGAACCGGGGACACGGAACTTGACGCCAGACAAGTCCTTCGGCGCGAGAACCGGACCGGCACCGCCCTTGCGTACCGCGACGACGCGGGGATCAATGACGATGTAGAACAGCGGTTTGAAGCCCTTTGCCTCGACCTTCGGGTGGACCTCGGTTTTCCAGGTGTCGGAAGTCACGAGGTTCACGAACCGCTGATTGGCGCCACAGAAATACGGCAGGTTGATGAGGTCTACAGCCGGCGCAAATGGCGCGAAGTTGGACAGCGAATGCTGGGCCGCCTGAATCGTGCCACTTTGCACCTTCTGAACCAAGGCGCCACCAGCTCCCAGCTGACGGCCCGGAGCAAGCTTGACGTAAACCTGACCGTTCGTGGCGTTCTGAATGTTCTCCTTGAAGTCCAATTGCATGATCGGGTAGCTACGCGAAGCGCCCAAGACATACGCTGTGGCGATGACCATGGTATGTTTCGCATTCTTCTCGCGATCGCGCTCTTCCTTGCGAGTCTGAGCGATGGCCTCGTCGTTCCAGAGCAGCCCGGCCGCGCCAGCAACCATCGCAGCGGTGAACGCGCCAGCGCTCGACAGCTTCAGGAAATTGCGGCGTTCGGCCGACTCGATATCGTGGACATCCTTGTTCAGATCCATGTGGAATTTCCTCCGTAGCAGGCTGGGTCAGTGGGTGGTCAGGACTATTGTTTTTCAGCGCCTTCCCGTTGAAGGACCAAGATGACAAACGCGATGCAGGCAGCAAACAGCAGCAGCATTTCGCCAACATCCGAGAGAAAAGCCGTCGCGCCCAATGTCCACGTAACGACATTGGCCAGGAAGATGGAAAACACGACGACACAACCAGTCATGGCCCAGTATCCTGTTCCTTTCATGCGCCCTTTCCTTCTCTCAATGTCGCAGACTATATGCGTTTGCATGCACGGATGCAAGCGCTTACACAAAAACAGGGGGGAGGTGATCTTGTTGTGAAACCCATCTCTTGCTTGCATGGCAGAGGTCAATCGGAAATCAGCCCGCTGCAGGACACCCACTTATTCAATGAACAACATATCGTCGCCCACGCTTGAAGACGTCGCCCGCGAAGCGGGGGTGTCGACGGCAACCGTCTCGCGCTGTCTCAACTCGCCGGAGCGAGTTCTGGAGAGCACTCTGAAAAAGGTGTTGGACACAGTTGAAAGGCTCGGCTACACGCCGCATTTCGCCGCCCAAGCTCTGGCGTCGAACAGATCGAATACCTTTGGCGCTCTTATCCCCACCATGGAGAATTCCATCTTCGCGCTGGCCGTCCAGGCGCTTCAGGCGCGGCTGGCGGCAGAAGGCATTACGCTGCTGATCGCCAGTTCAAACTATGATCCCGAGCGCGAATTTGCACAGATCAAGGCGCTGGCGGCGCGCGGTATCGATGCCCTGATGCTTGTTGGCGTGGAACGCCTGGCAAAGGCATATGAATATCTGCGCCAACGAAACGTTCCCTACGTCGTTTCGTGGACTTCCACCGGCGGCTCTTCCCACCCCTTTGTCGGTTTCGACAACTGCGCCGCGTCCGAACGAATGACCACCGTCATTCTGCAACACGGCCATAGAAAACTTGCCATGATTGCCGGCATCACCGGTTTCAACGATCGTGCAAAAAATCGGGTTCAAGGCGTTCGCAAGACGTTGAATAAACATGGCCTGTCAGGCGACGACCTCCCAATCATCGAAGCGCCCTACACCCTGCAGGGCGGTGGCGAGGCGTTCGAGAGCCTGATACGGGGTAATCCGCCCCCGACAGCCATCATTTGCGGCAACGACGTCCTTGCCGTCGGTGCCATCAAAAGGGCCAGGAAGCTGGGCATGAATGTCCCCGGCGACGTGTCCATAACCGGGTTTGACAATATCGATATCGCATCCGTCGTTGAGCCACGACTGACCACCATGCATGTTCCACACCGCCGAATGGGAACAGCAGTTGCTGATCTGCTGCTCAATCTGCGGAAGCCGGATCAGGATTGTCGCTCAGTCGAACTACAGACCGAGTTTGTCCCGGGCGATTCACTTGGTCCACCGCCGGATGCGTTCCGGAAGAGCCGTGATGGCTGCGTTTCCTGATGGTGGAAGGCGGGAGGGCTGAACTGACCAGATCGCCTCAGCTGCCATTGACAACGCTGCGTCCAGTTCGGAGTTCGTTATCTTGTCGAACGATGCGCGCTCAGAATATCGACATCATGCGCCGGGACACATTACGGCCTGCGCCCCGCTGGGTTCCGGCAGGGGCCCAACACGATTCGCAGGTGGCTGGGGCCCTGCCGCCTGGCGGAGATCGACATGGCGGTCAAGGCCCCGGTCCCTTGCGCGCAGCCCCTCCGTCGATCTCGTCATCCTCGACAACTCCGGCAGCCTCAAGGACGAGGCCGTCTGCAGCGCCGACACCCCTCTGGCTCATCCCCGCCTCCGCCTCAATCGACCGTTTTCATTGCCTTTTCCCAGTCCTGCCCGCGTTCCCCGATGATCCGCCTGCCTTTTGGTAACGAATGAGTTACCTGGCGATCATAATTACGGTCCGGGAATATGTCGACCGGGAAGGCCGGAGCCCCTATGCGCGATGGTTCCATCGGCTGAACGCCCGAGCTGCACAGCATTGGTCAGGCTGGAACAGGGGAAACCTCTCCGGCGTCAAAGGTGTCGGGGGAGGTGTCTTGGAACACAGGATAGACTTCGGACCCGGCTACCGGGTCTATTTTGGCAGGGATGGTGAGACGCT
>JAPOST010000161.1:73604-82544 GCA_026709535.1 Rhodospirillaceae bacterium
TGCGCGATTACATCAAGGCGACGATCGGATTTCAGGAGCTTGGCGGCTTGACAGAGAAATCACCCAAGAGCCTGATGCGGATGTTCGGTCCTAACGGGAATCCGCAGGCGCGCAATCTGTTTGAGGTCCTTGGCTGCCTGCAGAAACGCGAGGGCGTGCACCTCAAGGTCCGGACGGTTCGATAGGAGGCATACAGCGTTGCCATTGACGATTGAAGACATGGGGGTTTCCTCGACCGTGGGTTGGTGATTCATCCTGTGTGGGAGGATGTTTCATGACAAACGCGCTTTCAATGGACCATCGTGTTCGATTCAGGACGTTGATGGACGGCGGCCTTTCCGCAGCTTCGGCGGGCCGGTCTCTTTTGTTGAGCCGGGCGACGGCATTACGGTGAGGCTGAAAGCTGCGCGATGGCGCGCCGCTGGAGCCCCTGCCATCGGGTCGGAAGAAGGACAAGACTGGCCGCATGCTGCTGTCTCATGCACCAGGGCGCACAAGATCCAGGTCGTTGATCAATCACGTCAAAATCGCTCAGGCGTCAGACCCTGACGGCACCCGCAGTTTCAGGAACAAACTCTTACATCATTGCCTTGGTAGCCTTGATCAGATCATCCACCGCGTCGACTGATTTCTGGAACATTGCGCGTTCCTCGGCATCCAACTCAATCTCCATGATCCGCTCGACGCCACCGCTGCCGATGACCACCGGCACGCCGACATACAGACCCGACTGCCCGTACTGACCGTCAAGGTACGCCGCGCAGGGCAGGACGCGTTTCTTGTCCCGGAGGTAGCTTTCTGCCATCTCAATGGCCGAGGAGGCTGGTGCATAGAATGCCGATCCGGTCTTCAACAGGCCGACGATCTCCGCACCGCCGTCTCGCGTCCGCTGGACAATCTCGTCCAGCTTAGCTTGGGTAATCCACCCCATTTTCACCAAGTCCGGCAGGGGCACACCTGCTACCGTCGAGTACCGGACAGACGGCACCATCGTGTCGCCATGGCCGCCCAGAACAAAGGCTGTGACGTCCTCGACGGAAACGCCCATCTCCTCGGCCAGAAAATATCGGAAACGGGCGCTGTCCAGCACACCTGCCATGCCAACCACCATATTGTGCGGCAGACCGCAATGCTCGCGCAGGGCCCAGACCATGGCGTCCAGAGGATTGGTAATGCAGATGACAAAGGCATTCGGAGCATGCACCTTGATACCGCCGCCAACGGCTTTCATGACCTTTGCGTTGGTGCCGATAAGGTCATCACGACTCATGCCCGGCTTCCGCGGGATGCCGGCTGTCACGATCACGACGTCGGCGTCAGCGATGGGTTGGTAGTCCGACGCGCCGACCATCTTGGCGTCGAAGCCTTCCACTGGCGACGCCTCGGCGATGTCCAGCGCCTTGCCCTGAGGGACGCCGTCGACGATGTCAAACAGGACGACGTCGCCCAATTCTTTCAGGCCAGCAAGCAACGCCAGCGTACCGCCGATCTGGCCTGCGCCAATCAAAGCGATCTTGTTTCGAGCCATGAAAATTCCCCACGATTCGGGTGATGCTGATGCAATGATTTCGATGTGCAGTCACCAGTTCCACCCGGCCTTTGCGAGCGCCATGGTTGCAGCGCATAACATGAACGGGGAACGGTGCTCGTGGCGTCAGCGTCCAAGAATAATGCAGCGGCTGGATTAGCGTGAAAGGCCAGGCAGGGCAACCGCGCCAAATGCGCCAAGCCTGCATGGCACTACGGGATCATCTCATAAGTATTCCACTTGGTCTTCACGGCCACTCTGTCGTAAAGAGAGCGTGCGCGATAGTTGTCGTCAGCGGTAATCCAGCGAATCTTGTCCCAGCCTCGCTCGACGGCAATCTGCTTCAGGCGTGCCAGCAACTTCTCGCCCACCTTGGCGCCGCGCGCCTGCTGGTCGACATACAAGTCGTCCAGAAATCCAATCGTGCTTCCACGCAATGGACTGGGCATGGCGCGGAAATTGGCCAGGCCGATCAACTGATCATCCCGCACCGCGACCAGACCTTCGACGACATTCTTCGGATCGTGAAGCCAGCCCCAGACCGTCTGCAACGTCTTGTGGGTCATCCCGACCTTGTAGAAATCTCCATAGCCGCGATAGAGCCTTTCCCATGCGACACGATCTTCTCGTTCAACTGGACGAACCGTCAATCTCGACATGCGTAACACCTTACATCCAGCCCTTTGGACTCCTGCCATCCAACAGCTGGCTTATCGTCATGGCTGCTCATGCCATTGGTGCTCCATTGACATCGTGTACAGTGCAATCGTCCATTTCTGCAATCCGGGCATGCTGGACGGCATGACCGTTTCCTTGCGAACGGAGAAGTGACCACGGCTGCCCTTGCACCGAACAAGGCATCGGATTCCGATTCCTGACCGGAACGGGATTGATGGAACCGCAATCAGGGTAGTGTCCGGGGTCAAAACTTCCGCGAGGCCCATGCTTGTCTGGAGCCGACACCGGAGAAGCATCGCTGATTGAGGAGTTGTTCATCCCGGCTTCAATTCCGGCGCGCCAAGATAGCACCCCCGCCGGCCGGTGCCGAAGTCTTGCACGACGGCTTGCGGTGAAATTTCCTTCGTCATTGCAGCGATCCCTGCGATAAACAGGTCTTCATAGCCTGACGCAACGGCAAGCAAACTCCGCCACAGGCGGTTCCCACGAGAACAAGTAAATCACGGTGCAGCAAAGCTCGGCAATGACTGAGGGCTTACTGAACGTGCGATGAGGGAGAGGTGGTCATCGCCTGGGAATCGGATCAGACTCATGTCGAAAATCGGAGATTCGGGATGAGCGATGGAGAAAACCGATGGTGGCTGCCTCATGGAGTGCGAATGGCCAGAGCCGACCCCGGACATGGCGGCTAGCCTCATCAAGACGTTCCTGGCGAACGCCTTCGACATACCACAGTCAATGGGGAATTTCAGGCAGGCAGCTGATTGCCGGCCTCCTCGATTTCCATCACATATTGGTTCTGATGAGCCTTTTCCAGACAGCCATAACGCCGGAGTAACCATGTTCTATCGTCCCGGGCAGGAATATCACGACCTGCCGCGCAATCCTTTCAACGCGCTGATCGTCCCGCGACCGATTGGATGGATTTCCAGTTTGGCCCCAGACGGTACGGCGAATTTGGCCCCGTACTCTTTTTTCAACGGAATCAGCTACACGCCGCCTCAAGTCATGTTTTCCACCGGACAGCGGCCACATGCGAAAGGCGAACCGCACGAACCAAAGGATTCACAGATCAATCCCGAAGCCACAGGGGACTTCGTGTGCAACATGGCGACATGGGACCTGCGGGAAGCGATGAACATGTCTGCTGAACATGTTCCACCGGGCGTTGACGAGTTCAAGCATGCCGGCCTGACCAAGGCGCCATCCGAGACGGTGAAGTCCCCCCGTGTTGCCGAGTCGCCGATCCATCTGGAATGCCGATACCTGCAAAGCGTGACGACAAAGACGAGGGAAGGCTATGGGGCCAATGTGCTGATCATCGGCGAAGTGGTTGGTATTCATATTGACGACGCAGTCCTGACAAACGGTTTTGTCGATATGGACAAAGTCCGGCCGATCGGGCGGCTGGGCTATATGGATTATGTCACCGTCGATGATGTCTGGACGATGTTGCGGCCGGATTAAAAAAGGGCACTACGGTTGCCGGCTTCGATCTGACGCGTCATGGATTACGGCGGAGAGACAACTCCCCTTCACGCTGATCATGCACGCTGCATCTTTCGCCGCTGGTGCAGATCGACGCTTCACGGTTCGGAGCCGGATCACACGGATATCACGCCAGAAACAAGACGAAGGCAACAGCAAGACCAAAGCCGAAGACCGCCAAGACTCGGGACACGACATCGGATTCCACCAAAGGCAGGCAGCAGTCGGACAGCGCCATAACCACGCCAGACTGGAGGCCCTTATCGACAGACAAGGGCTGGGTATCCAGGATCAGCGGCTCTCGGGCACCAGCGTCACGCTGCTTTCCTGGAGCCATTTCAGCGCGCCTCCAGATATTCACGGGATTGCATTTCCATCAGACGCGAAACGGTGCGCTCGAATTCGAAGGCATGTCTGCCGGCGGGGTAAACATCATGCGGGACGCCTTCGGCCGACACGAGCAGTTTCACCTTCCGTTCATAAAAGGTATCGATCAGGATTGCCAGGCGCTTTGCCTCGTTCCGTTGCTCAGGCTTCAACCGGGGGATGCCGTCCACGATCACAGTCCGGTAGGCATCGGCGATGGCGATATAGTCAGTGGCGGCCCGCGCCTCCCGACACAAGTCATTGAAATGGAACCGTGCGACACCCCGCGCAGCGAGCGGTACGGGCAAGGTACGGCCTTTGACCCTCAGGTTTGCCCGCTCAGCCCTTGCGCCGTCGGTCAGTTCGGCGAATGCCTTGTCCAGGGCCCTCGTCGCGGCAGCGCCGAGAGGTGTGCGCCAGACGGTCATGTTCATCAGCCGAGCCAGTCGATAGTCTTTTGCAGCCCCTAGGTGCAGCACGTCCAGCCTGTTCTTGATCAGATCAATAAAAGGGAGGAACAACTCCCGTTGCAGGCCGCCCTCGTAGAGCCGTTCCAATGGCCAGTTGGAGGTTACGACAACGATGACATGGCGATCGAGCAGGGCCTTGAAAAGGCGGCCCAGGATCATGGCGTCGGCGATGTTGACCACATGAAACTCGTCGAAGCACAACAGCTTTGCTTCGTTGGCGATTTCATCGGCAACTGCGGGCAACAGGTCATCGACGCGACCCTTGCGGCGCCGTGCATGCAGACGGTCCTGGATCTCCAGCATGAACTCGTGGAAATGGACGCGTCGCTTTTGCGTCATCGGCACCGTGTCAAAGAACAGATCCATCAACATGGATTTGCCACGCCCGACATCACCATAGAGGTACAGACCCTTCGGCGGTTCTCCCCCCTTGCGCTCGCCCAACCCGAAGCGCGACAGCAAGGAACCGGATGGCGTCGACTCGTACTCTTTCAAAGCCCGGAGCAGGTGCGTCAGCCTCTCGGCGGCCAGCGCCTGGGACGGGTCATGATCAAGATGGCCGTCGGCAACCCGGCGACTCAAGACTGCCCGTGGCGTTTGGGTCGAATCTTCCGGCATGACGGAGTTCAGTAAAGGCGCAGGCAGTGTGCCAGCGTCTTCACCACAAGATCAGCGGCGGCCGTGACGACCTGCTCGACCGGTGCACCTGACAGTGAACTGTCGACGATCAAGCCCAAGATCCCGATGAACGAGACCACGCCGGTCAGCAGATCGCCAGACATCCTGCCGCCAATCGCCGACAGGATCGGGGGATGGATGACCCGAATTCCGGTCATGGCGGTGACTGGTTTCATGCTTCTGATATAGTGGACGATTCCCTGACCTGCCAAGCCATCCTTGCGATAGGCGGCAGCGCCACAGGCACAGCCGACGGATTTGTGATTGGTCTTTTCGCACCCTGTCCTCATCTTGATCGTCAGCGGCATCAAACAAGCCATCATGAAGCGCAGACCATGAAAATTCCGGCCATCCTGGTTCTGACGGCTGTTCTGCTGCCTCTCATGGCCGCGCCAGGGCAAGCCACGGATGTGTTGACTGCTCGCAACGCTTGGGCGCAAGCGGCTGCCGGCAAGCTGACGATCGTTGATATCCGCTCACCGCAAGAGTGGCGTGCTTCGGGCGTCGCCAAGGGCGCTTGGAGGATCACTATTCATGGCGAGCGTCAGATGGCGGGTTTCCTGAACAAGCTTCTGGCGCGTACCGAGGGAGACCGTACGAGACGTCTTACACTCATCTGCGCGAGCGGCGGGCGATCGAACCACACGTTACAGTTCCTGCGCAAGAAGGGCTTCACAAACGTGACGCATATCGCCGAAGGCATGCTCGGCCGAAGCGTGTTTCGGGGTGGTGGCAAGGGCTGGATCAAACACGGCCTGCCGACTGAACAGCACTAGGCCTTCGATTCCCGCCAACTCTCAAGCGTACTCATCGGCAGGTCACTGATCTCAGTCACGATCTGCACCATCACGGCGACGGCTTCGTCCAGGAGCCGGGACCCTGTCGCCGCACTGGCCTTGGTGGCATCGCCGACTGCTCCCGATGTATTGAGATCCTGCGCTTGCCACCCGAAGCGGACCGCCCGGCCGAACGGTCGCAGGTGGGTATAGGTGCTGGCCATGGCTTCGGAAGACGATGCAAAGGCGGCGATCTTGTCGTCTCGAATGGCTTGGGGCCGTATGGCCTGCATGATCGACGTTTCCGCCGCGCCGCCATGAATGCCATGCGCAGCTTCGTGGAGGCCAAAATGGGATTCGACCTGCCAATAGCGATAGCCGTTCAACGGAAAGACCAGCATATCATGCTTGCGGCGCAGCTTGTGGGCCACGATATCAAGCACGGCCGGATTGCCGCCATGGCTGTTCAGGATCGCCAGTTTGCCAAACCCCGCCGCCGCCACGCCGCCTGCCAATTCCATCAGTACGGAGATCATGGTTTCGGCTGAGAAGCTGAGCGTGCCCGGGAAATCGGAATGTTCGATGCTGAGGCCGATCGGCAGTGCTGGCATGACCAGCAGCGGGACTGAAATGGGTAGCCGGGTGACCAGCCGTTCGACCAGCGCTTCGCAAATATCGTGGTCGACGGAGACCGGCAGATGCGGACCATGCTGCTCGGTTGCAGCGATCGGGAGGACAACCACGGTCTTGGCCGGGTTGAAGGCCGCGAAGTCGTCTGTGGTATGATCGCCCCAATATCGGGAGTGACTAGTCATCGGGTGATTGGCCAAGTACTGTCTTCTGGAAGTAATCCGGTTTTACCCGCCAGCAATAAAGTCAGCAAATGCCAAGCTTTGCCGAAGGCCCGCAATCGAGGTGAAGGGTCATGGTGAACCCAGTGATACGCCAATACATCGCAGAAGACGGGGTCGCGACCTTTCGGTCTGCCCAGCGCGTCGCATGCCTTTTTCAGGCCATGACGGTAACGCAAGACATTGATACCCGACCGGGCCTTGGAAGCCGATACATCGGATACTGCCGCTGAAGGCCGATGTGGCCGTTGCCGCTCGGGAAAGCGCTGCAACGACAGACCTGATTGTCCACTGAACCCGCATAATTCCTCCACGCGTATACTCCCGGTTTCTTCGCCATCCGAATTGTCCGAGCCAACGTGAGTCGTCATGCGCGGAGGAGCGGCAATTTCCTGAAGTTATTTGGCGTGTAATCCTGTATCGCCCTTCTCTTTTACATGCTTTGTGTTCCCTATACGAATTATGCCGCAAACGCAATCTGCCCATCGCCGCCACACTTGTTGTCGGAGCCTCCAGCAGCCATTGCGACCCAAGCCTCGACAAAGCGTCTGGACTCGGAAAGCGGCAAGAAGGCCAGGACGCTCTGGTGGTCGTCGAGAAAGCGGACAGGCGCCTTCCGGACGTCGCTGCAAGCTTCCGCAGCAGACGGCTCGGAGGCCGCGGCGTCCGCGGCTCCCGGGCAGCGTACGCAGGAGAGAGTTCAGGCGGAGCGACCCTTTCCTGCTCTTTCGGTCGGGATCTTCCGCCATGCACGGATTTGCCCATGATTTTGGACCACTCGCCATGTAACGGCCAGCACATGGGTATCGACGACGATCGCCAAAGCGACGTCCCAAGCCCTACCCCGTTGACCGATCCAGCATCGCCATGAACAACACCTGAGCCCCGGCGGCACAATCTTCCGGTGTCGCATTCTCTGTTTCATTGTGGCTGATGCCGTCTTCGCACGGAATGAAAATCATTCCGGTTGGCGCGACTCGAGCGACATAAACTGCGTCGTGGCCGGCGCCGGACGTGATGTCTCGCCAGGAATAGCCGCTCTGTTTTGCCGCCTCGCGCACGACCAAGACGCAACTCTCGTCGAACAGCGTCGCCGGGAATTCCCAAAAATCCCGAATATCGACGATGCAACCGGCATCCTCCGCAATCCTGGTACATTCGTCGCGCACGTCGTCGTTCATCCTGGTGAGGATTTCGTCCTCCGGGTGGCGAAGGTCGATGGTAAAGAAAACACTGCCGGGAATGGTGTTTCGCGAATTGGGGCTTGATTCGATGAAGCCAACAGTAGCGCACGCATAGGGCGGATAGCGGTGGCCGATCTGGTGCACCGCCTGGATCATGCGGGATGCCGCAACCAGCGCGTCCTTTCGCAACGGCATGGGCGTCGGCCCGGCATGGGCCTCCTGACCGGTCACCGTCACTTCGTACCAGCGCTGTCCATTGGCGGCGATCACCACGCCGATCGTCTTCTCTTCATCCTCAAGAATTGGACCCTGTTCGATATGGGCTTCGAAATAGGCACCTATCGGCCGGTCGCCGAGCCAAGCATCACCATCGTAGCCAATGCGTTTCAATTCGTCGCCGAAGACCTCGCCGGTCACGTTGTCCTTCTTGTTCATGACATCATCAAGGGAGAATTCGCCAATGAACGCGCCGGAGCCCATCATGGCCGGGGAAAACCGGCTGCCTTCCTCATTGGTCCACACGACCACCTCTACCGGGGCATCGGTTTCGATTTCCATATCGTTCATCGTGCGGATTACTTCCAAGCCAGCCAGGACGCCATAGGCTCCGTCGAACCTGCCGCCGGTCGGTTGGGAATCGAGATGGCTACCGGTCATGATGGGCGGCAAACTGTCGTCCTTGCCCGGACGCCGAGCAAAGATGTTGCCGACCCTGTCGATGGTAATGGTGCAGCCAGCTTCTTTGCACCAGCGGATGAACAGGTCGCGACCTTGCCTGTCCAGGTCGCTGAGCGCCAGACGGCAGACACCACCTTTCTCGGTCGCGCCGATCCGGGCCAGTTCCATGATGGACTCCCACAGCCGGTCACCATTGACCACAAGATTTTGCATGTCGGCGTCTCCCAACTTTCTCTGTTATTT
>JAPOST010000073.1 GCA_026709535.1 Rhodospirillaceae bacterium
AGACCATCCGCGCGCGCCGGGGTCCTCGCATCGGCTTCGTCCTGACCGGATCTGCCATCGCACGAAACGGAACACGGTATGGCCTGCTTCTTGAAATGTCCGGGCGGGGGCCGTGTCGACGCTTGCTACCTCGCGCTTGCTCGGCCGACCAGTCTGTGAACCCTCTCGCGCAGGACTGGAAGAACCGTCGTCTCGAACCAAGGATTTTTCTTTGCCCAGTGCCGGGTTCGCCAGCTGGGATGCGGTGTTGGCAGGTAGGCAGGCAGGAACTCCTGCCAGCGCGAGACCGTTTCCGTCAGGGTCTTGCCGCACCGCTTGCCGAGGTAGCGCGCTTGGGCGTATTGCCCCACCAACAGCGTCAGTTCGACGGACGGCATCGTTGCCAGCAATGCCTCATGCCACAGCGGCGCGCATTCCGCGCTCGGCGGCGCGTCACCGCCCCGTGGCAGCACGCCGGGATAGCAGAAGCCAATCGGCATGATGGCAATCCGACGTTCATCGTAGAAAGTCTCATGATCCATCTGCAGCCAATTCCGCAACCGGTCGCCACTCGGATCATTCCACGGAATGCCGCTTTGGTGCACCCTGACGCCCGGCGCCTGACCGATGATCAAGATGCGGGCGGTGGCGGAGATGCGCAAAACAGGCCGTGGACCCAGCGGCAGATGTTCGGCGCAGTGCATGCAGGCACGCACTGCCGAAAGCAGGCCGGGCAAGTCGCCGGTCAATACCCTTCCGCCAGCAAGCGGTCCACGTAGGCTGGCACCACGGCCGTCGCCGGCCCATAGACGGTCTCGGCAAACAGGGTCGCTCCCTCGCTGGGCTCCATGTTCAGTTCTACCGTGTGGGCCTTGGCCGAAAAGATCGCTTCGCGTACGAAGCCGGCTGCCGGATAGACGTTTCCCGAGGTGCCAATCGAAATGAACAGGCTGCATTGAGACAGTGCCTGGGAGATCCGCTCCATCTCGAACGGCATCTCTCCGAACCACACCACATGCGGCCTCATGCCGCCTGCAACGGCGCATTCGGGGCAGGCGGTTTCGATATCGATGTCGTCCACCCAGCACCGAACGTTTCCGCACCGGTCGCAACGCGCCTTCAGCATCTCGCCATGCATATGGATCAGATTTTCGGATCCACCTTCCTCATGCAAGGCATCAATATTCTGCGTCACCACCAGCACGTCATCCGGCCATTCGGCTTCCAGTCGGCCTAGCGCGTGATGGGCAGCATTGGCTCGAATATCGTCCTTCTGCAATTCGCGCCGACGATGATTGTAGAAGTCGTGCACCATCTGGGGATTGCGGATGAAGCCTTCCGGAGTCGCGACATCTTCAAGATTGACTTTCGACCATAATCCATCGGCATCGCGGAATGTGTCCAGACCGGATTCCTTGGAAATCCCGGCCCCGGTCAGGATGACGATATTGCCGGCTCGTCTGCCTGCCATGGCTCTTCTCCTGTGATCTTCTCGTCCTCCAATTTCTCTTGACGCATCAGAAAGAGGCGGTGTCGGGCGCTATATCTCGTGGCCGTCAAACCCGCCATCGCATCGTTACGTTCTGGCCTGGGAGACGACCTGCGCCACCTTTTTCATGACTGTGGGCAGGGCGTATTGATGCAAGGCCTTCGGATCGGCCCAAACGGCTTCTTCCGGCAGCGCCGTCGTCTGCGCGGCTCGTACGATCAAGTCGAGTCGAAAATGGGTGAACGCGTGGGTCACGATGCCCACCTGATGTTCATCGCGAATCGGAACAGGTGCCGAGCCATCAGGCAGCTCCTCTTTCCAGGGCGAGCCGGGAAACTCCATCATCCCGCCCAGAAGGCCGCTTTCAGGTCGCCGACGCAGCATCACACGGCCTTCGGGATCCTCAATCCACCAGACGACCCCAACCAGGGTTGGTCTTGCCTTTTTCCGGGCCTTCCGCGGCAGTTCTCCCACGATTCCGCGCAAACGCGCTGCACACGCGTTCGTCAACGGGCATGTCCGGCAGGCGGGCGCGCGAGGAGTGCAAACCGTGGCTCCCAGGTCCATGATCGCCTGTGCGTAGTCGCCTGCGCGCGCCATTGGCGTCGTGATCGCCGCAAGGCGCTTCAGGATCGGCCTGGCGTCAGGCAAGGGTTCTTCCACGGCGTGAAGGCGGGCGACGACCCGTTCAACATTGCCGTCCACGACGACGGCAGGCCGGTCAAAGGCAATGGCCGCTATGGCTGCCGCCGTATATGCGCCGATTCCCGGCAAGGCGCGCAGGCTATCTTCGTCTCCCGGAAACTGACCGCCGTGATCCCGGACGATCACCTGAGCGCACTTGTGCAGGTTTCGAGCCCGCGCATAGTAGCCCAGTCCCTGCCAGGCGTGGAGTATGTCATCCAAGGAGGATGCGGCCAGATCCTGCACCGCTGGCCAGCGATCCAGAAAACGGGCAAAATAGCCCTTCACGGTCGCCACGGTTGTCTGCTGCAGCATGATTTCGCTGAGCCACACCTGATAGGTGTCGGGAGCTTCCGGCGATCCCGGTGCAACGCGCCAGGGCAGCGTTCGCGCGTGCCGATCATACCAGGACAGGAGCGCCAGAGTCGCGCCGGCCGGCGAGCCAAGGTGCCGGTTCAGCCGGGCAACGGCATCCTTTTCCCGGGTTGTCGTTCGTATTGCCATGGTTGCTCCGGTAGCGTAAGTCGGTTGGCGCCCGCAACCTCAATCAGGCAGACTGGAGTCAGATTGATGAAAGATGGACCCGACGCCTGTGCCTTCGGCCGCACTCCGCGTGCATGACGAGTAAATTACCCGCCCCGAAACGGCGCGGCGGCCTGCGCCATATCGCGCCGTCAGCCGTCAAGGCGGCCCGGCCGGCGCTGAGAAAGCGTGGTCTGGCGGTTGCCGGGATCGTCACCGACTGGCGGCAAATCGTTGGATCGTTCCTGGCGGACGCTACCGCGCCGGAGAAGTTGATTCCGGGCCGGTCCGGGCCACGAGGCGGCTGCGAACCGGGCGTGCTGTATCTTCGAGTCGACAATCCGTCGCTGGCGCTGGAAATCACACACCTCTCGCCACAGGTAATCGAAAGGGTAAACGGCTATTTCGGTTACAAGGCGGTCGGCCGGCTGCATATTCGACAGGCTCCCGTAAACCGTCCGCCTCGACGCTGCGACCTGTCTTCAACCCCGGCGCCGAGCGCGGTCGACAAGAACGCCATTCGTGTGGAAACGGCCCGGATTGATGACGAACGCCTCCGTGAAGCGCTGAAGTGTCTTGGCGAGACGATTGCCGCGCGCCGGGACAGAACCTGACAGCCGCCGACCGATTCGAACTGCACTTCGGTTTTCACGGGTTTTCCTCAGCAAGTCGCCTCTCCCCTGTTGAAGCGTGAAACGCAGGAATCCGCTCTTGTCATCCGACAGGACTTCGTTCATTATCCAGATATTGTGGTGAGGATGGTATGAACCGCAACAACTTGTTGAGTGTCTTCTCCGTCGCGACGGCAATCATGTTGCTGTTGGTCGCGCCCGCGCGCGCCGAATTGGTATCCACCGAAGAGGCGCTTAAGGAGATCAGTTATGGTCGCGCGGACGCGCCCGTTCTCATCTACGGCTTCGAGTCGCTGTCTTGCCCGCACTGCCGCGAGTTTCATTTCGGCGCTTGGCCGCAGATCAGGAAAGAATACGTCGATTCCGGCAAGGTGCGGTTCGTGCTGCGCGATTTTCCGCATAACGCCCAAGGTTTTCTCGGACTGCTGACGGCTCGTTGCCTCGGCCCCCAACGGGTCAAGGGCATCGTGGAGATACTGTTCACCAACCAGTCCCAATGGGCTTTTCTGGGTGGAGACAAGTTCTACGAGGCGCTGGGCCGCTATGCCCGTCTGGGCGGTTTGAGCAACGACGATTTCAGATCATGTCAGCAGAACGAGGATCTGATCAAGGGTATCCGGGACAGGGTCAAGGAAGCGACCGAGAAATACAAGATAGGTTCGGTGCCGGCCTTCCTGATCGGTACCAAGAAGCAGATTGAAAGTGGTAACGCCAAGCGCATCAACGGCGCCGCGCCCTTCGAGACCTTCGACCGCGCGATCAAGCAGGCGCTGGCCGAAACAGACAAGAAATAGCATGTCCGTGTCGGCGGCCGGGGAGGGCTGATTGGTCCAGTTCACTAGAGTTCGCCTGACAGGCTTCAAGTCCTTCGTCGATCCGACCGAACTGGATATTGCGCCCGGCCTCACCGGTGTTGTCGGACCCAACGGCTGCGGCAAGTCAAACATCCTTGAGGCTATTCGCTGGTGCATGGGCGAAGGCTCCGCGCGGCAGTTGCGCGGCGGCGGCATGGATGATGTCATTTTCAGCGGCACGTCCGACCGCCCGGCACGCAATATCGCCGAAGTGTCGATCGAACTGGACAATCATCAGAAAGACGCACCCACTGCCGTCAACGAGTTCGACCAGATCACCGTCACACGGCGGATCGAGCGCGACAGCGGGTCGAACTACAAGGTCAACAATCAGGACGCCCGCGCGCGGGACGTTCAACTCCTCTTCGCCGATCTTCAGACCGGCGCACGGTCGACCGGGATCGTCAGCCAAGGCAAGATTGCGGCGATAGTTGCCGCCAAGACGGTCGAGCGGCGGACCATTCTGGAAGAAGCGGCTGGCATCACGGGCCTGCATTCCCGTCGGCACGAGGCAGAGTTGCGGCTGAAGGCTGCCGAGACCAACCTGGATCGCCTCGAAGATGTGATGACGGCCTTGGCCAGTCAGATGCAGAGCTTCAAACGTCAGGCGCGTCAAGCTGCACGCTATCGTAACATCAGCCGGCACATTCGGCAGACCGAAGCTGCCCTGCTGCACCTGCGCTGGACGGAAGCGATAGCAACGCATGATGCGGCTTGCCAGGATCGCGACCGAATCGCAGAGGAGGTCGAGACCCTTACCCGCGCCGCCGCCGCGCTCTCGGAGCGGTCGGCAGGAGCGGGCGCCGCCTTGCTGAGTCTGCGCGACGGCGCGGCGAAGGCCGACGCTGCCCGGCATCGACATTTGGTAGAACGCGACAACCTGGCGGCCGAGGCCCAGCGCCTGGCGGAACGGCAAAACGAACTGTCCGAACGCCTGAAGCAGGTCGACCAGGATATCGCGAGGGAGGAGGTGCATCTGGCCGATGCCAAGTCTACCGTTGACAAACTGGAAAAAGAGGTCGGTCAGTTGCGTGCTGACGCCGCGGGCGATGACGCTGCTCGAATGGCGGCGGCGGAAGCTGCCCAGCGCGCCGACGCGGCCGTGGACGCCTTTGAGAAGGAATTCAGGGCAGCGACTGAACAGGCTGCCGCCCGCGAAGCCCAGCGCGCATCCGCACGGGATCGGGTGGATGCGCTTGTCCGATCCGTCAACGAATTGAGCAAGCGGATCCAGGTACAGGAGACCCAGCGCGATGCCTTGGCGACGGCAGAGGCCGAGCCCCGCCTGGAAGAGGCCCGACGTCTGGCTGACGAGGCGGAGGCGGTTCTCATCCGGCGCCGTACGGCTGCGGAGGCCGCAGAGCGATTTCGCGACGCCAAGGCTGAGGCCGTGGAGCGGACGCGCGTCGTCCTGCAGGCAGAAAGCGATGAACTGACACGCCTGAACGCGGAAGCCGAAACGCTGCACGCCTTGCTGGCGCGTGTGTCGCCGGATGAGGCCAGACCGGTCATTGAGGATATCCGCGTGACCGCCAGTTACGAGGCGGCCCTCGGCGCTGCCTTGGGTGACGATCTGGAAGCCCCAATCGACGAAACGGCAGCAATCCGCTGGCGGTCGGAAACAGGTGACACTGACGAAGGTCCGCCCTTGCCCCAGGGCGCCAAGCCACTCAGCTGGTTTGTCAAAGCGCCTTCGGCACTAGACCGGCGCCTTGACCAAATCGCGGTCGTTGATGATCTGGCGCAGTTGGAAGCGCTGGCGCCGGAGTTGGCGCAGGGTCAGCGTGCAGTTTCCCGCGATGGGGGTCTGGTCCGATGGGATGGCTTTGTGGTTGCCGCCGGCGCGCCAACCGCGGCCGCCCAGCGCCTTGCCCAGCAAAATCGGCTGGACTCCATCGGCCGCGAAACCGTTGCCGCAAACAGACGCGTGACTGCGGCCCAGTCTGCGCTGGACGATGCCCGCAACGAAGCCGAGACGGCGGCGGAATCTTGGCGCCAGGCCAATGCGTCCGTTCGCGACGCCTTCGATCAGGTCAACGCGTGTCGGAATGCCGCCGCGTCCTTGAGTGAAGCGGTCGCGCTGCGGCGTACGCGCCTGGAAACGGTAGTGGAAGCGCTGGGCAATCTGGTCCGGGAGCGAGAGGAGGCCCAAGTGGCGCTCACGCAAGCCGAGACAGCACAAGCCGAAATCCCGGAAGATGCTGATGCACAGGCGCAACTGGAACGAATGCGCGCCGATCTCGCCGCCTTGCGCCGGAACCTGTCGGACAAAGAGCGGGCGCGGCACCGGCTGGAGTCGGAGGCGGCTTCTCGGGCCCAACGCCTGAAAGTGGTCGAAGATGATATCGGCCGATGGCGCGGGCGCAGCGAGGGCAGCGATGCTCAGATGGTGGCGTTACTGAAACGTCGCGCCGAAGTCATCGCTGAGATTGATCGGGAGGCCACGGCGCCTGACGACCTCGCGGCCTGTCGGGCGGCCGCCGACGCGCTGGTGACCGAAAGCGAGGGCGCCTGCAACCGGGCGGCAGCGGCTGTTGCAGAAGCCGAATCTTCCCTCGCCGGAATCGACCGTGATCTTCGGGAAGCAGAGCGTGTGCTTGCTGACACTCGCGAAAGCCGTGGTCGGACCGACGGGCTGGTCGCCCAATCCGAACAGATGATCGCACAGCTTCGTGACCGGTGCCGCGAACACCTCAACTGCGCCCCTGAAGCGCTGCCGGAAATGGCTGTGAATGACGGAAGCAAGCATCTTCCCTCGGTTGAGGATGCCGGGAAGCGCCTTGAGCGTCTGTTGCGCGAGCGGGACGGCATGGGCCCGGTCAATCATCGCGCCGAACAGGAAGCAAAAGAGGTGGAGGAACAGATCGAGACCTATCAACGCGAGCGCGAAGACCTGATTGCTGCGATCGAGAAGTTCCGTCGGGCGATTGCAGCGCTGAACAGGGAGGGTCGCGAGCGGCTGCTCGCCTCGTTCGAGACAGTCAATGGTCATTTCCGGTCACTCTTTGCCAGACTGTATGGAGGCGGTCGGGCGCATCTGACGCTGACGGAAGCAGACGATCCATTGAACTCCGGATTGGAGATCATGGCGAGCCCGCCCGGCAAGCGGCTGCAAAGCCTGTCGCTACTGTCCGGCGGCGAGCAGGCGCTGACCGCCATTGCCCTGTTGTTTGCGGTATTTCTGACCAATCCTGCACCGATCTGCATCCTGGATGAAGTCGATGCGCCGCTGGATGATTCGAACGTCGATCGTTTCTGTACTCTGGTGGAAGACATCGCTGAGGAAACCGGCACCCGCTTCCTGATCGTGACACACCATCGACTGACAATGGCCCGGATGGACCGGTTGTACGGCGTGACGATGGCCGAGCGAGGTGTGTCCCAGCTGGTATCCGTGGACCTGCGGGCGGCTGAGGCGATGCGAGAGACAGCCTAAATGTCGCATAACCAGGTTTTTGGCTCATTTTCAAGAGGTTGCCGTCAGCGACCTGCGATTCGTGCACCGGGATGCGCTTGACACCTTTTGCCCCCCGCTCTTAGAAGCGTCACGGTTCTCTCGGTTGGGTTCTGTAGGGCCGTCCTGCAGCCTGCAACGACTCGCGGGTCCTGTCAGGCTGTGCCGCGTGGAGGCGCGCCATGGCGCAGTCAAAACGTCCTTCCTCTCTCCTCCAGTTCGACGTCAAACTGCGCGTAGCGCAGGACAGGCACGAAAAGAAGCGAGCCGGGCGCCGCGGCAAGCAGGATATTGAAGGCCGAACGGATCGAGGTCAGGGTATCGGCCTTGCACTTAGAATCGGCACCGAACTGGTGGCTGGTCTGGTTGTGGGAGTCGCCATCGGGCTGGCGTTCGACTGGTGGCTCGGGACGAAACCCTGGTTCATGATTGTCTTTTTCTTCCTCGGCGCAGCAGCCGGGATCGTCAATGTCTTCCGAACGGTGAACGGTTTGGGCCACGCCGTCGGATACGCCAGTTCCAAGGGCGCTGAGGACAGCGCCTCCGGTGACGGCAAACGCGAAAGGGGTTGAGCGGTGGCTGCTGGGAAAGGTCCTCTTGATCAGTTTACGATCAAGCCGCTGATCGAATTGGATATCGGCGGCGCCGACATCTCGTTTACAAATTCATCACTGGCGATGCTGATCACCGTTGTCGCGGCAAGCCTGTTCCTCGTCGTGGGCATGCGACGCGGCCAACTGGTTCCTGGCCGATGGCAGTCCATGGCGGAACTAGGCTATGAATTCGTCGCAAGCCTGCTGAAAGAGACAGTAGGCAACGAGGGTCGGAAATATTTCCCGTGGATCTTCACGCTCTTCATGTTCATCCTGTTTGGCAACATGCTGGGCATGATCCCGAGCGCCTTCACGTTCACCAGCCACATCATCGTTACCTTCGTCATGGCGTTGGTGGTCTTCATCTTTGTTACCTTACTGGCGGTCGCCAAGCATGGTTTGCGCTTCTTCTCTTTCTTCGTGCCGCCTGGCGCGCCGAAGGCAATGTGGCCCTTGCTGATCCCGATCGAAGTGATTTCCTACCTCAGCCGTCCCGTGAGCCTGTCCGTGCGACTTTTCGCAAATATGCTGGCCGGCCACACGTTGCTTAAGGTTTTTGCGGGCTTCGTGTTCACGCTTGGCGCGGCAGGAGTCGTGCCGTTGTTGTTTATCGTTGCGTTGACCGGGCTGGAAGTCCTCATCGCATTCCTGCAGGCATACGTCTTCACCATTCTGACATGCCTGTACATCAACGACGCGCTGCACCTGCACTAGGTTCGGCGCAAGGAACCTCAACGTTTCGGGGAAAGGACCGGAAAATGGATGTTGTTGGAGCTGCGAAACTCCTGGGCGCTGGTCTGGCCGTGATCGGCGTGATCGGCGCCGGCATAGGTATCGGTAACGTGTTTGCCGCGTTCATTCAGGCGGTAGGCCGCAACCCGGCGGCGCGCGGTGAAGTGTTTACCATGACCATGCTGGGCTTTGCGCTGGTGGAAGCCATCGCGCTATTCGCCTTGGTGATCGCGCTCGTCATTCTGTTTGGCTGACCGGAGTTCTTCCGAATGACGGCTGCCCGGCAGTCCGTCTGATCCAGCAGAAATCAGGTTCTGCGACCCGGGGGGTCGGCAGCGCGCGGAAACCGGACATGCCTCAACTACAACAGATCGACACTTTCCTATCGCAAGCCTTCTGGCTTGTGATTGCTTTTGTTGTGCTGTTCCTGGTGTTGCGCATGACGGCGATTCCCAAGATTCAGGCGACGCTCGAAGCTCGCCGCGAGAAAATCGAAGGCGACCTCGACAAGGCCCAGATGTTTCGTCAGGAATCAGAACAGGTGCTGGCCGAGTATGAAGCGGCTATCGCCGAAGGTCGCGACAAGGCCCAGTCTGCGATCCGGAACGCCTCGGAGGAGGCCAAGGCGAAGGCCGCCGTAGAACACGAGCAACTGGCAAAGAGGCTGGCAGAAGATATTCGCGTTGCCGAAGATCGGATCGCCTCTGCCCGAAACGAGGCGATCGGCAACATCAGAGATGTTGCTGCGGATGTTGTTCAGACCATGGCTGAACGATTGGTCGGCGCCAAGATCAACAAGATATCGTCGGCAGCAGCTGTCGATTCAGTAGCCGAACAAAAGGGTACGGTATCATGACCGCATCCGTCGTAGCTGGTACGATTGTCCTGCTGGCCAGCGGCAAGGCGGCTTCCGTCGGCGGGTGGCTGGGCGATTTGTTCGACATCAGCGGCAGCACGTTCTGGGTTTTGATCGCCTTCGTCCTGTTCGTCGCTTTGATTGTGTGGAAGGCGCGCGCGGCAATTGTCGGGGCGTTGGATGCCCGAGCCGCCGCCATTCGCATGGAAATCGATGAAGCACAGAAGCTGCGCGAAGAAGCCCAGGCAATCCTCACGGACTGTCAGCGCAAGCAACGTGACGCAGTGCAGGAAGCGGAGGGCATGCTGCGGGCAGCCCAAGCGGAGGTTGGACGCTTGCGTGAGCGTGCCGAGGCAGAACTGGGCGCATCCTTGAAACGGCGCGAACAGCAAGCCCTTGATCGCATTGCCCAGGCCGAGGCGACAGCGCAGTCCGAAGTGCGCAATATGGCGGTCGATCTTGCCGTATCGGCCACCCGGCAGTTGCTTGAAAACAGGATCGACGACGAGGATGCCGCGCACTTGGTTGACAAAGCGATCAGGGAGTTGCCGAGCAAGCTGCATTAGGTAGCCCCCGGCGGTGCCGTCTGACAGGGGCGGGTTGAACACTCACTCTCTCAGTCTTTCGGACACAGGAGAGGATGCTTTCGTCGAATGCCGCGCGCCGGTCTGATAAAGTGGTTGATGCGTGGGTTCGGACCCGCAGGGTGAGGCGCAAGACTGTCGTCGTTGCGCTCGGCAACTTTCACCAAAGCTCTTGGGGGTGCACTCTTTGCCATGGGCGACGTCATCTGGGTCAAAACCCATCGGTAGTTAGCAGACCCAGGACATGGAGCCGGTTCCAGAAGCTGATTGTTGCCGTGAGCATTCTCGAAGAACGTGCTCTGCGCGGCTGTTGATCTTGATGCAAGTCCCGAGGTTCTGGCAGGTATTGCAATTGTACGCCGATCCCTGCTGTGACACACCAGCAGCATGAACGAAGTCCCCCGCCTGTCCCGTTCCGATGACAATTTCTATGCGTTCACGACCTTGGACCGCGCGTCAAACAAGCGCGGCGATTCGGTCTGGCTGGACGAGCAGTTGCGCGGCCCCCAGGGGCGGCTGGTGCCGGTCTGGCGCTCGCGAAACCTTATCGATCCCGGCGCGCCGCCGGAGGCCGCGCCAGAAGCCGTGTTCCTGCCAGCCGAAGATTTTGAGGGCGTCCTTGAATTCGGCGACAAACCGCTGTTCCTCGGATTGCATGACAGCCTGGCCTATTTTGCCAGCGACCTGTCGAACCTTGAACAGAACGAGGCAGAGGAGTTGTGCAACGCCCGAGCCGATCGCGCCGAATTCCTCGACTTACGTTTTACCGGACCGATGATGAACCGCGAGCACGGTAATCTTCTGGCTTATGGGCGCGGGATGCTGACTTGGCGACGCCGGCACCTGTTTTGTGGTTCCTGCGGCGCGCCAACCGAAACCAAGGACGGCGGTCATTTGCGACTATGCAGTAACGAAAATTGCAGGTCCCAGCATTTCCCAAGGACAGACCCGGCGGTGATCATGCTGGTTACCTACGGCGACAAATGCCTGCTGGGTCGCCAGAAAGCCTGGCCGCCCGGCATGCATTCGACGCTGGCAGGATTCGTCGAACCGGGCGAGACGCTGGAAATGGCCGTCGCACGGGAAGTTTTCGAAGAATCCGGTGTCCGGGTTCACGATGTGCGTTACCACTCGTCACAACCGTGGCCGTTCCCGACATCGTTGATGCTGGGCTTTTACGCCAGGGCGCTGTCGGACACATTGACCGTCAATACAAATGAACTCGAATCGGCGGCTTGGTTCGAGCGGTCATGGGTGATCGAACGGACCCGCCGACCCGGCAACGACTTCAAGCTTCCGCGCCGCGATTCGATTGCTCGTCAATTGTGCGAGGATTGGCTCGCCGGCGTTGCCGGCTAACGCCGTCTCGACGACCGACGGGCATCTCGGAATCGCCCTGTTCTCGCCATTTACCCGTCTGCTTTTGACGGGCGGTTGGCGTTCGATTCCACGAAGGCTTCCAGGTCCTTCGCGGCGACGCGCCATTCCTTGCCCAGTTTGACAGCCCGAAGCGTCGCATCGTGGATCCAAGTCCGTACCGTGCTTTCCCTGACCTTCAGCAGGTCCGCAACTTCATGCACGGTCAGCATTGGTTTTGTCAGCATGGCAAGCTCATTATGTTTTTGTGTGATTATATATCATTATTGCTAATTTTGTATCACTTTATTGAATTTTCCAGAGGCGTGAATACGTATTATTGGGTTTGCACAATTTTCAAACCGCACCAATCAACAGAGAGGCATGATGCGCTGGGCAAAAACCTTCCTGCAACCGGACACTCGACCGGGCATGCTGATGCTGTTGGCCGCCATCCTGGCGTTACTGGCGGCCAACTCTCCTCTCAGCCCGCTCTACGACGCCATCAAGGGCACGCCGGTTTCTATCAAGATCGGCGCCTTCGTCATCGACAAGCCGCTGTTGCTCTGGATCAACGATGGCCTGATGGCCCTCTTCTTCTTTCTAGTGGGACTTGAGATCAAACGGGAGTCGATCAGCGGCGAACTCAACAGTCCTTCCAAGGCCGCATTGCCTCTCGCCGCGGCCTTGGGCGGCATGCTGGCGCCAGCGCTTGTCTATGTTGCATTCAACTATCAAAATCCCGAACAACTGAACGGCTGGGCCATTCCTGCCGCAACGGACATCGCCTTCGCCTTGGGAATCCTGGCGCTGCTCGGCAACCGGATTGCACCAACGTTACGCGTGTTCTTGCTGGGCGTGGCAATCTATGATGATCTGGGCGCCATTTTGGTCATTGCGCTGTTCTATACCGAAAACCTGTCGGTCAGTTCGCTGTTGTTTGCTGGCATCGGCATGGCCGTGCTGTTGCTGCTCAACCGCCTCAAAGTCGGCAAGCTAACGCCATACGCCGTTGTTGGCCTGATTATCTGGGCGGCGGTACTGAAGTCAGGCGTTCACGCGACGCTGGCCGGTTTTCTGATTGCCCTGTTCATCCCGATCCGCATGCCCGACAAAAGTTCTCCGCTCAAGAAGCTGGAACATGAGTTGCATCCTTGGGTGGCCTACATGGTGGTGCCAGTTTTCGCCTTCACCAATGCTGGCGTTGCGTTAACAGGAATTGATCTGGCAACGGCATTCGGCCCCGTTACGCTTGGTATCGCCTTCGGCCTGTTTTTTGGAAAGCAGATCGGTGTCATGGCCCTCGCCTGGCTAGCAGTGCAACTCCGCCTGTGCCGCTTGCCCAGCGGGGTCACATGGCTGCAGCTTTATGGCGTCGCCATGCTCACCGGCATCGGCTTTACCATGAGCCTTTTCATTGGCGGGCTGGCCTTCGAAGACCAGACTTATTCGGCACCTGTCCGGATTGGGGTGCTGCTCGGCTCCACCCTGTCCGCCGTTGGCGGTCTCACCGTTCTTCTGATTGCGACGCGAGCAACCTCGGACGCATCGTCTGCCACGGCCGAGCAAGACGCTTCGCCGGTCACGGGAGACAAGCGTGGTGAAGAGGCTGCGGTCTGAATTTCCGATGACCCTTGAACGGGCCACGCCTGCTGTGGCGCCAGCCATTCAAACAGCGCCGCCGCATGCGTCAAATGGCAACCGAACGGCCCGTGCTGCGGTCATCAGGGTCGACCCTGATGGCGCGACGATCAACGGGGCCGGTGAACCTCGCAAACTGCTTTTCGGCCCAGGGTTGCACCGGTCCGATGATGGTTTTGCCGCCTCAACGGCGTGGATGCCGGCATTCATCCAAGGCTCAGACGAGTGTCGATAGATGTTGCTCCAACATGAAAAAACCTGCTGAGACAATCGCAATTCACGCAAAACTGGCCTTGGCCGGTGTCGGCTTCTCCGTTGCCCCCACGGCATTCACGACCGCGCTATCGCTCATCCAACGACCGATGGCTATCCGAACCGCGCCGTAGGGTTGACCGTGGCTCAGAACAACCGACATGGGCTGCTGTATCGTCAACTGCACACGTCTGGCGTCCGACCGTCTGCTCTCTTGAATCCCAAAACCGAAATCATGTCGTCCCGTCGGGCACATTCCGTCGTCCCCGGCAGTTCTGTGGCGCGCATTTGCTCGGCGACCCTTACCTGATTAAGATCCCCTCGCGTCCGGAGGATTTTGTCTGCGCCCATGCCGACGTGCAAAATGGCCGGATCGCCCGTATTAAGCGCCAGACCGCGTGCCCTGAATTCCGTTGCTGGAGGATGATCCCGACCTTTCCTGCCAGATGCTTGAGGCTCTCGGCGTTGCCGACCCGTTGTTCGCCTCACTGTACCGAGAGTGGCGTGAGCATGAGGTGAACAGCATTATCCGCGCCAAGATCGACAGCGTGCTGATCGGCTATAGTCCAGACAGCCGCAGAACTCCGAGATCGGCTCCAGCTTCAACCAGCAACCTTACGGCAATCAGGCGCCTACTGGATGGTGATCCGGCGAATCGAGAAAACCGGAAACGACATCCTGCAGCTTTGGTCTGTTTCGCTTGGCGCTGCGGACGAGATGGCCCCGGACATCCTGCCTGTCGAAACCGGCAAAGTCCGAACCCATCACGCCTATGAAGCCGAGGGCCCGTTCGGCAAACGCCTGTACCTCATCAGCTACAAGGTGTTTCTGGCTGATAGCAAGAATCCTCACATCATCGTTGCTTCCTGGCCGCTGGATCCGCTGGAGGATGAAGTCGACAACTTTGGCATTGCTCTCGTCGCGACTCTGGGCATCCTTGCACTCACCCTGCTCGTCGCCATGTCTGTCGTTATTCGCTACGGCCTTGGCCCCTTGCGCCGGGTAGCGCCGGCACTGACCGCTATCCGGTCTGGAGAGGCGGGTCGGCTGACTGATCCGATGCCGAAGGAAGTCGCGCCGTTGGCCGACGAGGTGAATGCGTTGCTGGATCACAACGCCCAGGTGGTTGATCGGGCGCGTACTGATGCCGGCAATCTCGCCCATGCACTGAAAACGTCGCTGGCCGTGCTCCAGAACGAAGCCAGAGCCTGTGAGAGCGAATTGGCCGACAAGGTGATCGAACAGATTCGGGTGATGACAGAGTCGATCGAACACCATTTGGCGCGAGCGCGGATGGCGGCCAAGGCTGGCGTTCTTACCGCCCGGACAGAAGTCATGCCAATCATGGAAGGTCTGGCCCGAACGCTGGAGAAGATTCATTGCTGCAAGAATTTGACGATCATCACCGAAGGACCGACTGAAGCTGCTTTCCGTGGCGAGAAGCAGGATTTCGAGGAGGCTCTGGGCAACCTGCTTGACAATGCCTGCCGCTTCGCCAGCACGACGGTCAGGGTGACGGCGATACTGGAATCAGGCGACCGTCAATCCATCCTGACCGTCACCGTGGAGGACGACGGGCCGGGCCTGCCCCAATCCCAGCGCCGGAAGGTGGTGAAGCGGGGCGCGCGGCTGGGCCAACAGACGCCTGGCAGTGGTCTGGGCTTGTCCATCGTGCGCGACATAGCGGAAATGTATGACGGCGACTTCGATCTTGCTGAATCAGGCATCGGCGGTTTTGCTGCCCGCATGTCACTGCCGGACGCAGCCTGACGCCTCGCAATCTTCGGCGATCAGCAAGAACGGATTCACCGCGGCGTTTCGCAGGACTGTCGTCTGGCCGTCTGGCGTTGAGCGCATTTTGTCGGGCACCTAGTTTCTTTTGCTGGCAAGCTTGTGTGCCAGTAACCGGAAAGACGTCTCGTGAGCAAAGGTTCTTTTCAATATATCAGTACCCGCGGCCAGGCTGACCGGGTCGGTTTCGATGACGTGTTGCTTGATGGTCTGGCGCGGGACGGCGGCCTGTATGTCCCAGAGGTCTGGCCGTCCTGGTCGTCAGAGACTCTGGCTTTGTGGAAAGATTTACCCTATGCAGCGCTCGCTGCAAGGACTTGCGCCCCGTTCATGGCAGGTTCGGTCGTCGCTGACGACATCGCCGTCTTGGCCAAGGCAGCCTACGACACATTCGACGATCCGACAATCGCGCCCCTGCATGATCTCGGAGACGGGCTGTACTTGCAGGAGTTGTTCCATGGACCGACCCTGGCGTTCAAGGACTACGCACTGCAACTGGTCGGCCACCTGTTCGACGCCGTATTGACCGCTAGGGGGGAACGGATCACCGTGGTTGGCGCCACGTCTGGTGATACCGGCCCGGCCGGAATCGCCGCTTGCGCCGGCTGCGCCGCCATTGATATCTTCATGCTTCATCCCAAAGATCGCACTTCCGTCGTCCAGCGCCGCCAGATGACGACCGTTGCCGACAGCAACGTCTTCAACATCGCTGTGGAAGGCACCTTTGACGATTGCCAGGATCTGGTGAAAACACTGTTTGCCGACCTGACGCTGCGGGACCGAGTCAACCTCTCTGCGGTCAACTCCATCAATTGGGCACGCGTTTTGGGCCAGATCGTCTATTACGTCCATGCTGGACTGCAGCTTGGCGCGCCGGGGCGGCCCGTCTCCTTTTCTGTGCCGACCGGCAATTTCGGCAACATCTTCGCTGGCTATGGCGCAGCACAGTGCGGTTTGCCGGTCGACCAGTTGATTGTCGGCAGCAACGCAAACGACATTCTGACCCGCTTTTTCCGCGATAACGCCATGGAAATCCGTGGCGTGACGCCGACCTTGTCTCCCAGCATGGATATTCAGGTCTCCAGCAATTTCGAGCGGCTGTTGTTCGACTTGCTGGACCGTGATGGCGCCGCGGTCGACGAGATGATCCGCTCCTTTCGGACCGGCGGCCGCCTGCTGCTGGACAGAAACCGCTGGCAATGCGCCACCCGACTTTTCAGCGGCGCGAGCTTGGACGACGCTGGCACCATAGCGGTAATGCGTGACGTCCATGAAAAGACCGGACGGCAGATTGATCCCCATACTGCCGTGGGTCTGGCTGCGGCACGTGCGTGCCGTGAGGGCGGCGCGCCCGTAGTGGTCTTGTGCACAGCCCATCCGGCGAAGTTTCCGGATGCCGTTGAAAAGGCGACCGGCCGGCGTCCGTTGCTGCCGCTGCACCTCGCGAACCTGTACGACCGGGAAGAGCGCTACGTCATCTTGCCAAACGATGCGACGGCGCTCACAGATTATATATACGCCAATGCCCGCGCCGCAGGAGCTGCCGCATGACTGAATCCGTTCGCACGACGACTCTCGACAGCGGCCTGCGTGTCGTCACCGAAGTCATGCCGCAAGTCGAATCCGTTTCCTGCGGCATCTGGATCGGAGCAGGTGCTCGGCACGAGCCGGCGGACATGAATGGTGTCTCCCACTTGCTAGAGCACATGATCTTCAAGGGAACCGACCGCCGGTCGGCTCAGGATATTGCTGACGAAATCGAGGCTGTAGGCGGCTACATAAACGCCTGGACATCTCGTGAGGCAACGGCGTTCTTTTGCAAGGTTCTGAAAGGCGACATGCCGCTGGCCGTGGATATTCTGGCAGACATCGTCCAGCATAGTCGGTTTGATGATGCCGAACTGGCGCGCGAACGGGATGTGATCCTGCAGGAGATTGGACAAACACTCGATACGCCCGACGACGTCATTTTCGACCATTTCCAGAATGCGGCCTATCCGGACCAGGCCATCGGTCGGCCAGTTCTCGGCAGCCCGGATATCGTCGCCAAATTTCCCCGCGACCAGCTGGACGGTTATCACAAGGCTGTCTACAGCGCCCGGCGAGCGGTCGTGGCGGCGGCAGGCAATATGGATCATGACGTCTTTGTCGCGCTTGTCGCCGACCAGTTTTCAGCGCTTGCTGACGCCGCCATGACAGAGCCCGAGGCAGCGCTTTATCGCGGTGGCGATTATCGTGAAGAACGAGAACTGGAGCAACTTCATCTCTTGCTGGGTTTTCGCAGCGCGTCCCAGCGCGACGACGACTATTTTGCTGCAATGCTCCATTCCACGATCTTGGGAGGCGGCATGTCATCCCGCCTGTTCCAAGAGGTGCGTGAAAAGCGAGGACTGGTCTACTCGGTCAGCAGTCACAACACTGCCTATGCCGATACCGGCCTTTACGGAATCTATGCCGGGACTGGCGCGCAACAGGCGGCAGACCTGGTACCGATTGTCCTGGATCAGCTTACCGAACTGGCCGGCGGTCCCTCAACGGCTGAACTGGACAGGGCAAAAGCGCAATTCCGCGCTGGCCTGCTGATGTCGCAAGAAAGCACTGGTGCCCGGTGCGAGCAGCTGGCTCATCAAATGCTAGTCTATGGCCGACCGTTGCCGCAATCCGAAGTCCTGCAGAAGATTGATACTGTCGATGTGGCTGCGATTGCCCGGTTTGGCGCAAAACTACTCGACAGCCCGGTAACCAGCGCGGCACTCGGCCCGACAGCGAATTTGGAAACCTACGATGTGATGTCGGGCCGTCTCTCGGCCTGACAACGAATTGTCGCCGACCGGGCACTGGCTTGACGGAGACGTCATTGGAAAGGCGCCCCGATTCGTTCACCGATGCGACGCAGCGCATCCTTGATGTCCGCGAGAGACTGTCTTCGTTCCGCCCTTTAGCCCGAAGCATCTCTCGTGAGTGAGGTGAGGCAGGGTGCGAACCAGCAGTTCCATCTACTCGCCCACGAGGCCGCGGCCAGCGCTGACCCGAACCGATGATCCTTCCTCCATGCTGTACGCCGCTGCATCCCCGGCGCTTTTTCCCCACAGCCCGTAACGACAAGCAGTGAACGGGCTCGTCTCCAGTCGCGGGGAAGGTCAAGCCCCGGGGCGTCAAACGCAAGATGCCCAATGAGCCCCTTCGGCCAAGAGGAACCGTATCCCGCACAGGCCTCCGCTGGATCCCCGAATAATCCCTTAAGACAGTGGTACTGAGTCTAGGCCTGCCCGGCGGTGCTTGACAGCATTGATGGATCAATCCCCAACTTCTGGATGGCGGTGCGCCAACGATCTTCGTCTGTTCCCGCGCCAAAGATCAACGCTTCGTCGGCTTCCGCCGTCAGCCAGCCGTTCTGCTGTATTTCCTGTTCCAACTGGCCGGCGCCCCAGCCCGAATAGCCCAGTGCCAGCAGACAGTTCCGTGGGCCGCTGCCCAAGGCGACATCGCGCAGGATGTCAACGGACGCCGTCAGGCCGATACCGTTTTCCACTTCCATCGTGCCGTCGTGTTCATAGTCGTCACCGTGGAGCACGAAACCCCGAGCCTTTTCCACCGGGCCGCCGACATGGATCGGCAAGTCTCGCTGGAGATCATAATTGTCCACTCCGACCTGCTCCAGCAATTCTTTGAAGGTGATGCTGTCCGACAGTTTGTTGACGATCAGACCCATCGCGCCATCCTCGGAATGAGCGCATATATAGATGACGGTATGGGCGAAGCGGGAATCCGACATGCGCGGCATGGCGATCAGCAGCTTGCCGGTTAACCAGACACTGCTTGCCGCTTGGTTGGCGCTGGTGTCTGAACCCGTGATCGTTGGCCTCCATTGCAAAGCGCTTGCCGCCGTTCGGCTGGTTTTTAGAAGATAGGCGGCCGGGCGCACCGCGCAAGCTAAAGTGAACCGGGTTTGCTTGATCGCCTGCGTGGAAAGCCGAATTAAACAGTTGTGACACTATTATTTCCACCTCGAAATGTGACGATAGCGGGGCTGATCTCGGTACTGCTCGCGGCTGGCGGAAACGCTGCCGCCACGCCACTTGGCGAGACCGTGTGGGTTGACGGACCGGAAGGGCGCGTGCGCCTGATCGCAAGCGGCGAAAGTCGCGGAAGCAAGACACGACAGCGTTGGTTTGGACTCACGTTCGACCTCAAAAAGGGCTGGAAGATTTTCTGGCGGTCGCCAGGAGCGCCCGGCCTGCCACCGACGATTGATTGGTCCGGTTCAGTAAATCTGCGCGCCGGAGACATCATTTGGCCGGCGCCCGTCGTCTTCGATAGCTTCGGGTATCGTGCCCGGGGCTATGGCGGTCGTGTGACCTTGCCGATCCGCGTCACGCCGATTGATCCCGCAGACCCTGTCATGGCGCAGCTACGTGTGCGCTATCAGGTGTGCAAGGATATCTGTATTCCGGGCGAAGTTCAGCTGGCATTGACAGGCGTCGGCAGTGCCCCCATGCATCCGGCTATCACCCGGGCGTTGAAGCAGACGCCCAAACTTGCCGGATCCGACTTCATGACATGGCAGGCAGTGGTGGCTGGTCGGCGATTGATCGTGCGTATCCGCCATCGCAGTCAGCCACTTGTCCAGCCGACAATCCTGGTCGAGGCACCTGAAGCGATCAGGCTGGGCCGTACCGGTCTGCCATGGTTTGCGCCGGACGGGACCGTGTCTGTATCAGTTCCAGTGTTGGGCACGAAACCAATTCCGGTGGAGTTCCGGGTCCGGATCACCGCGATATCGAATACTGGCGTCTGGGAACGGGCAGTAACCGTCTCGGGAAGGGGCGACTGACGATGGCAGCGCTCCAACCCGGAGTCGTTTTGCCGACAGGCCTGGACCGTCACGAAGTTCCAGACATTGCCATTTATCTGGCCCACAAAGAAAGTGGCCTCTGTTCCAGCGCCTTGACGACATTGTCGTGGTTATGATGTTTGACCGGGCGCGCAGAGCGGCAGTAAGTCCAGCCCGTAGGCTGGCGCCATCGAAATCCAAGACGATCAGAACATATTTTCCGGCACAGCGCGGGACGTGATGGAAGAGACAGGGCCCTCAGGTGCAAGCGGCCTTTAGCCTCGGGTACCAAGGATAATCCTTCTGATAATCATGCCCGTACCGCTGATATTGTCGCTGGCGACCCTTAACGTGATGGCTCTCGTCAGGAAGTCGTCACCTGATCCTATTCATCTCTGCAGACAACTGCTGAACGAGGCCTGATTTCCTAGCGGCATCATCAAGCCATCGGCCGAGATGACAGGACGCTAGGCTTTACCGTGCGCCAACAGGGCGTCGAACGCATGTCTGGCGCGCAAGACGGTAACGCCAGTCCCGAAACGACCACCGCATCCGGGCAAAGCATCATGCATGGCCCAAGCAGATGGTTTCATGAATTAGCCATGTTCACGCGTGCGTTGTTGATCGGTAGCTGGAGATGAGATCTCGCGGCGGAGCAACGGCATGATCAGCAGCGCCATGACCGTGGTTCCGGCCATCACCGCCACCATGGGCCAGACAGTTCCATTGGCGTAAAGGCCGACGACTTGAGTCGCCAAAGCCGCTACGGCAAGCTGAAGGAAGCTGCTGAGCCCGGCGGCGGCCCCAATGGCTTCGGGATGTGCTTCAATCGCTCCCGCCTGTGAATTTGCCAGAATCAGTCCCTGGACGAAGGCGATGGCCGTGGTTGGGAGGAACAGAACAAAAGGCGTCAGAGTAAATGTCAGAAACAGGATCGCCCCACCTGTCAGCAGGATTACCGTTGCCGCGACGCCGAACAGGATCAGACGCACCTTGCCAAACCGACCGACCAGTCGGGCGGAGGCGAAGTTGCCGAAGACGAAGCAGCAGGACAGCCCGATGAACCAGAAACCGTAGTCCCGCGCCGGCCGTTCGAGAACATCGGTCATCAGGTAGGGAGCGGCCGCCAGAAAGGCATAGAAGACCGACATGGCCAGCGCAGATTGAAGGGCATATCCCCAAAAGAACGGCACACGGACTATCAGGCGCATACCCTTCGACATGCTATGGAACCCTCCGCCGGTACGCACTGCGTTGGTTTCGGGCAGACCGACCAGAAACAAGAGCAACACCAGAAATACGACGACGCCGGTAAAGTGGAAAATCATTCGCCAATTGAAGACATCGGTCAGGACACCGCCGACGCTGGGCGCCAGCATCGGCGCGATGACCACCGCCATCATCAGATAGGCCAGCACTCGGGCGGTATCTTCCTGACCATAGACATCCCGTGCAATCGATCGGGAGAGCGAGTAGCCCGCCGCCGCGCCTGCAGCCTGCATCATCCGGCCCAGAACCAGCTGCCACAGCGACGCACTGAACGCGCAGACAAGGCAGCCGACGAGAAAGATGATCGTTCCGGCCAAGACCATCGGCCGACGCCCATACATGTCTGAAAGAGGCCCGTAGATCAGCGGCGCGACGCCCAGCGCAATCATGGCCAGACTGATGGTCAGCTGGACAACGCCCGTGTCAGCCGCGAAGTCCTGCTGAACTGCCGGTAGGGCTGGCAGAAATATATGGGTGCCGACACCGCCGACAGCGGACATTGCAACCAGAGAAGTCAAGAAAAGCGGGGACCGGCGCAAGGCCTGTAGATGCATGCCGACAAATGTAGCCGAGTAGCAGCCAGACCGCCTGGCCAATTGCGCGCAGGGTTCAGGGCAGTCCGGTCGACGGGCTAGTTCTTCTTGGTGTCTAGCAGCCAGCCGAACACCGCGGTCGCGGCTGCGGCGCCGACGAGTTGGGCAACGACAAATCCCGGCGCATGCGCTGGAAGAATTCCAGAGAACGTGTTTGTCAGGCTCCGCGCGATGGTGACGGCGGGGTTCGCAAACGATGTACTCGACGTGAACCAGTATCCAGCAGTGATGAACAGACCAACTGCGTAGGGAACTGCTTCTGGCCGGAAGCGGCCGGTCCCCAGGATTGTGGCTATCAGTCCGAATGTGGCGACAAATTCGCCCGTCCATTGCGCGATCCCGGTGCGGGCCTTCTCGGAGGCAGCGAACGTGGGCTCGCCGAACATCACGTGGGCCACCAGTACGCCAGCCAATCCCGCCGTGATTTGCACGACGAGATAAAGGCTGGCATTTCGTAGCCCGATCTCACGGCCAAGCAGGAAACAAAGTGTGACCGCGGGATTGAAATGCGCGCCGGATATCGGCCCGAAAATCAGGATCAACACCACCAGAATTGCGCCGGTGGCAATCGTGTTACCCAGCAGCGCGATAGCGACGTTGCCGCCAGCCAGCGTCTCGGCCATGATTCCGCTGCCAACGACCGTTGCCAACAAAAAGGCTGTACCGAGTGCTTCGGCCGCCAGACAACGAGCGAGTGAGGACGTCACAAGCAGGGTATTTCCGATTGGCTACGTTCAGGAAGAATTGCCAATGTCGTCCAACTGTTTTTGCAGCGTCAGCTGCTCCAGCGATTCGATAGCAAGACTTACAAAGATCAATATCCGGTTGGCTAGCATGCGATAGGTGTCTGCGAAAGCCGCGGCGATTTCCGCCGTCGTACCGCCGACACTCGCAGGATCCGGAATGCCCCAGTGGGCCGACAGGGGCTGGCCTGGCCACACCGGGCAGACTTCGTTTAAGGCGTTGTCGCAGACAGTGAACACGAAGTCCATTGTCGGCGCTTCCGGCCCGGCAAACACTCTCCGGTTCTTGGACCGGTACTGGTTGGTTTCATAGTTCAGACTACGCAGCAATTCGACAGCGTGCGGGTTCAACTGACCGATGGGTTTGCTGCCTGCGCTGAACGCGTTGAACTCGCTCAGTCCCTCCCGTTGCAGAATGGCTTCGGCAATAATGCTGTGTGCCGAATTTCTCGTACACAAGAACAGGACATTGTAGATATTGTCGTCCGATACCATTGTTTCGGCACTCCATTTCCACGACGCCCGAACGGACAACCGATTTTGGACCACGACGGCCGAACATTTCCATAGTGCGGTTACGTTTTTGTGACATATTGAAGAAACGGCAATGGAATCAAGTCGCTGTTGGGACGATTTCTCTAGTCATTGGATCCGCATCTGCATGGCTGTCACCATCACGCACGAGAGCGTGCCTGCCATGCCATAAGACAAAGGTCGCCTTTTTCCGCCATTGCCAGGGCGAGTTTTGTATCGCGTTGGCACTGCACAGACCGTCATTCCGGCAACAGTCAAAGGTACAAGTTTGAAGCCTTTTATGCGTCACCTCCGAAATCGAGTTGGCCACGTAGCTTCGGGTAAGCCCCTTGAAGAACTCGGCGGAATTGAGCCCGGTTTGCTGACGCTCACATGAGCGCCATGACGCCAGCGACATGCTGATTCAACTTTATTTAGCCGGGATCGGGCTTGAACCATTTATGATTTATGATGTCGATATTTCCGGTCGCCGCTCGGCAGGGGCGGGTTGGGTTTCTCAAACTTCTCCAGCACGCCGGGCGCAAGGAGAGAATACACAAGATCGTTCGTGTCCCTGCCGACCTGATGCGTCCGCTCATAACTGTGCGGCCCGTCTCATCCTCAAAGCCGGTAAGCTCTTCATAGAACTCGTAAGGGAATATCATTTGCCAAGGTTGGAGTTTCTTAGCGACAAACTTTTTGAGAATTGCAGCAAGATATCGTTCCTCACGAATACGGCTGATAGCCGGCCGCCTCGTCAATAAGGGCGACGATGCCGACCGTAGCGAAGCTCCGGATGATAATGTCGGCGCGCTACGCAATATGGGCTTGCTGCTTCTGCAGCACGTCTTCATCTCGGGTCGAGAGAACGGTGCTGCACAAATCGACCAGGAATGTCGCGGGATAGCCATTTGTGATTGATCCGCTCGGAGCGCGGAATCGCAATGGGTTGACGGTAACCACCTTACGCGCTGGTTGCGCAAGGGTTTTCGCCGCGCAACTCTAGCTGATCGCTGCTAGCAGGGCGTCGCGCATTTTCGGCGGATCGATTACCATGACGTCGTGATGGCCATTGATCTCCATAGCGGAGAATCGCGGATCGTCCTGCGCCTGCTTGTGAAAGAAATCAAACAGTCGGTTCTTATTTTGCGTACAGCGCTGGAAACTGTATCGAACATTGTCGTGAAACGGATTGCCGCGAACGACTTCGGTGAAACAGCGGGCTGACATGGGTTTGAGGCGAGGCGCCGCAAATTTTGCGTGCTCGCCAGTCAGGCCTCACATCTTTTCCACAGCTTCGCCGGGCGCGGCGGAATCATCTTACCGGCTGCGGCGGCCTTCTTGAACTGCTGCCGGACACTTGCGGGAATGTACGAGGCTAGCGCCTTACCTTCGGTCGGGATTAGCGCGTCGAGATAGACGGCATGCGCTATCCGCTTGTCGCTGTCGCCGGACAAGGCTTCCGACAGCACGCAACCGCCATAAGAATGTCCGACTACGACGGCATTTCGGATGTCGTTGAAAAACAGGTGATTGAGCACGTCCTGACCGTAGACGTGCAGCCCGACTTCTGGCGCCTGCCGGTGAAAATTGGCACCAAGTCCCGAAAGGTCAGGCATAGAGACCGAATAGCCTTTTGCGGTCAGCAGAGGTGCCAGACGGGTCCACGCCCAGGCACCGTGCCAAGCGCCGTGAACCAGCACGATGGGAGGCTTTTTTCCATCTGCTCGCGACGGTAGGCCCGCGAGCCCGGCACCCGCAGCGACCATTGCCAGTGATGCAGTTGCCGCTTGCCGACGATCCAGTTTCAACATTTTTCCCCGTACATTCAATGCGCTCAGTATGGCCTGCGGTAACGCAGTGTGATTGGTACTTTAAGACTGAAATTAG
>JAPOST010000146.1 GCA_026709535.1 Rhodospirillaceae bacterium
GCTGTTCTTCGAGAACGAGGCCACGAAGGAAAAGGCCGAGGTCATGATGCTATGACGGTGGAAGTCACGGAGGTTCATCTGTTGGACGTGGCGATCGGCGAGCCGGTGGCCGCCGAGCTTTGGCACGCGATCACCGAAGAGCAGCTGGCGGATTGGGAAGGAGAGTGGGTGCCAGAGCTGTTCAGGGCGATGCAGCGGCTGAGGCGGGCCGGTGTCGAGCGAACCCATTGGCCGCAAAGCCGGCACTGGGACTGGCGCAGGAAGGTGGCGGTGCTGCAGGGGATGCTGGCCAACCCGGGTTTCAGCATCGTTTGCGACGGACTGACCCAGGGCATGATGATCGTCGACACGGTGAAGCACCGAGGACGGCTCGAGGATCAGAGAGGGCAGCATCTCGTCTATGTGGAGTTTGTCGAGAACGCGCCGTGGAACCGGCCCAAGTTGTTCGATCCTCCGCGCTATCGCGGTGTCGGCAGCATCCTGATCAGGGCCGCCGTGGCGCTGAGCGAGGAGCTGGAGTTTCATGGAAGGATCGGGCTTCATTCGCTCCCGCAGGCGAACGACTTCTACGCCAATGCCTGCGGCATGACGGATTTGGGCATCGATCCCGACCACGAGGGTCTGCGCTACTTCGAGATGAGTCCCGAGAACGCGCAGGCATTCATTGCGAAGGGGAGGTCGAGATGAAGATCGAAATCAGCAAGGATTGGTGCGTGCGCATGGCGCAGCACGAGAGCGACGCCGAGATCGGCGCGGGCCGGCTGGCGATCGACCCGGTGTTCGATGGCGAGCGCATTCCCGCGGATGTGGGCGAGGAAGAGGGTCCGAACGTGGCATTCGGCCGGTTCGTCAATCTGATGCGACGGCAGCGGGGAATGAGTCTGGAGCAGCTTGCCGACGACGCAGATGTGGATATGGGCGACCTCGTGGAAATCGAGAGCGACCCGAATCACAGGCCGGAACTGCGAACGACCTGCCAACTCGCAAACTATTTCAAGGTCTCGCAATCCGGCCTCATGCAAGTGGCGGGATTGGCTGCGCCGAAAGATGCGAAGCTGTTCGACGAAGGTGTCCGGTTTGCTGCGCGTTCGGAGTCCACCACAGCATTGACGCCTGAAGAGGGTGCGGCGCTGGAAGCGTTCGTTGCCGTGCTCAGCGAGCAGAAGTAGCGAATAGGGGACGGGACTTGGCCAGGAACCGCGTCCTGTCCGAAAAGACAGCGCAGGACATCGACAAGCGCGTCGAACGTGTGTTGCGGGGGCTCGGTCATCCCGAGCCCCCGCTTCGGCTGGAGGATGTCCGCGAGCTGCTGAAGCTTGATCTCGACTTCTACACTGCGGACGATCCCGGAGTCTTGCAGGAGACCATCAGCCGGATTCGGATAGCAGGAATCCAAGTCTACAAGCGGCCGACGCTGCTCATCAATGCGATCAGGAAAGCCTCGCTTCAGGCGCTCTACATTCCGGATCGGAGGCGGATTCTTCTCGATGCGTCGTTACCCAAACTGAAGCATCGCTGGAGCGAGGGACATGAAATCGGGCACAGCCTCCTTCCCTGGCATGAGGCGATCATGCTCGGCGACAACTCACTTACTCTGACTCCGGCCTGCCAGGAAGAAGTAGAAGCGCAAGCCAATTTTGCTGCGGGACGGCTGCTCTTCCTGCGCGAACGGTTCACCGAGGAGGCGTGTTCCCTCGAACCGTCGATCGAAGCGGTACGGGCGCTCAAGGAGACATTCGGCAATACGCTCTAGACGACTCTGTACCGGGTCGTCGAATCCCTTGGCGCCGACCGACCTCTGGTTGGCATGATTTCCGGTCACCCCCATCTGACCAAGAGGGGCAAGGACTTCGATCCAACCAGCCCGTGTCGCTACTTCATCCGGTCGCTGGCGTTCCGGAGGCATTTCGGGAAGATCTCGGAAGCGCAGCTGTTCCGGAACGTGTCCGGCTACTGTGGAGCCCAGGGCGGGGGTCCGCTCGGAGAAGGCGAGCTCGTCCTGATCGACGACAATGGCAATGGTCACCGTTTCCATTTCCAGACCTTCTTCAACCGGTACGATGCTCTGACGCTGGGCAGGTACCTGATGCCGGTGCATAGCGTCATGCCGGTGTCGGCATGAACAGGATCAACTCATGTAGGGGCGGTTCGGCGCTTTTGGACAGTCCTAAGCGGAGACACATGATGCACCATGGGATCGAAGCGATCCGTCCGGCTAAGAAGGCGTCTGCGGCACGCATCGGCGATAGCATCGAGACCGATATGGGCGCCGAGCAGCAAGCCTCAACCGGTCGACCCTGATGCTCTCGAATGCTGCCTTCTCCATCACTCCCCGGATGCGAGACGGACAGCTTCCCTCGCCCGTTCTACCAAGGTGTTGACGGCAGCCCGCTCTCACCATATCCACATGCCATCGAGTGTCGTATTTTTGCAGGGTCCCGTCCATGCCATCACCACGGCCACAGTCTTTGGAGAAGCGGATCGCCCGGCGCATCGTGCGCAAGAGGGGCAACGTCTTCCTGCGCCGTGATTTCGGGGACCTCGGTGGGTCGGTCGCGCGCTGAGGCGCCTTACCGCCAAGGGTCACCTCGTCAAGATCGGATATGGCCTCTACGCCCGCTCCACCCTTTCCCCCATTTCGGGCAAGACTGTCGCCGCGAAGCCCCTTCCCTCGCTCACCCTTGAAGCCCTTGAGCGCCTGGACGTCGAAGCCATGCCGTCCACATTTGCCCAAGCCAGCAGCACAGGCGCCAGCACCTAGTGGATTGAATCTAACATTTGGTGCCCACGTTTGCCGGCGGCGATGATTTTGTCGGGGTCGGCGGTCCAGACGAAGGGCTTTGGATCATC
>JAPOST010000008.1 GCA_026709535.1 Rhodospirillaceae bacterium
AAATCCCGACAGAAGACCGGACCGTCAAACTGCACGCGACTTCACGAACTGGCTCTCAGACACTGCAGAGACCTGGCTGTGTCTGATCGACAGAAACCCCGAATTCAAAGCCTTCCGGTTCGGCGGCGGTCACTGAATTCCCTTGGATGCACGGTTCTTTTCGCAGCCGGCATGGTAGGCGCGGTTTCCGGATTGTCACCGCTCCTGGCCCAGGATTCCAGTGCACCGATGCGCATTGATCGACCGGCCGACGAAACGCACCAGCAGAAACGTCCCACAGTTCGCGTTGAGGAATTGGGAGCGCCTGATGCCGGGTCCACCGGTACGTTGACTGGAAATCAAGGCGGCCTGGGTCACAATCTGTGGCGCGAGGCGACATTCTCCGAGATTGTCGGCCTGATGCAGAGATTGCCGGCCGCCAACCGGTCAATGGCGCTTCATGACCTTCAACGTCGGCTTTTGCTGACCGTTGCCATGGCGCCCGCGGAGGCTCCCGCCGCAGCATTTGCACAAGCGCGGCTCAAGGCCTTGATGACCATGGGGGCGAGCCGGGATGTCGTTGATCTGGCTCGGCGGATCAAGATGACGCCAGCCAAACCTTATCCGGTCATCAGGGCCCGATTTCTGACCGGAGATCACAAGAGCGCCTGCGCCTTGACTGCGGCAGTAAAGGAGAGGAACGCGTTTGTCGAGATGGCGCAAATCACCTGCCACGTCCTTGGCGGCGAGGCGGAACGCGCGGAAATCGCGCTCCGCCTCCTCCACGAACAAGGCGCGCCGGCCGACAGCGCCTTTGAAGCCGCAGTGGCGGCAGCTGCCACCGGCCAGCCTCCTGAAGGCCTTGGCAAGCCATATGCCTTGACCATTGCCTTGCTAACGCAGGCAAAGGCTGTCCCGGGTACGTTTGACTTGCGTCCGTTACCGATCGCGGCACTCACGGCGCTGTCGGCCAACAAGCAGCTGAAACGGCTGGTGCGAATCCGGGCGCTGGAGGCGGCGCTCGCCCGCGGCGCTCCGGTGGATGGGGAATTGTCGACCCTCTACGCTGCCGCGAATGTCGGTGCTGACAAGGCCGCCGCCGCGATGCTGACTCGTCTCAAAGGGTTCGACGTTCGCTCACGGGCACATCTGTATTTGGCCGCTGCTGCCGCCGACAACGCTTCCGAGCGACTACGCATCCTGTCGGCCTGGTGGCGGCTGGCCGATGCCGCCGCCGCCAAAGGCGATGCCGCCGCCGAAATGCTGGCGGCACGCCAGACGACGCCGTTCCTGAAAGACATCGAACCTGACGCCACCCACCAGGATCATGCCGCGTCCATTGCGCGGGCCTATTTCGCGACCGGGCGCGTGGCGGCTGCGCTGGCCTGGTACAGGGTGCTGAAATCGGCGCCATTTCGCAATCCCGCCGACCTGCACCGAGTCACCGCGCTGGCGGTGATATCTGCGCAACCCGACATTCGTCTCGTCGAAAGCTGGTACGCCTTCAAGCGCGGCCGGGATGTCCGGAAAGCCAACTCCCAATTGGCAGATCTGAAAGCCCTGCTGGAAGGCCTGGGGCAGGAGCAGGCTGTCACGCCGCTGCGGGGCAGGGTCGCTGCAAAAGGCCCGTCAAGCATTGTGACGCCAGTCGACAGGTACCGGGCATTGCGGAACGCTGCCGTCACCCGACAACGCGGAATGACTGTTCTGCATGTGCTGACGCTGGTGAACGGGCGCGCGCTGCAGCATGTGACTCGCCAGTTGCTGCGCGAGGCCGTGGCCGCATTGCGCATCGTGGGGCTGGAGCGTGACGCACGTCAGTTGGCTCTCGAAGCAGCACTGGCTCGCCGGCTCTAGCAGCGTGGCACAGTAAAAGGACGTCTGCCGTGACCGTTTCATTGCCCTCATCAGCCGCCCTTTTTGAAGAGATGCTGCGCGCCGAACGCGGCGCATCGGAGAATACAGTCCAGGCCTATCGCCGTGATCTTGCCGATCTTGCCGGCTTCCTGAACCGGAGGCGCCTCGCCGTCGACCATGCCCGGAGCGCTGACCTCCGTGCCTATCTGGCCGCCCTCGACACCGCCGGAATGGCGCCGCGCACGGCGGCGCGCCGTCTGTCGGCGATGCGCCAGTTCTATCGCTTCCTTCATGCCGAGGGCCTCCGGGAAGATGATCCCACTGCCGTGCTGGAGTCGCCGAAACAGGGACGCTCCCTGCCCAAGGTCCTGACGGAAGAAGAGGTGGATGATCTTCTCCGCGCGGCGCGGCAGCGGCCGGGACCGGAAGGCGTGCGCCTGGTCGCTCTCATCGAAATGCTCTACGCTACTGGTCTTCGGGTAATCGAATTGGTCAGCCTGCCACTGGCGGCGGCCGTTCGCGACCCGCGCATGATTCTGGTGCGCGGCAAGGGCGGAAAGGAACGTCTGGCGCCACTGAACCAGACAGCGCGGGAGGCGATGCAAGCTTGGGTAGAGGTAAGGGCACGAGACCATCGCAAGGCGACATCGCCGTTTCTGTTTCCATCCCGGTCCGGTGCCGGGCACCTGACGCGGCACCGGTTCGCTCAGTTGCTCAAGGAAGTAGCAATTGACGCCGGGATCGATCCCAGGAAGGTGTCGCCTCACGTGCTGCGCCACGCCTTCGCAACCCACCTTCTCAATCACGGCGCGGACCTGCGGAGCATGCAGCAAATGCTGGGGCATGCCGATATTTCGACCACGCAGATCTATACCCACGTGCTCGACGAGCGTCTGCGCACCATCGTCGAGACCCACCATCCGTTGGCGAAACAGTCGGCGGAATAGCCGCGTTTGGTCGCGCCAGGCATGGTGTAAGCAGGGCTTCGCCCTTAACCTGACACTGGCGATGGCAGCATGTGTGGCATAGCCGGCATCATCACGAAAGACGGTTCTGCCGCCGATTGCGCGATCTTGCAGGCCATGCGCGACGCTCTGTTGCATCGCGGCCCGGATGGCTCTGCGATCTGGAGCGAAGGACCGATAGGGTTGGTGCACACGCGCCTGGCGATCATCGATCTCTCCAGCGGCGACCACCCGATCATTCTTGAGGACGGGTCGGTCCTGGTAGGCAATGGCGAAATCTACAATTATGTCGAGATCGCCACGGCGCAGCAGGCGGCAGGTCGATTCCACAAGACCGGGGCAGATTTTGAACCCGCCTTGATGATGCTCGCCGAAAAAGGCGTTCGCGGTACCGCTGACTGGAGCGGCATGTACGCTTCGGCGTCAGTAGATGGGAAAGGTGTCGTCTGCCTCGCCCGCGACCCGTTCGGAATCAAACCGCTGAGTCTCGTCGAAACGGATCGTTACCTCGCGTTTGCATCCGAGCCTCGTGCGTTGATCGCAGCTGGCCTGGTCCGGGCTGACGTCGATGCCCTGTCCCGTACGATGCTGCTGCAAGGGCAGTACATTCCTGAACCGCGCAGCATCTTCCGCGGAGTCCGCCGGATATTCAAAGGCGCGGCATGGTCGATTCAAGGGGCAGACATCAATCGATCGCACACCAACCCATGGTTATGTGAAGAAACTGCCGCACCGCCATCGACGATGGATGAAGCGGTAGAGGCGCTGGACCCTGTACTGGAACGGTCCGTCCGCATGCATCAACGCTCCGACGCACCCTATGGCATGTTCCTGTCCGGCGGCATCGACAGCAGCTGCCTCCTGACAATGATGGCGCGCCTGAACGAAAATCCGGTAATTGCCTACACTTGCGGCTTTTCCGATGGCAGCGCGCCCGACGAGCGACCGGCAGCAGCCACTGTCGCGAAGGCCTGTAGCGCCGAACATTGCGAGATCGACTTCACTGGCGATGACTTCTGGGCTGTGCTGCCTCAGGTGGCATGGGCGTTCGACGAGCCGGTGGCCGACTACGCCATCCTGCCGACCTGGGCGTTGGCGCGCGAAGCGCGGCGCGACGTGAAAGTCGTGCTGAGTGGAGAAGGCGGCGACGAAATTTTCGGCGGCTACGGCCGATACCGAAAGGCCATTCGCCCATGGCCGCTAGGCAAAAGGCCGAAGACGAAAGGCCTGTTTCGCGGCAGGACGGCATTACTGGACAAGGACAACCACTGGATGCGGCCGTTCCGCGATGCCACCACCGCATCCCATCGACAATATGCCGACCGGCTGCAGGCGGCGCAGGCGGCCGATATCAACGGCTGGTTGCCGGCCGACCTGTTGTTGAAACTCGATCGCGCGCTGATGGCGCACGGCGTGGAGGGGCGGACGCCGTTCCTTGACCCCCAGGTTGCGGCATTCGGGTTTCCTCTGCCGCGGAAATTCAAGTTCGAGAACAATCTTGGCAAGGCCGTGTTGCGCTACTGGCTGGCCAAACACTGCCCGGCGGCCGATGCATTCGCTCGCAAGAAGGGATTCACGGTACCCGTCGGAGACTGGATCAGTCGGCGCGCCGCTCAAGCCGGGGGGCTGGTTTCGGCGACGGAGGGAGTGCGCGAAATCTGCCGTCCGGAGACGGTCCGGAACCTGTTCCATGCGTTCGATCGGCGCCGGGCTAGACAGGCTTGGGCACTGCTGTTCTGGGCCGTCTGGCACAAGGTTCACATTGAAGGTGTCGATCCGAAGCGCGACACTTTCGAGTTACTACAAGCCTGACCGGCAGAAATATTGTTGCATCGTCAACAGATATCTTTGCTGCCGAGTTTCCGATGTCCCACACCCAAGTCACCCAGGCCAAGGCCCGCTTGAATCGCAGCGAGCTGGCCGTCCCCGGCTCCAGCCCGAAATTCTTCGAGAAAGCTGCGGTCGGATCTGCCGATGCGGTGTTTCTGGACCTGGAGGACGCAGTGGCGCCAGATCTGAAGCCATCGGCGCGCCGGGATGTCATTCAGGCGATCGGCGATTGCGACTGGGGAGACAAGACCCTGTCCGTCCGAATCAACGGGCTGGACACACCCTACATGTATCGTGACGCGGTCGATCTCCTGGAAAACTGTTCCGAGCGGCTCGACCTGATCATGATCCCCAAAGTCGGTACAGCGTGCGACGTCTATGTCGTCGATGCACTCGTCACACAGATCGAAATGGCGACGGGGCGCAAGAAACGGGTCGGGTTCGAGATCATCATCGAAACGGCTCTGGGCATGCAGAACATTGCCGAGATTGCGGCGGCAAGCCCGCGCAATGAGAGCCTGCATTTGGGTGCCGCAGACTACGCGGCGTCAACCCGCATGCGCACGGTACAGATCGGTGGGGCGAACCCGGACTACGGCGTGCTGACCGATCCGAACGCTGACGGCGCGCGAGATTTTCACTGGTCCGACATGTGGCATTATCCGATCACGCAGTTGGTGGTTGCAGCGCGCGCCAATGGCCTGCGACCCTGCGACGGACCGTTTGGCGATTTTTCAGACGCAGAAGCCTTCACCGCCCATGCCAAACGCGCTGCCGTGCTGGGCTGCGAAGGGAAATGGGCGATACACCCCAGCCAGGTCGAACTGGCCAACAACATCTTCACCCCGCCGGCCGATGAGGTCGCCCAGGCGCGGCAAATCCTGCGGACCATGAAAGAAAGCGAAGCGGCAGGCGCGGGCGCCGCGGCCATGGATGGCAAACTCATCGACTACGCATCGATCCGCCAGGCCGAACATCTGGTCGCCATGGCCGACGCAATTGCAGCGAAGGGATAGGTCCGCCTGCTCCTCCAGCTGTCTGTCCGAAGCCTGCCCGGCGGTCGATTTCATGGCCTTGAACCGCTTCGCCCCGGGTTCTTCCTTCGCGTGGACGTCCACGGCGGTGACGGGTTGTCCGTCCCTGCCATCCCTCATGTCCCGGAAAGGCAAAACCTTCTTTCAGAACCTCGGCGACGCAATCCCGGGGTTTGCAACCGGCGTCGAGAAGCCTGCCCTTCTGCGGCTCCGGGCGCGGTGTTTCCAGCTTGGCCCTGGATACAGTTCTTCGCTTCGGCGGCGGCAACACGGGGCGGATCTACTGATGGGCCGGGTGTGTTCTGACAACGCCGCAAGATCATCGGAATGTCGTGCCGCCCTCTGAGGTCACGCATGCGCCCAATGCCCATTTTTTCGCCATGCCTCACGTCGAGACGAGGTAAGGAGCGGCATGTTGATCAACTATGCGATCCTTGTTGTCCTCGGAACGGTTTGGGGATCATCTTTCCTCTTCATAAAACTGGCGCTCCCGGCATTCGATCCGCCCACACTGGCTTTCATGCGGACAACGCTGGGAGGCGGTTTCCTGATCGCCGTCGCTCTTCTGGCTGGAAGACGTCCGCCTGCAGAGCGGAAAATCTGGCTGTCCCTTCTCGTTCTGGGGTTGATCGGCAATGCCTTGCCGTTCGTGATGATCAACACCGGCCAGCAGCATATCGACAGCAGCCTGGGGGCGGTCCTGATCACCACCGTGCCGCTGTTCACGCTCGGCCTGGCGCATTTCTTCACGGACGACAAGGTCATGTGGCGCAAGCTGGTGGGCGTGTGTCTAGGATTCTTGGGCGTGCTGATCTTGCTGGGGCCGGCCGCGCTGAGGGGATTGAACAGCCAGCTGATCGGCCAGTTGCTGATTATCGGGGCGTCCTGCTGTTTTGCAATTGCTCTGGTGATTTCACGGCGGACCATGACCAACGTGCACCCTACCATCAGCGCCGGGCTTTCACTCGCTCTTGCGGCGCTCATCCTGTTGCCTGTTTCGTTCACCATCGGCGATCCGCTGGCGTCGAAACCAACGCTGGTCACGAGTCTGGCGATGCTTTGCCTGTCACTACTGAGCACAGGGATGAACATCCTTTTGCTGTTTGTGCTTATCCAGCGCACCGGGCCCAACTTCGTGGCCATGAACAACTACATCGCGCCGGTCGTGGGCATCGCCTGGGGTGCCTTGTTTCTCGGCGAGGCCGTAACATCGGAGAAAATAGGCGCGACCGCCATCATCCTGATCGGTATTGCCCTTGCGACCTGGAAGACGCCGCGAACCTGGAGGCGGTCCTGAACGCGCATCATGGAAGCGTGCCGCGACACCACTGCCCCTGCCGCCCTTCCGGCATCCGGCTTATGTCCCGCCGCACCTTCTTTCCGTCGCTCCAGACATCGCTGATGTGAACCATGGATCCCAAGAAATACATCTTTGTGATGAAGGGTCTTTCGAAGACCCATCCCGGCGGCAGGCAGGTGCTTAAAGACATCTGGCTGTCCTTCTTTCCCGGTGCAAAAATCGGCGTATTGGGCCTGAACGGAGCCGGCAAGTCCACCCTGCTCAGGATCATGGCGAGCCTGGACGACAATTTCACGGGCGAGGCATGGTCTGCTGACGGCATCAAGACAGGGTACCTTGCGCAGGAACCGGAACTCGATGAAAGCAAGACGGTCGGCGAGAACGTCATGGACGGCGTCAGCGACCTGAAGGCGCTGATAGAAAGGTTCAACGAAGTCTCGATGCGGTTTGGCGAAGATCTGACCGACCACGAAATGAGCGACCTGATCGCCGAACAGGAGGAGTTGCAGGACAAGATTGATGCCGCCGACGCCTGGAACCTCGACCGTCGGATCGAGCTGGCAATGGCTGCGCTACGCTGTCCGCCGAGCGACAACAGCGTCGCCAACCTCTCCGGCGGCGAGCGCCGCCGCGTGGCGTTGGCGCGGTTGCTGCTGTCCAGTCCCGACATGCTGCTGCTGGACGAACCAACCAACCATCTGGACGCCGAATCAGTTGCATGGCTGGAACGGTTTCTCGCCGAATTCTCGGGTACCGTCGTGGCTGTCACCCATGATCGTTACTTCCTGGACAATGTTGCGGGGTGGATCCTGGAGCTGGATCGCGGCGCCGGCATTCCCTGGCAGGGCAATTACTCGTCCTGGCTGGATCAGAAGCAGAAACGTCTGGAACAGGAAGGCAAGGCCGAGGCAGCGCGCCAGCGGACACTGGACCGGGAACTGGAATGGATTCAGCAGTCGCCGAGAGCCCGTCAGTCCAAGAGCAAGGCCCGTGTCAGCGCGTATGAATCGCTACTTCAGGAAGCCAGGGACAAAGCACCGGAGCAGATGCAGATCTGGATCCCGCCCGGTCCCCGGCTGGGCGACATCGTGATTGAGGCGAAAGACGTTCGAAAGGCATTCGACGATCGCCTGCTGTTGGAAGATGTCAATTTCCTCATGCCGCCTGGCAGCATTGTCGGTATCGTTGGCCCCAACGGCGCCGGCAAGACAACGCTCTTCCGGATGATTGCGGGACAGGAAAAACCGGATGCCGGGATGCTGCGGGTCGGTGACACGGTGGAATTGGGCTATGTTGACCAGTCACGCGCTTCCTTGAACGACAAGAAGACCGTGTGGGAGGAAATCTCCGGTGGCGTCGACATGCTCCAAATGGGCAGGCGTGATGTCCCCAGCCGCGCCTATGTCTCGAACTTCAACTTCAAGGGCAGCGACCAGCAAAAGAAGGTTGGCGCGCTGTCCGGTGGCGAACGCAATCGGGTGCATCTCGCCAAGGTTCTGAAATCCGGCGCCAACCTTCTGCTTCTGGACGAACCGACCAACGATCTGGACGTCGATACCATGCGGGCCTTGGAAGAAGCGATTACTGCATTTGCCGGTTCTGTCATGGTGATCAGCCACGACCGGTGGTTCTTGGACCGTGTCTGCACCCATATCCTGGCCTTTGAAGGAGACAGCAGGGTCATTTGGAACGAAGGTAGTTGGCAGGATTATGAGGAAGATCGCCGGAAACGGCTGGGCGAGGAGGCCGACCAGCCCCGCCGCATCGACTATCGGCGGCTGATTGCATAGAAGTCCGACGGACACCAGCGATCCGTTTGCCGAGCCGCAGATAAAGAGTCCGGGCTCCATATGGACTTGATCAAGGCAACCCGTCATATTGCTGCCCGCTTTCAAACGATCCTTCCTTTTTCAGGCGATCGTGGCCAAGGTTGCGAACGGTAGCCTGGAACCAGCTCGTATCCGACGGAAGAATTGCGCCCATGCGTTTTTCGCCTTCGCGTTTCCGGTTAGCTGCGGCCGCTTCAATGGCCAGCATTGCCCTGTACGCCGGGGGCGCCACTACCACGTTCGCTTGCGCGCGGGTCGCCAACACCATCATCGTGACCGGAAAACCCGCAACGGGTCAGGAGGGCGTCTCCAGTGCCGACCTCAGTCCGCCATTGAAAGATTACCCGGCGTTTGCCGAATTCATGCAGAAAACCCGCGGTGACAGGCGTGCTTTCTTGCAGGTCAAGTGGGCGCGCTATCAGGACATGATCCGTAACAAAGACCTGTGGCGCGACAAGGAAAAACGCGCATTCCTGATGACCCCGCGGGAAGAATTCGCGCGTACGGCCAGCGCACGACGGGCCTATGCCCACTCCTTCCTGGGAATTGGCTGTGGCGTGACCATTTCCGGCCCGCATATCGTCGGCCGAATGACCTCCGAACTCGACATCAAGCCAGGCGACAAGGTGTTGGAAATCGGTACCGGCTCCGGCTATCAGTCGGCGATGCTCAGCTACCTGACACCGAATGTCTACACGATTGAGATCATTCCGCAACTCGCCGCCGTGACGAACAAGATATATGCGCAACTGACCGCCGCCAAATATTCCGAATTCGGCCATATTCGCCGCAAGAGATCGGATGGCTACTTTGGCTGGCCGGAACAGGCGCCCTATGACAAGATCATCGTAACAGCCGGCATCGACCACATTCCGCCGCCGCTGTTGAAGCAATTGGCAGTCGGCGGCGCAATGATCATTCCGGTCGGTCCGCCTGGCGCCCAGTCATTGCTGAAGCTGACCAAGACGAAAAGCCCAAGCGGCCGGGTCCGAATCAAACGACATGACATCTACGCCGCCCGGTGCAGCACTGCCGATGGTCAGCGTTGCAAGCGGAAGGTCAGCTTCGTGGCCTTTACCAAATACAGGGGCAATCGCACCGTATCTCGATGGGGTGGGAAGTAAGGACGGCGCAATTCCTGCAGCACGCATCATGGTTATCGGGCTCTGGAGGCCAGTCAGCCAAGATCTTTTTCGAGAACCGTTCCGGAAAGTGAAGGCGTTTCAGCCTGACAGTCAATCGCCGACGGGGGCGTGACGGGAAGAAGCCAAAGAACAGATGGTCAGCCTTCAGGCCGTCTTTCTGAAGAAAGGGATCAAGCGGGTGCCCTCTTCCAAGACGGCGTTGGTCAACAGCTTCCACGGCAGCATGGAAAGCCGGTCACTGGACTTGTCATTCTACATCGCTGTCGGCGTCATCGCTGGTTCGATCATTGCTCTGCAGATCGGCATCATGCGGATCTTCTCCATCGGAACATGGTCACACTTCGGATCCTTCGTCATCTCAATCGCCATGCTGGGATTCGGTGTGACAAGCGCCGTTATGTGCATCGGCATGTCGAAGTTCCAGACATACTGGCGCCCACTGATGACGATAGCGCTGGTGATCTTCGGGCCGTTGATGCTGCTCTCGAATACGGTTGCCCAGTCGCTTGACTTCAACCCCATTGAATTGGTCGCCAATCCGGATCAGAAATTCAAGCTCTTCTACCTTTTCCTGATCTACTTCATTCCTTTCCTGCCCGGCGCCCTGTTTCTCGGACTGGTTTTCATGCGCGGCCAAGCGGTTTTCGGACGGGTGTATTTCGCAGACCTGGCAGGTTCTGGTCTCTGTGGGCTGGTGTTCCTGGTCGGTCTCTACTTCGTGCCGCCGGATTGGATCTTGCTGATTCCGTTTGGCCTGTGGGCCTTCGGCACAACCGTGTGGTTCCTGGGAGAACGGTCCTGGGTGCCTTTGGTTATCGCCGCCATCCTGGGGGGCGGAGCACTCTATGTGGCTGACGCCAATGTCCGGATCAACGTCAACCAGTTCAAGGGTGTGAACTATGCCCGGCAGTTTCCGGATTCGAAGCGCATTCACAAGGATTATTCACCCTTCGGTCTTCTGGAAGGTTACACCAGTTCTTATCTGCATTTTGCGCCGGGGCTCTCCGACAACGCATCAGTGAACCTCGAGACGATGCCGAAGAACGCCTACATCGCTCTTTACATCGATTCAGATGGCCCGATCGGGGTCATGAAAACGATTCCGGAGGAGGCGCGCGCCTATTTCGAGTTCATGCCGATGTACGCGCCTTACAACATCAAGAAGAAGCCGGATGTGTTCGTGGTGCAGTTGGGCGGCGGCATCTCGACCAAGTTGGCGCTGGCCGCCGGGGCGAAGAAAGTCACGGTAGCGGAAAGCAATCGATCCCTGCTGCACGCGCTCACCAACGTATCGGAGATAACGAAGCTGACGGGCAATCCTCTGAAGGACCCCAAGGTCCGGATTATTCCATATGACGGACGGCTCCATTTGGGTGGCGTTCGCAGCCGGTATGATGTCATTGATCTCAGTCTGGCCGATTCAACCGGCCTCAGCCATGCCAGCGGCTTTTCGATCATCGAAAAATATAACTATACCGTCCAGACGCTGCAAAACTACATGCGCGCCCTGAAGGATGACGGGGTCTTGGCGATCACCTTGTGGAACAAGGAAGACCTGCCGAAATCGACGCCCAAGTTCTTCGCAACCATCGTGACAGCCGCACGTGGCCTGGACGGAGACACGGCGAAGAGCAAGTTCTTCATATTTCACACTTACCTGTCGACCGTTACGGTCCTCTACAAGAAGAGCGGCTTCACCGAGAAGGAACTCGCGACTCTCAACGAGTGGTCCGAGGACATGGGGTGGGAGCAGCTTCACGCGCCAGATGTACAGTTCGACCAGACCCATGCCGATCATATCTGGCGCGCTTATCGCGCTTCCCATTTTCCCGTCGACAATGCCGAGACCACCAGGAAGAAAGAGCATCCGGCGCGCCTTACCGTCGAAGCTGCTGGCGGCAAACCGACACCGACATGGCAGAACCTCTATAAACTCATGCTCAGCTACATGATGGCGGGCGAGTTTGCTGAAGTTCAGAACAAGTATGTTTTCGATACGCGGCCGCTGACGAACAACCGGCCCTATTTCGCGGCCTATATCAAGGCGTTGGATATTCCGTATTTTTTGGATCAGTTGGACGCCGTTTCTGACGAGTGGGGCTATTTGCTGCTATGGGCGACGCTGGTCATTGCCGCCATTTTCGGCTTTTTCCTCATGATGATCCCGGTGATCGCCGGGTGGCGGACCGTCTTCTCCCGACAACCAGGCAAGATCGGAATCTTCATCTACTTCTTCTGCCTGGGTAGCGGATACATCATCGTCGAAGTCGGACTGATAGGAAAATTCTTCGTCGCGCTTTCCAACCCGACGATTTCGGCCGCCGTGCTGATTACCAGCATGCTGTTCTTTTCCGGACTTGGGTCGTTGGCGAGCTCCCGTTGTGTAAAAGACTGTCGCCGGGTCATGCCGTATATTTTCCTGGCGATTGTTGCGTTTTTGATCGCCGGCGCTTTCCTGTTGGATCCCGTTCTGGGCGCAATCGGTCAATGGTCCTATGGACTAAGGATCGCAACCTGCATCTTCCTGATCGCGCCGGTCGCCTTCCTGATGGGCTTCCCGTTCCCGACGGCCATGGCCATGCTGTCCAGGATGGGCAAGGAGAGGTTCTTCCTGTGGGCTTGGGGCATCAACGGAACCTTCTCGGTTGTCGGCGCCGTCTCAGTGCCGATTGTCAATGTACTGTTCGGGCAACAGATGTTGCTCCTCGGTGCGGCCGCGATCTACCTGATCGCGCTACCTTGCTTTTTCAGCATCCTGAAACCGAAGCCCGCCGCCGTATCGACGAAGGATAGGCTCTTGAAGACAGCAAGTCTGGCGACCAGCCAATAGAGGGCGACAGTCTCATATCCGCCTAGCTTGATCGAAGCAGCGCGCGGGTGGCATTAATGATGGGTGGAACACCAACGACGGCCACCATGCGTTGCAAGTACGCGATCGGATGACAGCATGCCCCCTTTCCTTATGTCGACTGCCGCCAAAAGCATGCTCGGAGCCCTCCAGAAACAAGGTTCGGCGATTTCCTAACTTGCTCTTTCTACCAGCAGACTGCTGAAAATATCAACCATCAAGGTCTTGCCACGCATGAATCGCGAGACGCCTTCAGGGGGCAGGAAGAGAGGTGCAGCCACGCCCGATCCGTCGCGGATCGAGAATCATGTCTGCTATACACAGCGCCCGCCATCGATCTCCAGGGCAACTCCGGTAATGAAGTCTGCTTCAGCGCTGGCCAGCCACAATGCTGCCTTTGCCACATCCTCAGCTGTAGACAGGCGGCCCAAAGGCACTGTTGCCTGGAACGCTTCTCGGGTGTTGGCACCTAGGAATGACGGCAGCAACGGTGTGTCGCCGGCGACCGGGCACAGGGCATTGACGCGAATATTGTCGGGGCCGAGTTCCACGGCCATGGACTTGGTCATGGTGATGACCGCCCCCTTGGACGCGTTGTACCAGGCAAGGCCTGGTCGAGGCCGAAGGCCGGCAGTCGAGGCCGTATTGATGATGCAGCCGCCGCCTTGTGCGCGCATTACAGGGACGGCTTCCAACGCCGCCAGGTAAATACTCTTCACGTTCACGTTGAAAATACGGTCGAATTCTTCTTCCTTTACCTCCAGCATTGGCCGATTGACATGGGTAACGCCCGCATTGTTGACCATCACATCCAGCCGTTCATGCTCATCCACAGCGGTCTGGATCATCCGCCGCACGTCGTCCCGGTTCGCGACATCGGCATGGATGTATGCGCCGCCAATTTCCCCTGCGACCTTGGAACCCAACTGGTCGTTCAGGTCCACAACCACAACTCGCGCGCCTTCGGCGGCATAGCGGCGCGCAATGCCCTCGCCAAAACCGGATGCCGCGCCGGTAATGACAGCAACCTTCTGTTCAAGCTGCACAGGATAGCCTCACGGTAATTTCAGCGATAAATGCCCAACAATGATGGGGCACGGATATTGCAACAGAATTGCACTGCCGTCGATAGTGGAATAGCGATGGCTTTGGCGAGGCTGATTTCGTCCGGAACCACTGACGTTACGATGGCGCTACGCAGTACGGTGCGAAAGAAACCCGACGAGGCCTCTGGAACGCGATATGGCGGCGATCATGCCAATCCAAGGTGCCGCCGACAACCCGCAACACCTATGAAAGCAGCGACGCGAAGAAAGTCAGCTTGCCGGATTTCATGGCTCAAACAACCGACGCGGCAAACCAGGATGGAGGCTTGTCCGCCATGCTTATGGCCGTGATCGTCCAGCGGCATGGATGAAGGACGGGGATGAAGATGAAGGCGGATGATCTTCAAGCCGACGAGGCCATCGAGGCCGTTCCGGAACTCGCGATCAGGCGGGGCTCCCGTCAGGTTTTTGCGCTCCATGCCGGGGTTTCCGGCGACCATTATCCGATCCATATAGATACTGACTTCATCCAGAAGGTCGGCGTCGACGATGTTTTCACCCACGGCATGCCGGTCATGGCTTGGCTCGGTCGGGCGCTGACAAATTTCGTTCCTCGGTCGACCTTGCGAAGCTGGGGTCTGCGGTCCGCATCAATCATTGAAGTGAGCGCTGAAATACATTGCTGCGGTACCGCGACCGAACCGCTTGAACAGGATGGCGAACAACGATTGCGTCTGGGCATCGTTGCCGCCGACCGGGCGAGAGACATCAAGCTAAAAAGGTAAAGCTGTGGTTGCCGCAGGCTCACCGGGACGCAATCCTGCAGTCAATGGCCATCAGGCAACCGATTGAGATTCAGAGGAAAGTAATCCGGTCATGGCAAAAATAGACGGCAAGGTTGCGCTCGTTTCCGGCTCCGGCCGGGGCATAGGCAAGGCGCTGGCGCTGAAACTGGCGAGCGAGGGCGCGCGGGTCGTCGTGAACGACCTGGATGCCGACGTGGCCAACGAGACAGTCGACGAAATCAGGTCTGTCGGGGCAGAAGCTGTCGCAATCGTCGGCAATGTGGCGGCCGATGATTTTGCCGACCGGTTTGTCGGCGCGGCCATGGACACCTGGGGCGGTATCGACATCATCGTCAACAACGCCGGATTTACCTGGGACAGTGTTGTCCAAAAGATGACCGACGATCAGTGGGATGCCGTGATCGACGTTCATATCAAGGCGCCATTCCGTATCTTGCGCGCTGCCGCCGAACCGATTCGAATCGCGACCAAAAGAGAAGCGATGGAAGGCACAGAAGTCGTCCGCAAGGTCGTCAACATCTCCTCGATCGCGGGCCTCTACGGCAATGCGGGACAGATCAACTACTCGTCGGCCAAGTCGGCCATGATCGGTATGACCCGGACGATGGCGAAGGAGTGGGGGCGCTACAAGGTGACGGTGAACTGTGTCGCCTTCGGCTATATCAAGACCCGCATGACCCAACCGATTGAAGGTGAAAAGCCTCCTACCCTGAATATTGACGGCAAGGATATCCGGGTCGGTGTCCAGCCCCACATGATCCAGATGATGGAGGCAATCATTCCTATGGGTCGGGGCGGCACGCCCGAGGAGGCCGCCAACGCCGTTTATCTCTTCTGCACGCCGGAGAGCGACTATATCAGCGGGCAGGTGATCGTCGCGGGCGGCGGTCTGTTGATCTGAGCCGAATTCCCTGGTGAAAGCTTGAAGCTGTCGCCTGCAATGTTGATGCAGTACGGAAATTTGACATGGACGATTACATCTCCCCCTGGATGACTGAAGAGCTGGCAATGCTGCAGGATGCGGCTGGCAAGTTCTTCGAGCGTGAATTCTCCGCTCATGAGGAACAGTGGGCGGACGAAGGGATCATGCCCCGCGAAATGTGGAACAAGGCGGGGAAAGCCGGTCTATTGTGTGCCAGCATCCCGAAGAAATATGGCGGTGCTGGCGGTACTTTCGCCCATGAAACAGTAATCCTGTACGAACAGGGTCGCGCAAACGTCCGCAGTCTGGGCAATGGCGTACATAGCGGAATTGTCGCCCACTACATCAATGCCTACGGCTCCAAGGAACAGAAGGAGAAGTGGCTGCCAAAGATGGCAACCGGCGAATTGGTTGGCGGCATCGCCATGACTGAACCCGGCTCAGGTTCCGACTTGCAATCCGTCAGGACCACGGCGAAGCTGGAGGGCAACCAGTACGAGATCAACGGTCAGAAAACCTTTATCACCAACGGCCAGCACGCCAACTTGATGATTGTTGTCGCCAAAACCAACCAGGAAGAAAAGGCGCGAGGAATTTCCCTGATAGTCGTCGAAGTGGATGAGGTGGAAGGCTACACCAAGGGCAGGAATCTCAAGAAACTGGGTCTGCAGGCGCAGGACACCTCGGAATTGTTTTTCGACAGGGTAAGGGTACCGACTGCCAACTTGTTGGGCGACCAGGAAGGGCAGGGTTTTTTCCAGTTGATGAACCAACTGCCGCAAGAACGCCTGATCATCGGTATTGGCGCCTGTTCCGCGATGGACCACGCCATCAAGCTGGCGACACAATATGTAAAAGAGCGCAAGGCTTTCGGCAAATCCATTATGGATTTCCAGAACACCCGGTTCAAACTGGCCGAATGCAAGACCGAGGCACACATTGCTCGTGTCTTTGTCGACAATTGCCTGATGCGCCATCTCGAAGGCAATCTGGATGTTACAACCGCTGCAATGGTGAAATGGTGGTGCTCGCAGAAACAGAACGAGGTGATCGACGAGTGTCTCCAGCTTTTCGGCGGCTATGGTTTCATGGACGAGTATCCGATCTCGCGCATGTATGCAGACGCCCGGGTTCAGAAGATCTATGGCGGCACTAACGAGATAATGAAGGAACTTATCGCCCGATCGTTGTAAGAGCCCGAATCACAAGGCCCTGATATGATCATGTTCTTGTGGATCAGGCCCCTGGTCCTCGCGCGACCCTGCGCATAAGGAAGCATTGATGTTTTGGGGACGGGCATCCTGCATGTCGAGGACTGTCTCGCATCCTGTTTTGAGCGCAAGGACCGTGACGATGAAAAGCTGGTCGCTTACGCCGACCGGGTCGGCAACGGCGCCGTCTTCAAGCGCCTGGGCTTCCTGGCAGAACGCAGGTTCGGCACTACCGCCCTCGTCGACACCTGCCAGGAACGGCTGACGCAAGGCAATGCCAAGCCCGATCCCGCACTTCCCTGTCGTCGGCTGATGACACGCTGGCGTCTATTCGTTCCGGAGAGTTGGACCCCGGCGGCATCTGCATGATCGACCGCCGCGAGATTCTGGATACGGCGGAAACCCTTGGTCTGCTGTCTCATGTCGTCGAGAAGGACTATGTGCTGGGCTTGGTTCTTGCCGGGATATATCGGCAGTCTGCTCTCACCGAGAGTTGGATATTCAAGGGCGGGACCTGTCTCAAGAAATGCTATCTCGAGACCTAATCGATCAACCGTACGCTGATCATCGCGTCAAGAACCTGACCGGCCCGCTGTGGGAAATCCGCCTGAGTGGCTGGGACCGGAGTTCGATCTGGCCCGCGCGCTGATCAAGGCGCGCACGCGGGCCGGCATCACTCAGGCGGAACTGGCCGCGAGGATGAAGACGACGCAATCGGCGGTGGCGCGTCTGGAGAGCGGCCGGGTGCCGCCATCGACGCGGACCCTTGAGAAGGTCGCCCAGGCAACCGGCACCCGGTTGCGGATTCAGTTCGACCCCCCGTGAGGCTGGAGGACCAATGACCGGCGCCACCGTCCGCCGCGCTTGACCATCATAGGCCATTGGCCTATATAACCGTGATGGAGTTCGAGTGGGACGATGCCTGTTTCGAGCGGCGCGGCTTCGATTTCGCCTATGCCGTCCGCGCGTTCTTCGATCCGCTGCGGATCGTCGCCCAGGACGTGCGGCGGGATTATGGCGAGGATCGCTACTGGCTGACCGGCATGATCGACGGACGGGCCTTTGTCGTCGTCTACACGGTGCGGGGTTCGGCCGTCCGCATCATTTCGGCGCGCAAGGCCAACCCGAAGGAGGGCGCGGACTATGAGCACAACGCGCATCAGGATTGACCCCGACGATCCGTCCACCTTCCCCGAGGGCCGGATCGACGCCGCCAGGGTGGACGCCGCCACCGAGGCGGTGATCGCCGCGCAGGAGCGGGAAGACGAGGCCGAGGCGTTGCAGGACATGGCGCGCTACACGCGCCGGGTCCGGCGGCGGATGGGCCTCAGCCAGACGGAGCTCGCCCGGCGCATCGACGTGTCGCCCGAGACGATCCGCAATTGGGAGCAAGGGAAGCGGTGCCCGACCGGCGCGGCGCGCGCCCTGTTGCGGGTGCTCGACAAGGCCCCGGAGACTGCGCTTCGCGTGCTGACGTGAAAAAATGGCGACGATTCAGAATTGCGTGAAATTTTTTTGATCATCCTCCCGGTGCCTCCTGTCTCTTCCTGTCCCGCCAAGGGATGACAGGAGGCTCCAAGAGGTTGATTCCATGCAGGAAATCCCCTTGCCTGACCGTTTGACAAGCCTTGCCGTGCGGTTCAAATCTCCCTTCCAGGGTCACCGAATCCGGGAAGGCGGAGGCGATGCGGAGAGACAGAAGCGGCCGGAAAGGGGAGAGAGTTCCCCGCGTTGCCGCGAACGACAACACCGAGAACTGCCAAGGCCAGGCAAACTTGGCCTGCTGCCCGATATCGGACGATGCGGGCAGTGAAATGGCTGCTCGAATGGTAAAACCGGCATCGGCGTTGCGCTGCCAGTAGTCGGCCTCAGCAAGGACCATACTGTTCGAGGGGCTGAGGAGCAGAGCAATAGCTTCAAGAAATGTTGTCTTGCCCACGTCACCGCCACTGAGAATGACGTTCATCCCGGATGCCGGATTTCACTTGAGGCTTTCGATTCCCCGAAAGCGTTCGATATGCAACTGGCGAATAATGACGGTTTGAGACATCCGTTGATCTCGTGACTGCAAACTCATGGCTGCTCCAGCTGTACATTGGCGGCCGAGGGCCTTGTTCCCTCTACAGGGCTTTCGACCTTTGTATGCACTGACGCTGCTCTCTCCAGTGACCACGCAACCCGGTCCGCCACAAATTGCGCGAACGGCCCGATATCCTGATCGATGCTCGCGCTTTCAAGCGCCGCTAGGTAGGTATCACGATCCTCGACCCGGATGACGGTCCACGGATAGCCGCCGGATGCCAGCATCGCGTTCATGACAAAGCGCGCCACGCGCCCGTTGCCATCCGGATAAGGATGGACATAGCCGAACAGCCAGTGCCCGAGCACAGCGCGAACGGAAGGCTCGGTTTCACTTTCCAGTAGATCGAACAAAGCCGGCATGGCATCGCGCATCGCCTCCCAGCGCGGCGGCACATGCCGCGATCTCCGTAGAAACACCGCATCGTTGCGATAACCTGCCAGAGCGGAAGCCGCGATCAGGCCGGCGGTGACGCAAGGCTGAAACAGCTCGCGATACCAGTCGCGATGGGCCTTGTGGACCAGAGCACCGGCTTCACCGCCGCCAATGATCTCACTGACCGCCGCCCGCACAAGCCGGAACGCCTGCCAGTAACCGCGCGCGGCCAGCGCATCGCGACTCTGCCGGTCGTCGTCAAGATTGTCCGGATCCCAGTTACCTGCGCGCACCCGGTCGATCAACTCCGGTGTGACGCGGTAGCCCTCTATCGACAGCGAGTGATAGGCATCGTTCCGATAGATATCGTCAACGAAGGACAAATAGGCTTCGGGGTCATCGGGAAGGTCGGGCGCTTCGGGGAATGCTGCGATCACGGGCTTGCGCATCGTCTCCCACAGCGATTGCAGGCGGCCGACTATCGGCGTCTGGGCCCGGCTCAGAGCACCAAACACCCGCTCCGGTTCGAACGGATCGGCTTCGCGGACGTCGTAGTCGGCGCGTTTCATGACACCCAGAATCTCATCGCCCACGTCACCCCTGCCGATCCGGCGGAAAGCGCCGGCCAGCCGCCCGGCAATCACCGAACGGCCGCCATCGAGCAGCCGCCCGAGCAGGTCGGCCGCGTCACGGATGCCCGAGAGGATGACCTGCGCCTCGACCGGGTGCCGGACGAAGAACGCCTCCGGCACGCGCAGCAGTGCCGCCTCGGGCACAAACAACCGCAGCCCGCCCCGGTCCGTGAGGTCGGCTTCTGACGGCATGTCCCTTTCTCTGAGATCGAACAATGACGTGCCGAACAACAGTTCGACGGTGTTGTTGGTGCCCTTGGGTGTATAGATGACGACTTGCTGCGGGATGACGGTGTATTCAGCGTGGAGCAGCAATGACTGTTCCGGGGACAGGTGCCAGTCCGGCCCGAACCGGACTGTACAATAGGCCGCGCAGAACTCCCGGAAGGAAGTGAACCAGGGCGTCGTATCGCCCGGATCGGTATCCGGGCTGCAGGAGATCAGCCAGCCCTTCATCACCTCGCACAGGAAACCGTTTCTGACCAGCCGCGTTCGGTGCACGCGCGTCAGCTCGCCGGAGCGGAAAACCCGCCGGCCCCGGCCCTGGAGCTTCTCGAGCTGCGCCAGCGACGCAGCGAGTTTCTCATTCGGTGTGACCATGCCGGACTATCCGCGTGGCTTCACAAGTTCAACGTGCCTCGCTAATGCAAGTGTACACCGTTGCAATGGTGCAAGTCAATTCTGCTGCATATATACACGTAGATTGCGACGCAGCAATACACGTCCCTGTTGCACAGCGATGCTCGCGGGAAGCGCGGATTTCGGTCGTGCCCGACAATTGTCCCTATGGAAGATCGACTGCGATACCCTCTTGGGATACGATTTTCGTCGAAACAAAGGAAATCATAAAGTATCGCGATGAACAGGACGACGCCATTCGCCACCCGATCGCTCTCGTCCCAGGAAAGCCGCGTCGTCCTCAACATGGCGGAGCGCGGCAGCAAGGAAATAGAGCGTGGAGAAATCATCGACATGCTTGGCGTCAGCCCGCAGGCCTCCGACCATGTGATCCGCTCGCTGCGCCGGAAGGGATGGCTGGAGCGCGCCAGTTGGGGCCGCTACCTGCTCATTCCTCCAGAAATGGGCCCCGACGTGATCGGGGAAAGCAACGTCCTGGCGCTCGCCAGCCGCATCGACTTGGACGAGAAGCCCTGAGTGTAGCTGACGAGCCGCCGGGCGATGTTGCTCGGGCTCGCCCCTGAGACGGCCGAAATCAAGCGGCGAATGATTGTGGAAGTGCTGACCCGCCGCGGAAAACATGAAGATTGGGAAGGCTTGGGTGTGCTTCCGGGGCGAGAGTGCTCTGTGCCGGAAGCCTGGTAATCGTCAGTCAGCCAAACGAAAGGGCGCGGCACGGTGGGCTACCGACGCCGCATGCGAGCGGCGACTGAATGCGGTGCAACGGCCTGTGCATCAGGCTCTGCATACTCTTCTATATCGCGAATGATCCTGCTCAACCGGTCAGCCGTCGACTTGCGCTTCATATAGCCGGAACAGGGCCGAGACGCGTTCCCAGGCAACTCCTCGGAATTGACATGACGTGCTTGTTGTACCTTCAAGGCCTTCTGCATGCTGGGCGTGATTTCGATCCGGGGTTTTGCCCTGGGCATGCTGTCTGGTCCGTTGCCCTTTCAGCGTGCACGGCGGTTCTATCGGCTCTGGTTCATGCGATTGCCGGTCGGGCGTGTGTTCTGGCCGGGCCGAAGAGGCGCCTGAAGCGGCCCATGCCTCCCGGATAACTGGAACAGATGCCGGGGAATCGATTGCCGGAGGCTCGGCGCTCCTCGATCGACGTTTTTGTCATTGACCTCAGCCGACCCGCCGGCCCGGTCTGGTCCGGAGGCGGGAGCGCACAACATCTCCATTTCGAGCTCCGGAACTTGCCCGGTTCCGCGATGCGTTCCTGCTCTTGTACCTTCTCTCGCTCATATGGCTCACGGTTCCGTCTGGCACTTCCCCGCCATCACAAGAGGAGAGCGAGCCATGAGCGATCCTGTCGCATTCGTAACGCCTTCATGACGATGTCAGCACCGTTCGTTCCCAGCCCGTCTCTCGGGAAACACCTCCCAGCCCCGCTTGGCCCGGTTCTCGAAGCGGCACAACGTCGGCGGCACTGGCCAGCGAACGGTCGCTACCGGCAGTGGTCTGCAGGGTCCGGTTGCACCGCTTGCCCCGCTGCCGCGGATCCATCAATCGCCACGCCAACCGCCGCCGTCAGGGTCCGCATGAGTCAATAGCAGCGCACCGCCGCCGCAACCCGGCGCCCCAACAGACTGGAAGAAAGACGTCTAGGGGTACAATCCGTCACCACCGCACTCCCGTTTCAGATTCGCCTTGACCAACTGAATCATCACACAAAATCGAACGCGGCGGGGCCTGACTCATCAAGTATCCGGCCTAATCGTCAAAACGAACGAGCGTTTCGATGGGAACATCCAGCTTTTGCCGGCCCGCCAGGAAGGTAAGTTCGATCAGGCAAGCTGCCGCCGCAACGTGGCCGCCCACCTTCCGGACCAGATTGATCGCCGCCTGCAAGGTTCCACCCGTTGCCAGCAAATCGTCGAGCAGGACGACGCGCTGTCCCGGCGCCATGGAGTCGCCTTGCACTTCGATCGTATCCGCGCCGTATTCCAGTTCATAAGAATAGCCAACGGTCTCACCCGGCAGCTTTCCCGCTTTGCGCATCATGAAGAAGCCGCAGCCAAGGCGCAGGGCCAGTGGCGCCGCAATCAGAAACCCGCGGGCCTCGATGCCGGCAAGAACATCCGGACGATACGGCGCGACCGCGGCGGCAAGCTGCTCCACAGCGGCTTCCCAGGCGGCTGGATGCGCCAGCAGCGTGGATATGTCGTAGAACAGGATGCCCGGCTTCGGGAAATCCGGTATGCCGCGAATATGGTCCTTGAAATTCATGGCTTCTCTGCTCTGCTGTGATAAGGGTGAAGAGGCATTGGTCCATTCATGACCGACGTGGCCGCACGGTCGTCACGCCAGGAAGCGTCGCCTGCACCTGACGCGAATTGCTGGCATTTGAGGTTGTGTATGGTTGAAGTGCCTCTCGCGGCGGTCGGTGTGGAAGATGGCCGGCGCAACCGTGCAAACCGGAGTTGGCGTCATGAATGAAATCGCTCGCACTGCCAAGACCGCTACCGCCTCCCAGGTGCCCCTCTTGTCGGGGTTCGGCAACGAACACGCCTCCGAAGCCCTGCCCGGCGCGCTGCCGGTCGGGCGAAATTCGCCGCAGCGTCCGGCTTACGGCCTGTATGCCGAACAGATCAGTGGCACGGCCTTTACCGCGCCGCGTGCACGGAACCGGCGCACCTGGTTCTACCGCATTGCGCCATCGGTCATGCATCAGGGTGACTTTTATCCCGTCGACATGCCGCTGTGGCTGACGCCGCCAACAGAAGATGGCAGCTTTCCGTATCAGCAATGCCGCTGGTCGCCGCCCCATATCCCCGAGACGCCAAACGACGTTCTCGACGGCATGGCGACACTTGTCTGGAACGGCGACGTCGCCGCTGGCGCTGGTGTGTCCATTCATCAGTATTGCGCCAACAAGTCGATGGCCAGTCGTTATTTTGTCAACACTGACGCCGAGATGATGCTGATCCCGGAGACCGGCAGGGTGCGGGTGCGCACCGAATGCGGCATCCTGAATGTCACTCCTGGCGACATCGCGGTTGTGCCGCGCGGAATCAAGTGCGCCATTGATCTGCCTGAGGGAGCGGCGCGCGGCTATTTGTGCGAGAACTACGGCGCGCCGTTCGACCTGCCGGAACTGGGCCCGGTCGGCGCTAACGGAATGGCCAATCCAAGGGATTTCCACTACCCTCGGGCGGCCTACGAGAATGTCCGGGGCGATTTCGTGCTGGTCCTCAAGGCCGGCGGCCGCTTCCACGCGTGCGCCCTGACTCACTCGCCGCTGGATGTGGTCGCCTGGCATGGCAGCCACGCGCCGTACAAGTACGACCTGCGCGACTATAACGTGATGGGGTCGATCAGCTACGACCATCCCGATCCATCGATCTTTACGGTCATGACATCACTGTCCGATATGCCTGGGACAGCCAATGCGGACTTCGTCATCTTCGCGCCGCGCTGGCTGGTCGGTCAGGATACGTTTCGGCCGCCCTGGTACCACTTGAATGTCATGTCGGAATTCATGGGTCTGATTTATGGCGTGTACGATGCCAAGCCGCAGGGCTTTCTTGCCGGCGGTGCCAGTCTGCACAACCGCATGCTGCCGCACGGCCCGTCTCCGGAAGCCTTCGAGGCTGCCGGCAGGCACGATCTGTCTCCCCAGTTCATCGACAGCGGCATCAGCTTCATGTTCGAAAGCCGGTATCCCTATCGGGTCAGCAACCACGCCATGAACGGAGGCCTGCTGCAGAGGGACTACCCGGCAGACTGGCGGCGACTGAACCGGCAATTTGCGGAATGACAGCCGCGTCCCTGCATCGCGTGCGCAGGTCCCTGTTGTCGCCAGCATTTTCTTCCGCCGGCTCGGCGCATGCGGTCAGGCGTTGTCGTGTGTCCAGCCTCTTGATGCAGCAGACCACACGCCGCGGACTTGATATGGGATGCGCTGACAGGATCCGGGATCGTGTCGGCGCGCTTGATCGCTCTGCGATGCGCACTGGTTTTCGAACATCCCGTCTCGTTGACCGTTTGCCCTGACACGTCCTCCGCCCTGCTCGCATTCGGACGACGTTCAGGCGGCGCGACTGGCTCCATCACGCCGCCGAACGGCAAGACGCGCTATCTGATCGGACCGGTCACCGGAAGCGCTCACATCGATTTCGCATCGCCGGAACAGCAGGCAACCGCCCAAGCCTCAAGCCATGCACCGCTTGGCACCTGTCGGGGAATCTCGGCAACAGACTCTGAGCCGACCTCCACATTTGCGTCACGGGTTTGCATCGTTTTCGGGTTTCTTCCTGGCGTGGTGATGCCGGGGGTGATGCCGGGTCTTGTCGCGCGCGGGGTCCTGTCCTATGCTTCGCCGATGACCGAGGCCATTGCGTTCGACACCCATCGCTACGTGAAGCGTCTGACCGATTGCGGCTTTACCGAGCG
>JAPOST010000085.1 GCA_026709535.1 Rhodospirillaceae bacterium
AACCTGCCCGACGAGGTGCATCGCGCCTTGCGTGTGCGGGCCGCCCTGAGGGGCCGCAGCACCGAGGCCGAGGTGCGCGCCATCTTGGAGGAAACGGTCCTGCCGGAAGGGAGAATCGCCCTGGGAACGCTGCTGACCGCCGTCGGCCGGCGTGCAGGGTTGACGGACGCGAAGTTCGCCGGCTTCGCGCAACGCGACACCGCTCCTGCCCGGCCGATCGATCTGGAATGATCTTGGTAGACACCAATGTGGTGTCGGAGCCGCTGCGCAGGGCTCCGGAACCGCGCGTCGCCGCATGGCTCGATGCACAGGCGCTGGAAACGCTGTACCTGTCCGCCATTACCGTCGCCGAACTGCGATTCGGAGTACGCTCACTGTCGGCCGGCCGTCGCCGCGACTGGCTGCATGAAGATCTGGAGGGACAGGTCCTGCCGATGTTCGCCGGGCGGGTTCTGTCCTTCGATCTTGCGGCCTCGCAGGCCTATGCGGAGCTAATGGCGAAAGCGCGGTCCGAGGGACGGACGATCCCGGTATCTGATGGTTACATTGCGGCGACCGCCGCGGCCAATGGCATGATGGTGGCGACGCGAGACACCGCGCCGTTCAAAACGGCGGGATTGAAGACTGTCGATCCTTGGAAGGTGTAGGAAACGAGGAGAAGCCTTGGACCCCCGTATTGCTGCTCTCTAGGCGAAGACGTTTTTCGGCCGTCGCATCACGCACCGCCCAGATCGCCGACAGTTCAGGATGTTCCCGCACGATGGACGCGCGCCCTTCCCGGCTCGCAAGCATCTCTTCCCACCGCGTTCGTCCAACAACGAGGTGGGGTCAAAAGCCAAAATGATCAGGGGCAGTTTCGGATGCCAATCAACCCGGGAAGGGGTTCAGTATGCCATGACGCGCAACATTTTGTCGAACAGTTGCACAGGCAGTTCCCTTGGCTGCGCCAAGATGGACCCGCGGATTGGGCGATTTTGCGAAACGGAATTTTAACGATTCCTCGTCTGCGTGGCGTCAGACTCGGGGAAAAACCTATTCCCCGACCCCGACGCATGCAGAAACCTGTCTCAACCTGACCAGATTGCCATTCAAATCCCGCAATCCGTGGCTGGCCGACGGCTTCCGGTTCTTGTCGGTATATACCTTCGGGTTGCCTCCGACTCTTCTGGGACCCGCAAGTTCCAGACACAGCTTCCCATATAAGGATTCGTCCTTGTCTGTCCATCGGCGCGTCCAGCACATCCCGATAGCCCGCTTTCTGCGACGGCTTCTCCGCTGGTCCGATTTGCCTGTTCACGAATTCAGCCTCCCAAGTTATACCCTTGTGGATGCGCAAGTTGATGGCGACTTTGGAAACTTGATCAGAAAGTCGTCGTCCCGCAACGCTTCGGTCTTGCTCGCGAAACGGAACTCGCGAAGAAGGATCTTCAAGATCGGTTTTGTCGATGTGCGTGATATTCTGGATATGACGGCTCACCGGATCGGGAGCCGGGGGCTTCTCTATCCTGGGGTTACGTGCGTACGATCGCAGTGACAAGCATGGCACGACGGTGCTTGAAGGCAAGCACCATGCCGGCCACAACCGGCTGGTCCCGCGGGAACGACACGCCGTCCGTCGGTACGCCGGTTCATCTGGTGGCTCGGCGAGAAACTCACCTGTATCGCCGGTCATCGAAAGGGTGCTGGTGCTCCTGACAGGACGGCCGCGTCGCAATGGGCAGCAACTCGTGTTCGGCCCGAAGGCCTCCGGAAACGCGTCGATTTCTGGTGCCTGAGAGCGCAAGGAAAAATCGACGAACAAGGAAGCATGCGGACGAACCTCGTCCGGGAATGACCCGGCGAAGGCCGTCTCGTTGCTCCTTGTTGCGTTCAGATGCGAAACGCACCGACAGGAATCAGACGATTTTGCGAAACGGATTTGGCCCGGCTCTTGTTCAATTCCTCCAGACAGCATCAGCGTCTGAATGGGCGATAGACCGACCCCCATTCCGAGGCTCGCGCGAATTGGTTACGCATGAACCGCGCGTCATACCATGGGCTGTGCGGCCGCGACTGCCTTCACGCGGCATCCGAGGGAAACGGGGGGGCGGTGAAGGCGCGCAGCGCTACCAGGAGTTTTCGTCGTCCTTTTTCGGCAGCGACGTGAAGATGGTTTCGACCTGCCAGCGGATACGAGACCAGCTTGGGTAAGGTCGTAAGCTTGATGGCGTAATGCGCGAACGCGAGAGGGTGCGGCTGGAGCCGCTTCCCCTTGCGCGGGGCAGTCCTTATGGCGTCTTGCGGATCGCGCGCCCGCGCCGTGAAGCGGCAGTGATCCGGTGCTCGTCCGCGCCTTGACATGACCACCCCGGTTGCCGTGAGCCTTAAGAAGCCGCGCGCTGGCGTGCAGGCGCCACAGCGACCCGGTCCGTCCGGCTCCCTCACCCTTGACATGAAGCCGACATCAGTCGCTTCAGCAGGAAGCAAGGCCGCGTCCGACAAATCCGCGTTCCTGGCTCGGGCCACAGTCCTGCCCGGCGCGTGTCTGCCGCAAAGGGCGCTTCCGACTGCGCAGGGACAGATACGTGAGGGCCGGTGTTCGGTGCCGCATCCAGCCAAGGTTTCACCGCTTGCCTTGCGCAGCGATGAGATTGCTCCTGCTGGAGGAGTGCAGGCCGTGCCAAGTACGTTGTTCGCACTGGTGCGAGGTAAAGTCTTGGGCAGTTACGGCTTGATTCACGGCTGCCGGGCCTCTATGGTGTAGACGCTTGGTGTTTCTGTCCGAAGGGCGAGAAACCAAAAGGGAATTCGGTACGA
>JAPOST010000052.1 GCA_026709535.1 Rhodospirillaceae bacterium
GCATCGAAAAACCAAAACCAAAATATTACAACCCATTAATCAGACAGAACACTAGGCAGGCAGGGCGACCTTGATCTCCGCACCGGAGCGCGACGGTAGTAACAACGCCGAAAGCACCACCAGCAACGACGCGCCGGCCACAATCAACATCACAGTCTCGAACGAACCATCCGCGGCGAGCACCCACCGGGCGACCATCACGGCCATCGCCCCGATCCCCAAGTTGAACAGGAACTTGACTGAAAGCACTTTGGTTCGCCATTGATCCGGCACATACCGAGCAAGAACGGCATCGGTGATCGGTATCTGCCCAAATACGAAAGCCATGGCGAGAAGAGCGGCGGCGAACAGGGCGAGGTCGGTCTGCAATGCCATGACCGCCAGCAAGGCAGGCTGGGCCATCGCTACCGTCAAAAGTACGGGCTTGACCCGGCGACGGTCGATTATCCTGCCGACAACCAGCTGTGCCAAGGCAGCCGCAGTGTAGACGGCAGCAGCGAGCATGCCAGTGATCGCGATATCGGTCGTGAAGCCCGTCATGCGCACCTCAAAGAGACGGGGTACCAGAAAGGTCATAGCACCGAAAACAAACCCGCCGCCGGCGGTCACGAAGGCCAAGGCGATCAGGGCGCGGCGCCAGCCTGCGGCAAAGGCAACATGGGCCTTCTCCCGCGCAGTGCCTTCAGGCGGTTCGGCGCGGCCTGTATAGATCATCCAGATGTAGGCCGTCCCGATCAGGATCGAGATTGCTCCAGGGACGTAGAATGCGGCGCACCAATCCGCGAAGGACAGGATCAGGCCGGTCAGCAAGGGAGCCGCGGCTATGCCTAAATTGCCCCAAACGCCGTTGACCCCGAGCCGCCAGCCAACGTTGCCGCCACCCTGAATAACCATCGAAATGCCAACGGGATGATAGATGGATGCAAACACCCCAATTGCGGCAAGGCCGATCCCGATCTGGAGCGGCGATTGCGCAAAACCGGTGGCAATGGAGACCAGTCCGATCCCGACAAAAAACACAGCCAGCATGGTATTGCGCTGCCATTTGTCTGCCAGGTGAGCGGCGACGGGTGCACACGCGCCAAACAGGACCATGGCTGGAATGCCATAAGGCAGCATCTCGGCGTAGGCGCCATCCTTCGCCAAGCCAAACGTCAATCCTGCGCTGAACGCCGCCTTGGCGAAGATCAGCATAAAAAAGTGGTCGACGAAATGACCGACGTTCAGAAACAGAAGATGATTACGGTTGGTTGTCACCTGGAACTGGCAGCTGTTTCGCTAACGACCGCATGATAGGCATACACTATTGATATTACCATGAACAAGCTGAGGCACAGCTGGAGGCCGACACCAACACTGTTCAAGTTGCTCTGTGGCGCTCTTGCCGATACATTTGCAGAAAGGACATGTATATCGGCAACGAAAGGAACTGTCGTTGAGTGCGGTGTTGGTCTACATGACAGCCGGTTCGGTCGACGAGGCCAAGGCGATCGGGGCAAGCCTGATCAAGCGACGACTGGCGGCCTGCGTCAACATTTTGCCCGGCATGATTTCGCAGTATCACTGGAAAGAGGCAGTTGCCACGGAAGAGGAAACTGTCCTCATCGCAAAGACAGAGTCCGATTTGGCGGACGCTTTGACCTCCCATGTGCGCGATGTCCACAGCTACGAATGCCCATGCGTAATCACGCTGTCGATCACGGATGGCAATCCGGATTTTCTGAAATGGGTAGCCGACGAGACGGTGAAGGCAGCGTCATGATCAGCGTCGACCGCCTGAACGGCTCACACTCTAAATGACTAAGTCGTCTGCACTCAGGTGCACAAGATTGAAATTCTCAAGCGTGATCGAATTCCCGCCGCCGCCACAGGGGGAAAAATCGATCACGACATTATTGCTCTCCTAGCTTGCAGAAAGGTCCGGGAAACCCGTAATGCCGGTAAAACCAGAGAGATGCACCTTGTTAACGCCGCTCTGGAAGTCCTTGGCCGTATCGGCCCACTGGCCGTGGCGGTCGCAAAGGGCGCATATTTGGCGGAATGATAAGCTTTTGCGGGGCGCGACAAACAGGGTTGAGGCTCGCAGGGTCCGAGACACCCCTGCGCAATATCGACACCGCTCCCCGGCTTGCATCTACCGATCCACGATGACGACGCGCGCGGAATAGCCCGGATTTCTCAGGCGCGGTTGTATTTCCGGATCGTCGGCTGCTATGTGGGTATTGCCCGGCGAGCGCAGTATGTCGATGGTCAGATTCACGTAAAACGTCTCCCGGCCCTCTGTTTTCGCGTCAGTGGAAATATGCACCGGGATGGTGATTTGCGTTTGATCCTCAGCGAAATTCAAATCGCTCAGCGTGAGGGTATAATCTTCCCCGTATGTCGCAGCGCCTCTGGTCAGGGGAGGCGAAGTCGCGCTGTCCCTGCAAGGATCGTCAAGGGCAGCATCCTCCTCGCACCACATGTCATCGACCCGGCTTCCATCGCCGAAACGTGCTCCTTCCTGCCAACGGGATTGATCGTCAGTGCTGACTTTGACTGTCGCCGGGCCTCTCCCGATTTTCGTGACCGTCAGGTTGCAGGTTGAACCTTCCGTACATTCATAGGCAGTTGGATGAAACCCGACCCATATTTCGTCACGGGCATGAGCTGGGGCAGTCAATAGCTGCGCGGTACCCATCGCCGCAACGGCGGCCAGTTTCGCGGAGGGGAGGA
>JAPOST010000166.1 GCA_026709535.1 Rhodospirillaceae bacterium
CCCGGCCCATGGCATGCTCCTGCTGCCGCCATCCCGCGGCGCATGACACGCGGGGACAGACCGATGGGCCGGAGATTGACACGGCAGGAGATCAGGCTTTCGGACGCGACGCGCGCGTCTCGAAGACGTCGCCAACAACCCGCGGAGCGTCCGGAAGCACGTCTGGCGGGCCCGTATCGTCCTGGAACCTGGCGCGGGCTGCGGGCTGGCCGAGACCCTGCGGCAGCTCGGGGACGACTTCTTCGGGCGCCACGGCATCCGGTTCGTACTGGTCCGCCCGCTGGCTGGAGGATGGCGACAGGCTGTGTATCGCCATGCCAAATCTGGCTGAAGTCCTGATCCTGCTAGCATCGGGCTGTTTCCAAACCGGGGCCGGGAACCATTTCGTGACTGTGCCACCAGCCCGGCGTCGACCATCCACAAGGTATCGTGAAACCGAGACTTGATGGTGTTATTTGCGCCACTTGTTGTAGCAGCTGGGTCCAACCGACCGCGAGGTAAAGCCTCGTGCCCAAAGCCCTGTCCGGTACTGTCTGGATTCGCGAGCGGCCCGAACAAATCTCCGCCTTCGGCGACCAACCGATAGTCGCCGCGCACCGCCACCTGCCGCTTCCTGTGCGTCTTGTCGGTGCCGCCCCGGAGCGAGTGATGACAGCCTGAAGCTCTTCGATGTCCTGGGCCGCCTTGAGTTCCCTTGCGGGTCCCACCGCTCGTGGCCGCCGCACAGGCATCGGAAGCACTGGCGACAGCCACGCCTTCAAGCCGGCAGCAGAGCGCCCCTCCACACGACCCTACCATGCGCAGGGTCGCCCGAGGGCCAAGGGCCTGATTCACAAAAGCATCGTGATTGAATCAAGGACTTGTGATTCAAACTCTGAGCAAAACCGGTAAGCGGCACGCGTTTGAACCCAGGCTGCCTTCGTCCTCCCGGAACCTCTGCCCTAAATGGGGCATCCAATTCAGCCCGCACATCAAAGTCCTTGATCGTACAGCTTAATCAAAGAGCGCGTGCTTGTTATTGATGCATTTCGTCGCCCAGACCACTCGATTCTGTCGTCCTTCTCGTTGCGATAACACATTTTTGTGGCGCCAGTGCGTGGTTCTGGGCGCGCCTCTGCGGACGTTCGTTTGCGACCTTGGCCGTTCGTGCGATGCGAAGCGCAGGATGACAGTCGTCAGCGAGCCACAGTCAGCAAAGCCATGTCAGTCATTGACCTTGCGCTTCCGACGACGGACAATCGCTTGTCATCTTATCGACCATTATGCCTGTTGTGGACTACACTCTCGACTTCACTGGAAAGGTAGCCCTCGTTGTCGGCGGCTCCAGCGGCATCGGCAACGCTACTGCACAAGCCTTTCGCAACCGGGGTGCAGTCGTCTGCGTCTGGGGCACCAGGCCATCCGCCGCTGACTATGCCGGGGACGATGGCAGTGACCTCACGGGCGTGCGTTATGTCCAGATGGATGTCAGAGACCTGGACGCCATTGAAGCCTATTCGCCGCCGTTCGAGACACTCGACGCGCTCGTCCTGTGCCAAGGCTGTGTACTTTACAAGCGGCAGGAGTTCCAGATGGATGGCTTCCAGGATGTCCTGACTGTCAACCTGACCAGCCTCATGGCCTGCATCATGAAGTTTCGGCCATTGTTGGAGGCGTCGCAGGGATCGGTCGTGGTGGTCAGTTCGGCCGCCGCGTTTCACGCTACTGTTGGCAACCCTGCCTATGCCGCCAGCAAGAGCGGCGCGGTCGGCCTTACTCGCACGCTAGCCCAGGGTTTCGCCGCGAAAGGCGTACGTATCAATAGTCTGGCCCCCGGTTTCATTCCCACCAAGATGACGACAGTCACCACCGAAAACCCGGCACGGGCAGATGCCACCAAGACCCGCATCCCAATGGGCCGCTTCGGTACGCCGGAAGAAATGGCCGCCGCCATCTTGTTCCTGGCCTCGCCTCTTGCCAGTTACATTACCGGCCAGACCCTGGTTGCGGATGGGGGAATGTTGCTTTAGCCGACCCATTATTCCGGGCCAAGCGCCACGAGTTCAAGCCTTCGGGGCGACGACTCGAACTTCCACACCCTCAACAATTTATTGGTGCCCTCAAGTCGACAATCAGAGAACGCAGGTCAGAGTTTTAGTCTTTTCGACAGTCTCTTCCCATTCGACCGCCGGTACCGAGGCGGATACGATGCCGCCGCCAACATGCAAATAAATCTGGTTTCCCGCCACCTGTGCAGATCGCAAATTGACATAAAGTGAGCCGTTGCCTCCAATGTGCGCGGGCCCAAGATAGCCGGTATACAAGCCGCGAGTATCTCCTTCTTCGTGCAGGATGAATTCTCTGGCCCGATCCTTCGGCATTCCGCATACCGCCGACGTCGGATGCAGTCGTCTAAGAAGTCCGGCAAGGACGCTCTCGGGAACGGCCGGCGCGCTAAAGTCCGAACGCAGATGGCATAAATTTGCCGCTTGAACGGTATAGGGAGGCGTCTCTTCGACACCAGGAATACCCTCAGAGTAAAATGCTTCACGAATGTACTCGGCGACGAGCCCTTGTTCTTCAACTATCTTTTGAGGCCAATCGATGCTGTTGATCTCCGTACCCTTGGGGGGCCATTGAGTGCCGGCCAGGGCCATGGTGCCGATCGAATCTTTGTTGACCGTGAGCAAGATCTCCGGCGTTGCGGTCAACCATGTTCCCGTGGGCAAGGAGCTGATGACGGAGATAAAGGCGTGCGCATGCACATTGGCCAACTCCTCCGCTAACGCAATCAAATCGTAGCTTGGGTTGAGGTCGCGAGGTTCGACCCGCGAGAGAACGATTTTATCGCAGTGCCCGGTACGGATTGTCTCGACGGCTCTCGACACGCGGGCCTTGTACTCATCGCTTCCGATTGCCTCAGGCGTCTCGTGCGCCTGGACTTGTGCACGGATGGGAATTCGCGGCGCTCCTTCCGATATCTGAAATTGCAGCTCGGAGGCGGGGTTGTCGCGTAACTCGAGGTCACTTCGAAAACGCATGCCGGCGACATCTATCAAGATGTCGGCCACGAAGTACCATGCCGAGTTGGCATCTCGTGTGCGGAAAGGTGCAGCAACAAAACCAGGGATGGGGTTTCCCATGAAAACCGGTTGACGCCTCGGTGTCATGGTGGAGATCAGGACAAGGAATCCTGAATGCCCCGGCTCCCGCCAAAATGCGAACGGCAGCCCGTTTCCAGAAGCAAATGACAGGGCTTCGCACTGTTTTTTGCTGAATTTCGTCACGGCTTCCCCTTCATGTTTGGGGGAATAAGGTGAGGCTGGGATCAGCTACGCGCCAGAAATGATGATATGGTTATTCATAGCCTCAAGGCATAAACAAAATATTTCACTTCTCATGCTTGGTAAATTCATCTTGCAGGCCGAGGTCGTGCGCTGCTCGCCTCAGACACTCGAGTGCACCACGAATTTCAGGGTCCGACTCTTCGTCCGCCCGGCAATGGAAAAGGATTGGCTGTCGGGGTGTTTCTGCAAGCGGCAGTACTTTGAGGTTGGGGTCAGTCACACCGAGACCTGTCAGGCCGTCCTGTAACGCCAGACCGAATCCTTCACGCATCAGATGGGGAGACGTTTCTGCAAATCGGGTCTCGATCGAAATATCGGGCTCGATCCCGGCATCCCGGAATATCTGTCGAACGTGTGTACCGTGGGGCGTATTGGGGTGAAAGAAAATGAGTGGTTCACCATTGAGTTCAGTGATCGAAACAGAAGTATTTGTGGCCAGACGATGATCAACTGGTACGACGCAGACCATGCCCACCGAGGAAATTTGGAACGAGGATATTCCAATGACTTCCAGAGGAAAGATGGTTACGGCACAATTGCCTTCGGCAAGCCACAAATAGTCCCTGATTTGCGCCATGGACAAGGTGTCCATTCTCAATCGAGTTTTACGATTTTGAGCCGCAAAGAGCGCGAGACTCCGCGGTCCAAGAGCCTGACTCACCGACGGAGAGACGCCCATGCAAAACGTAGGAGCATGCGAACGGGCGACCTGCATCACGGCTTCCGGCAAGCGTTCAAATGCCGACATCGAAGGTGTGGTCACCTCGAAAACTTGCCGAGCGGCCATTGTCGGTTTTAACCGTCCACCTGTCCGATTAAACAATGAAGTGCCCAGAAAATCCTCAAGCCTACGGACCGTCTTTGTGACCGTAGGCTGTGCAATCCCCAATTGTTCTGCAGCTTTGCTGATCGAACCTGTTTTCATGACCGCACAGAACACCTCAAGCTGACGAAATGAAATCATGTCGGTGTGTTGTCCTGCGCCTTCACATCAATCTGCCAGAAAGACTCATTCGGGAGAGCAGGGATGCCTATAGCATCAAGCTATGGAAAACGTGCAAATTTTGCATATCTTCACCCATCCATCTGTTGCAACGTTTAGTCAACGGGCTCGCCTTCACATGAAGGCGTCAAACATCGACTCCCGTTTATCCGGGAGGTATGGGAGGAGACCATGGATAGTAAGACCAAGTTTCGCCGGCTGTCGCTGGGCAGCGCTCTTGCCATTGTCGCAACAGCATTGGCTGCAATTCCACCTGCGGCGGCAACGGCTGCCGATGAAGTCGTACTGGGCGCGTTGCGGTTTACCAGCCATGGTGCGGGATTCGTCGCGGCCGAAAAGGGTTACTTCAAGGCGGAAGGGCTGAACGTCAAATTCAAGTTCTTCCAGGCGGCTCAACCGATCGCGGTCGCTACTGCCGGTGGCGATGTCGATTTCGGGGTAACGGGGGTTACGGGTGGTTTAATGAATCTTGCCGAGAAGAACGCAATCCGAATAGTCGGTGGCGTACTTCACGAAAAGAAGGGCGTTGACGGGATGATTGTTCTCGCCTCCAACCAAGCACATGCAAAAGGACTGAAAACGATTGATGACATGCCCGGTCACTCGGTCTCCATGACACAAGTTGGCTCGACATTTCACTACATGACCAGCCGAATAGCTGAAGCGAAAGGCTGGAATATGAAGGATATCAAGATGGTGCCGCTGCAAAAGGTAGGTTCCATGGTTGCGGCAATCAAATCCGGCCAAACGGATATAATGATCATGGTGCCACATATCGCGAAGGCGCTGGCGGGCGCAGGTGCCGCGAAGCAGATCGGCAAGTTGAACGACTATGTCGAGTATCAGATCTCGACAATGATCACCTCGGTAAGGAACATCCGGAACAAGCCCGAAAAAGTCCGGCGGTTCATTCGCGCCTACTCCCGGGGTATCGCTGACATGAACCGCGTCATGTTGAGTCCGGACGCCGACAGAGCAGAGCGCGAGGCGCTGACAAAAATCATCCACAAGTACGTCTATGTGAACCGCCCGTATGAAAAAGCCGCGCCGGCAATCCAGAAGGGAGCCATGTACCTCAATGAGGGAGCGGCACTCAACAAAACGGATATCGCGAAACAGATGAAGTGGTTCAAAGACTCCAAGTTGGTAGACAGTGACTTGACAATCGATCAACTGGTAGACGGTAGTTTTGTGCGAACATACTAGCGTTGCGTTGGGGGTGGCGTGGATCTCAAGGTCGATGGACTTTCACATTGGTATGATGATCTGGAGGTCTTGCGCGATATCAACCTGACGATTCCTCAGGGTGAGATCGTGTGCGTGATCGGTCCCTCGGGTTGCGGCAAGTCAACGCTTTTGCGACTACTCGGTGGCCTTGAAGTTCCGAGCAAGGGTCAGGTTCTCCAGGTCGGAGCGCCACCCCCCGACTCCCTCAACCCTCTTACCTACGTGTTCCAGGACTTTGCGCTCTTGCCTTGGAGAAGTGTGGAATCGAACGTGTCACTGGTCCTGGAGCGTCACGACCTGAGCAAGGAACAGGTCGAAGCGCGCATCGCTGACGTGTTGAACAGGACACGGCTCACTGATTTTTGCAAGGCAGTTCCCAAGCAACTCTCTGGCGGCATGAAGCAGCGGGTTGCCATCGCCCGAGCACTCTCGGTAAACCCGGCAGTCCTTCTGATGGACGAGCCCTTGTCGGCCCTCGATAGCCAGACACGTGAACTGTTGATGGGCGATCTCATCGACCTTTGGACGCGCGAACAATTCACCTCGTGCTACATTACTCACAACCTCGCCGAAGCGGTACGACTAGGCCACAAGGTCGTGGTTCTGTCGCGGCGACCAGGGGTCATTCGGGAGGTGGTTGAAATCGATGCGCCTCTCGTCGAGCGGCGGGTTTCGGATTCTCGGATTTCATCGATCCAGCAAGGCCTGTGGGAAATGATGCGGGAGGAGGCCCAATCGGCAGACCTGGAATTGGCCAGGGGCTAGCCGGATTCTCCGATTGAGTGAAACAGGAGGTATGTATGACCGAGAAATCAACGCGACCTCCAGGCCCGTTATCAGATGCGACAGATGTAGAGCGGCCCGTCTCTTTCCGTGGTGGTGGGTTCGTCGTGCAACCTCGGCGCCTGGTAGGGCCTGTCGTTTTCATCGTGTTGATCGCACTATGGGAGTTGGGGTCACGCAGTGGTTTGATTTCGGCTTTGGTACTGCCTGCGCCGACCGAGGCGTTTTCCGCATTCATGGATTTGGTTGAGTCCGGGAATTTGCAAAAGCACCTCGGAGCTTCGCTTCAGCGCTTGGTGATTGGATTCTCGGCGGGAACCGTACTTGGGCTCATCGTTGGTACTGCCATAGGATTGAGCAACTATGCCCGGGCCGGGGTTGCCCCGCTCGTGGCCGCAATCTTCCCCATCCCCAAAATCGCTCTGTTGCCCCTGTTCATTATCTGGTTTGGGATAGGTGAAGAATCGAAGGTTGCAACAATTCTTTTCGGCTGCTTCTTCCCAACGGTCATTGCGACCTATGGGGGGATCGATAACGTGGACCGTACGCTGATCCGGATGGGCCAGAGCTTTGGTCTGTCGCATTGGAATATTATTCGCAAGATTGTCCTGCCCGCGGCATTGCCTGCAATTCTTTCAGGTATGCGGATATCGGCAGCCATCGCGATAATCTTGCTTGTCGCAGCCGAGATGATCGGTGCCGAGTTCGGAATCGGTGCCTATGTACTACTTGCCGGAAACCTGATGTCGACTGACCAGCTGATCGCCGGTGTCACGGTTCTCTCGATTATGGGGCTGACGGTGAACTGGCTGATTACCAAGGCCGAGAAGACCTTCTTGAGTTGGAGAAACTAGTGTCGGCCCATCAGGAAACCTATGATGTGGTTGTTGCGGGCGGAGGTGCGGGCGGAGTTGGCGCGGCTATAGGCGCTGCGCAGGCCGGTGCCCGAGTGGTGCTCATTGAAAAGTACGGCTTTCTGGGTGGTGCCGCTACCAACGCCCAGGTCTTGGCCTATTGTGGTTTCTTCCAGCACGGAAATGCTCCCATAAAGGCCGTCGCTGGCGCCGGTGACCAAGTCCTTGGAGAGATGCGAAAGCTGAATATTGACTGTGAACCGTATCATTCTCCGACCACCGGAAATTGGATCATTCTACTGGATCCCGAAAGATTGAAGATTGCACTGGATCAGATTCTGGCAGCTCACAAGATTGATGTAATGCTGCACACACGTGTTGCCGCAGCGGAACGGACCGGGAGGGCCATTGAGCACCTGACCGTGGCCGGCATGGACGGTCAATTCTCGATACAAGGGGGAGGCTTCGTTGATGCGACCGGTGATGCAAATCTAGCTCTTGTATCAGATGTGCCCATGCGGCTGGGAGATGGCGAAGCACGATTACAAGCGTTCTCAATGCCAATACGAGTTGGGGGAGTGGCGCCTGAGACGACAATCGATCGTGCCAAAATGTGTGCGTCAATCGAGCTATTTAATCGCCGGTCTCCGTTTCGAATCAATCGCACGGATGGGGGAATTTATACCCGAGTACCATCTTCTGGCGATCTCTGGTGGCTCGTTATAGATCGCGAGATGCCGGATCTGTCTTGGAAGAGCTTTACTCACGCTGAGCAATCTGCACGCCAGATGGCACTCTATTTGGTTGACGCGCTTCGGGAATCGGTCCCGGGTTTTGAAAATGCATGGTTGGCACAAACGGGTCCCCAGATTGGTGTGCGCGAAACCCGGCACCCAGCAGCGCGCTTTGAGATTCCGAGAACTGATGTCGTTGGTGGGGTCTGGCGCGATGATGGTGTGGCACGTGGTGCTTGGCCGATTGAGCTGCATTCGGAGGCGGGAAAGCCAACTTATGAGCATATCGGTGGACGCGGCTTTTATCATGTTCCCTTGGCCGCACTACAATCGGAAACCTTGGATAACCTTTTCTATGCCGGCCGCGTCATCGGGGCGGACCCTCATGCATATGGGTCCACGCGTGTAATGGGTACTGCGCTGGCAACTGGTGAAGCTGCTGGTGTTGCAGCGGCATTGACGGCGCAAAAGGGGATTGGGCCTGACGCCGACGCGGTCCGCGAAGTGTTGATCGCAACCGGCGCACTAATCTAGTCAGGAGCATTGACGTTGACTGAACTAAGGACCGGATTTGTGTATCAGTTGAAGTGTGGCATTCTCGATCATTCTGATCCCAATCGCCTGACGCAAAAACGTGAGTGACTCTGGGCGAAATTGAACGACAGCAATCGGAAGCGGGTCGTGCTCAATAGAAGGGAATTATATACCTGACGGACAGCGCCGCTTAACAGATCGTCGATCAGGGGAGCCAGTCTCTCCAGCCTTAACCACCACTGCTGACAAGCCCGTTCTCTTATGCGGGGTAAGATACGGGAATTGGCGATCTTGAGATTCTACAAACTTTTGATAAACAACGATTCCTGTAAAAATTGGTGCCCCCAGGGAGACTCGAACTCCCACGTCCTCACGGACAACAGATTTTGAGTCTGCCGCGTCTACCAATTCCGCCACAGGGGCTCCGAGCAGATAGGTGCCAATAGGTCACCGCACTACCGGAGTGCTGCGCAAAGAAGATAATGATCGGCCACTGGTTTGCAACAGGCAGGTTGTGCCTGTTGCCAGCCCATGACGTGTCCTATTGGGTGTCTCCTTGAGGAGATGCCGCGATGAACCGAACACCGTGGCTCCGGGAACGCAGGATGAAGACGTTCGAGGATGTGCCGGAACGCCTCGAGACGCCGCAGCGTTGCCGGGGATGGCGGCACGGTGAACCGGGAGCGGCTGACCCGGGTCGGGCGGGCGGCCTCGCGCCCCTTGCCGCCTGCTCCCCCGAATCGGGAGGGCGCTCCGCCGGCATCACCACCCTCGGGGCCGCCCACCGCTTCATCAGGTGCCCGACCACAACCGTCCCCGCCCAAACGCGAGGCCTCCGCCTTCGTGCCGCCTGCCAGAGACCACGATGCCGCCGAAGCAACGCAGAGCCGAGCGACACCGACACCCCCGATCGACACAGGGACAGCACCATCAAAAGAAGCGGGCCATCAAGAAGCTCCCTGAACCGGACAACGCTGTTGGATAGCGACACCGGCAGGTTGCACCTATGCGTGCATAGACGATCGTCCAGGCAGGCAACGCCAACAACTTTTCTGTGGCGCGTGCCATCAGATTTCCCCATGCTGTGATTCCGTAAATTGAGGTGCAGAAAAGATGTCGGGCGTATTGGACGGGATACGGGTGCTGGACTTTGGGCGCTATATTGCGGGGCCGTATGTCGGCGCCCTGCTGGCGGATTTTGGCGCGGACGTAATCCGGGTCGAAAAGCGCGGCGGCAGCGAGGATCGGTTTGTCCTGCCCATCTGCGCCAGAGAAGACGGCTCGCCGGGCGAAGGCGCCCTGTTCATGCACATGAATCGAAACAAGCGTTCCATCACGCTGGATCCCATGAAGCCGTCCGGGCGCGCCGTTCTGGGCAAGCTCGTGGGTACTGCCGATATCGTCATCGCCAATCTGCCGCCGCAGACCATGGCGCGCATGGGGCTGGATTATGCAAGCTTGCGTGCAGGGAAGGACGACATCATTCTCGCCAACCTGTCGTCATTTGGAAAGGACGGGCCATGGGCAAATCGCCCGGGCTTTGACAGTATTGGCCAGGTAATGTGCGGGTCGGTTTACCTGTCCGGCCAGCCGGGACAGCCATACCGGGCGCAAATCGCATTCGTTGATTTCGGCACAGCCTTGCATGTCGCATTCGGCGTGGCCATGGCCTTGATGGAGAAGAAGCGATCAGGACGCGGCCAGGAAGTGGTCGGCGCGCTGTTGGCAACCGCTATAACGCTGAACAGCTCCACCTTGATCGAGCAATCCGTCACTGCGCCCAACCGCGAACCGATAGGCAACCGTGCGTTCAACTCCGGTCCGACCGACCTGTTCCAGACCAAGGACGGATTCATCGCCACGCACGTTGTCGGCAAGCCGTTGTTCAGACGTTGGGCCAACCTCATGGGCGAGCCGGAGTGGCTGGATGATGACCGCTTCAACTCCGATGACGGCCGCGGTGCGCATGGCAATATCCTGTCGCAACGGATGGCAGAATGGTGCGCGGAACGGACTCGCGCAGAGGCACTGGACGCGTTGGCCGATGCCCATTTGCCGGCCGGCCCGGTGCTCAAGCCTCAGGAAGCGCTGGATCATCCGCAGGTCCAGGCGATGGGGTTGCTCCATCCGGTTGCCTGGCCCGGTGCGGCGCGGGAAGCGCTGGTGCCGCAGGCACCTGTATGGCTGAGTGAAACGCCTGCCCTCCCACCCAATGCTCCGGCCAAGACAGGAGAACATACCGAACAGATCCTTCAGGAGGTCGGATACAGCTTGGCGGAGTTGGAAATATTGCGATCAAACGACATCGTCTGATCGCTGACTTCCCGCAAGTGGGCAATGACCGAGAGCTGACCGGGCACCTCTGACATTGCCTGCCAAGAGGTCATCCCGCGATGCAGTGACGTCGTCGGTAACAGCCTTCGACCCCTAAGCGATATTGGCGCTGATGCGGTTCTTTTGGGGGCTGACTGACCGGAGTGTGATGTGAGTGAAATCGCGCGCGCCCGGTATCTTGCCGGGGCAACTGAAACGACGATACCCCGATCCGCTTCATATCGAGCGGAAAACGCCTGACCAGGACAGTCGGGACGCCACGATGAGGGTGTTCTGTCAGTCCAGCATGCTGCCTGCGGCGTTCACCACCATCACCAGCGGGTTGACCGTATCCGAGGACCTCGCTACCGTCTGCTTTGTCATGTGCATGATGCACTCTCCAATTGGTCTATTACTGCTTACGCGCCCGACATCTTAGGATGTCGGGGCAAGGGCGCGCATCTGCCGCCCGCATTACGCGATAACCGCTGATCCGCGGTCTCCAAGAAAGCAAAAATTCCAACGAAGATTCGAAAAAGACGACAGCGCGACACCCAAATTGCGTCGTTTCCGAATCGCGAGACAGGAATAGACCCATGTCTACCATGCCGATCCACAAATATCAGGCGTTCGAGCCGATCAACCTTACGGACCGAACCTGGCCCGGTAAAGTCATTGCCAAGGCACCAATCTGGTGCTCCGTCGATCTGCGTGACGGCAACCAAGCCCTCGTCGAGCCGATGGGGCCACAGCGCAAACTGCGAATGTTCAAGCTTCTGTCCCAGATGGGCTTCAAGGAAATTGAAGTCGGTTTCCCCTCCGCATCGGAAACCGATTTCGATTTTTGTCGGCAGATCATTGAAGAGGGCGTGATCCCCGATGATGTGACGATCCAGGTGCTGACCCAGGCTCGCGATCATTTGATCGAACGGACTTTCGAGGCCGTGAAGGGCGCCAAACGGGCCATCATTCATCTCTACAACTCTACGTCTACCACACAGCGTCGAGTCGTCTTCAAGGCTGATCGAACGGAGATCAGGAAGATCGCGACAGACGGTGCCGAACTGATCAGAGATCTGATTCCGACGGTGCCGGATACCGAAATCATCCACCAGTATTCTCCGGAGTCCTTCACGGGCACCGAACTGGATTATGCCCGCGACGTCTGCAACGCCGTGATGGACGTATGGGAGCCGACGCCCGAGAAGCGGATGATCTTCAACCTGCCGGCAACTGTGGAGATGGCGTCGGCCAACATCTATGCCGACCAGATTGAATGGATGCACCGAAACATCAACAACCGGGACTGCTTTGTCCTTTCATTGCATCCGCACAACGACCGAGGCACCGCCGTGGCTGCAGCAGAGTTGGGCATCATGGCCGGGGCCGAACGCATTGAAGGCACGCTGTTCGGCAACGGTGAGCGAACAGGCAATGTCGATATCATCACACTGGCCCTGAACATGTTTACCCAAGGCGTCGATCCGGACCTCGAGATCAAGGATATCAACGAGATCATTCGCACAGTCGAACACTGCAACCAGCTGCCGGTGCATCCGCGCCATCCGTATGGCGGCGAGCTCGTGTTTACCGCGTTTTCCGGCTCCCATCAGGATGCCATCAAGAAAGGCTTCGAGGCACTGGAACACTCCAATAGCGAATTGTGGGATGTGCCTTACTTGCCGATGGATCCGAAGGATGTCGGGCGCAGCTACGAAGCGGTCATCCGGATCAACAGCCAGTCCGGCAAAGGTGGCGTGGCCTATGTCATGGAAACGGATTACGGCCTGAGACTGCCGCGTATGCTGCAGGTGGAATTCTCCAGCGTCATCCAGAAGGTAACGGATGAAACCGGTAAGGAGATGGCCTCGGAGGATATCTGGTCGATCTTCGAGAAAGAATATCTCCGGCAGGAAGGCCCGATCGGCTTTGGCGAATACCGAACCATACCGGACACGCATGCCTCCGAGATCAGGCGCATGACGGCCGAAGTCACTTGGAACGGTGAAGCACGTACCATCGAAGGCAAGGGAAACGGCCCGATCGACGGCTTCATCGATGCGCTGAAGAACGGTCTGAACCTCAACATGGCGATCCAGAACTATCACGAGCACGCGGTAGGCAAAGGTGCCGACGCAACGGCTGTGGCCTATGTCGAGGTGAGCAAATCGGGCGGTGGCACACTTTACGGCGTGGGTCGCGACCCCAACATCGTCGCGGCCTCGCTGCGCGCAATCGTCAGTGCTGCGAACCGGGCGGCAAAGGCCGATGCCGAGGACATCGCGGCGTGAGGGAAGATCCCTTCGTGCCGATCGGATACCGGAGGGTGTCTCAAGAACGGAGGTAACAAGGCAAAAGGCGCCATATGCCAAAGATCAGGATACAGCATGTCGAAGAGAAATTCCGCACCCGGGTTGCCGGTGTTTCCTGCCGTCAGAAGGCAGTATCTCGATGCTACGAGGGGCAGTCAGGGTCACTGGTTCGAGCCCCGGAAAATGAGCATGACAGCAACGCTGTCGAAATTCATGGCGACGAAATGATCGGCTACATCCCCGCCGAGGATTCCGAAGTTGTGGAACGCCATCTTGATTCGTCCACTACGCCAACCGAATTCCGGACGGAGAGAAAGTGCTCTTGATCACCCACAGCGGCCGGAAAGCCAATCAAGGGAGCTGTCATCGACATAGATTTTCATATGGGAATATGTGATTTCGTCCAGAACAGCCCAGATATTGTCAAACTTTTATCTCTTTCTGAAAAGCAATAAAAATAAAAACCAAGAAAAAAGAAGACTTTCACAATAATAAAAAATATAAATAAGAACAGAGAAAAAATTGAGAAAATGAAAAGCCAGATTTACATCAAGATCATGGATAAATATTTTAAATTAATGGGAAAATATGATCTTGTATTGCGTTAGTTATTGTATTCAATCTGGTTCCGTTTTTGATGATTGCCGTCCTATTGGGATCCTGGCTCTAAAAGCCAGTAATGCGCCGTCCTCTTGACCTCGAGATCAAGCCGCTTTGGTTGAGACCGTCGTCCAGACAAACACGCAGCACCGGTCGGCACGTCGAAGCCAGTATCAAACACCTCCAGCCGTTGCATGAAATCGCAAATTTTTCCGGCGTGATGTCCAAATTGAATCAATCTTCGCTGCCGTCTCCCATGAACAATGGCGAAGCGCGTCAGCAACCGACACGACCAGTGGTCGTTCCCAACAGGTCATAGGCAACGTCCCAGCGCACCAGAAGAGAGACAGGCATGCCCAAGACGGCCTACCTGCTAACAATTCAGACTTGGTTGTACCTATAGTGCCGAAATGACTGCTTCGGCACTGGACACGTCGAATGCACCGGGCTGTTCGACGTTCAGAACAGTGATGGTACCATTCTCGGCCACAAGCGCGTAGCGCCGGCTGCGGGTTCCCAGGCCGAAGCTGGATTCATCCCTCTCCAGACCCATGGCCCTGGTGAAGTCCCTGTTACCGTCGGCAAGCATGGTAACCTTGCCGCCCGCATTCTGATCCTTTCCCCAAGCGTCCATGACGAACGCGTCGTTAACGGAGATGCAGGCGATCTCGTCCACGCCTTTTCCCTTCAGAGCGTCAGCCTTGTTGACAAAGCCGGGGAGATGCCTGGCAGAGCAAGTAGGCGTAAAGGCCCCTGGCACTGCGAAGAGCACCACTTTCTTGCCGGCAAAGTAATCACCGGTATCGATTTCGGACATGCCTTCGGCGGTCATGGTCTTGAGCTTCACGGACGGGATCTTGTCTCCAACGCTGACAGTCATGCCAATTCTCTCTGCTAGATGATGCGGCGGGATTACCGGACACAACATAGATCGCCGGAGGGGAAATTCCAGCCCTGCCGGAGAGCCCCTGGGCTAATGACGAACCAGGGGATCAATCGGCACTGCGTCCGCCACGCCAAGAAGCGCTTCCAGCGCCGCAGCGGCCCTCAGCAGGTCAGCTTCACCGCGATGTCGACCGATCAGCTGCAACCCGACTGGCAGCCCGTCCCTCGTGAAGCCACACGGCAGCGACAATGCTGGCAAGCCGGTAATCGTGAACGAGAACGTGATCGCGATCCAGTCGATGTAGGTATTCATCTTCCGGCCAGCGATTTCGCGCACAGAGGTTTCTTCCACGGGATACGGGCGCGCCTGCATGACCGGAGAAACCAGGAGATTGTAGATTTCCAGAAAGGCGGCGACCCGCTGATACAGGCTGGACCGTTCGCGCTCGGCGCGACCAATATCGTCTGCCGTCAGTGCCAGGCCCTTTTCGATGTTCCAGATGACATCGGGTTTCAGTTGATTGCGATGCGCGTCAAGCAGGGACGCAAAACGTGCAGCGAAAAATGCTGCCCGCAAAGTCTGAAAACAGTCGAACGCGCCCGAAAGATCGGGACAAGCTTCGTCCACCCTGCCGCCCAATGCCGAAAATCCCGCTGCCGCTTCCGCGCATAGTGCCTTGATCTCCGGATCGACCACCGTTTCGCCGAGGTCTCCCAACCACGCCACGCGTAAATCCGCCGATTCCGACGTCAGGGCGGCGACGTATGAATCGACCGATAGTGACATGGTCCTTGGGTCTCGCGGATCGGGACCTGCCATGGCATCAAGCATCAGAGCAACGTCAGCCACGGAACGACCCATGGGCCCCTGAACGCCAAGGGTCTGATAGGTAGTGATATCGGGCCCGGACGGGATCAGGCCGGGGCTGGGCCTTAAACCGACCACGGAATTGAATCCGGCCGGTGTGCGCAGGCTCCCGCCCAGATCGGAGCCATGAGCGAGCCAGGCTGTTCCAGAGGCCAGTGCAGCAGCAGCGCCGCCGGAAGAGCCTGCCGCGCTCATCCGCGTATCCCATGGATTGCGGGTCGCGCCGAAAATCGGGTTGAATGTGTTGGCGCCTGCACCGAACTCCGGCGTGTTCGACTTGGCGTAGACGATACCGCCTCGCGCCTCCAGCCGTTCGACCACATAGTCGGAATGGCTCGGCACGTTGTCGGCGAAGATCGGCGATCCAAATGTCGTCCGCACGCCCTGAACCGCCGACAGGTCCTTGATCGCGACCGGCAGCCCGGCGAGGACCGTCTCCCGATCTGCATCGGCCGCCGCAATTCGCGCCCGATCCCAACAGGTGATCGGCAACGCGTTCACCGCGCCATCGACAGCCGCAATTCGCGCCTCCAGGGCATCAAGCAGGTCGTCGCTTGACACCTCACCGTCCTTCAGCAGCGCAACGATCTCCGTCGCACTCTTTTTCCAAAGGTCACTCATGACTCAACCGCGTCAATCCGGGATCGTTTCAGCTTCGTTTCTGGCGCATCGTCTTGGGTTTGTAGCTCGGCAGCGGTTTCAGAGGCGTGCCAAACATCTCGTGGCGGATTCTGTCGCCGACTTCGATTCCCAACTTCTTCGATGTTCCGCGCGGGATTTCCAGAACCGCGCGCACCGGCTTGCCCGAAGAGACAATTTTCAGGGAATGGGGCACGCCTTGCTTGATGCTTTCGACAGTCCCGTCGGCCTTTATGAACAGCATGTCGAGCGGGATTATCGTATTCTTCATCCACATTCGAGCGATGCCGAGTCCTTCAAAGACGAAAAGCATGCCATCGTAAGGTTTGAGCGTTTTGCGGAACATCAGACCTTGCGCCATCTGGCGATCGGAGATCGCCAATTGCACCCGCCACAGGTAGCGCCGTTCGGCGGTCACAACCTGGATTGTGGTAGTGTCGAAAACCAATTTGGATTGGGAGTTTGCCGGCCCATCCGGCATCGCAAGCATTGATCCCAAGACTACCAACGCCAACCAGAATTTCATGCCGTTCCCCCCGTAATTTGATGGGAGTTTACGGTGACGAAGCATGGATTCCAAGGCGTGCGGTACGAATGTGGCATTTTTGCAACACCTGATCCTTGTGACGATGCCTGCGGCACCCCACATGTAAGACAGGATGCTGCCGGTGCAGGTCCTGCTCAGCCTGTCCCGCCGCTCTCCGGGGGACCTTTCAAGGAAGGGGATGTCATGGATTTCGAAAATTATACCGAACGTTCGCGGGGCTTCATTCAGGCCGCCCAGACCATTGCGCTCAGGGAAAATCACCAGCAGTTGACGCCAGAGCATGTCCTCAAAGCGCTTCTCGATGATCGCGAAGGCTTGGCCGCAAATCTGATCCGGGCCGCCGGTGGTGATCCGGCGCGCGCCTTGCAGGCAACGGATGTCGTCCTCGGCAAGCTGCCGAAGGTCGAAGGTGGTCAAGGCCAGGTCTATTTGGCGGCCGAGATGGCCAGGCTGTTTGAAAGTGCCGATAAATTGGCCAAAAAAGCTGGCGACAGCTTCGTGACCGCAGAACGATTGCTGCTGGCCCTCGCCATGGCCACCGGATCGAAATCAGCGACGGTTTTAAAGGACGCTGGCGTGACGCCGCAAGGCCTGAATGCGGCGATCAACGACCTGCGCAAAGGCCGGACCGCGGACAGTCCCACAGCCGAAAGCGCTTACGACGCATTAAAAAAATATGCTCGCGACCTGACGCAGGACGCCCGGAACGGCAAGCTGGACCCGATCATCGGCCGTGACGACGAGATTCGTCGCTCCATGCAGGTTCTATCCCGCCGGACCAAGAACAACCCCGTACTGATCGGCGAACCGGGTGTCGGCAAGACCGCGATCGCCGAGGGTCTGGCCCGCCGGATCGTTGAAGGCGATGTGCCGGAGAGCCTGCGTGACAAGCGCATCATGGCGCTTGACCTCGGCGCCATGGTTGCCGGCTCCAAGTTCCGCGGCGAGTTCGAGGAACGCCTGAAAGCAGTCCTGAGCGAAGTCGATGCCGCGGCCGGCGAGATCATCTTGTTCATCGACGAATTGCATACCCTGGTCGGCGCCGGCGCCACCGATGGGTCGATGGACGCCTCCAACATGCTGAAGCCGTCATTGGCCCGTGGGTCGCTGCATTGCGTCGGCGCAACCACGTTGGACGAATACCGCAAACATGTGGAGAAAGACGCAGCGCTGGCTCGCCGTTTCCAGCCGGTCTTCATTGGCGAGCCGACGGTAGAGGACACCATTTCCATTTTGCGCGGTCTCAAGGAGAAGTACGAGTTGCACCATGGTGTGCGCATTGCCGACACCGCGCTGGTGTCAGCAGCGACGCTGTCCAACCGCTACATCACTGATCGTTTCCTGCCCGACAAGGCGATCGATCTCGTCGACGAGGCGGCGGCTCGTCTGCGCATGGAGGTCGACTCGAAGCCTTACGAGATCGATGAACTGGACCGGCGCATCATACAACTCAAGATTGAGCAGGAGGCGCTGAAGAAGGAAAGCGACGACGGATCGAAGAAACGGCTGGAGAAACTGTCTGGCGAACTGGCAGAACTGGAGAAGAAATCCGCCGACCTGACCGCTGTCTGGCAAGCCGAGAAGGAGAAGATCGCCGGATCCCAGAAAATCAAGGAAGAACTTGATCAGGCCAAAATCGAACTCGAGCAGGCCCAGCGCACCGGCGACCTCGCTCGGGCGTCTGAACTGAAGTACGGCGCGATCCCGGAACTGGAAGCCCGGCTTCAGGATCGCGACGAGGCCGAAAGCCGGATGCTGAACGAGGAAGTCGGCGCCGAAGCAATCGCTGCAATCGTCTCTCGCTGGACCGGAATACCGGTTGACAAGATGCTCGAAGGCGAGCGCGAGAAGCTCCTGAAGATGGAAGAGGCCATCCAGACGCGCGTCATCGGCCAGAACGAGGCCGTCAACGCTGTCGCCAATGCCGTACGCCGCGCGCGAGCTGGTTTGCAGGACGCAAACCGGCCCATCGGGTCATTCCTGTTCCTTGGCCCGACCGGTGTCGGCAAGACCGAACTCACCAAGGCACTCGCAGAATTCCTGTTCGACGACGAGCACGCGATGGTGCGTATCGACATGTCGGAATACATGGAAAAGCACGCTGTCTCGCGGCTGATCGGTGCCCCGCCCGGTTATGTCGGCTATGAAGAAGGGGGCGCACTGACCGAAGCCGTTCGTCGTCGACCCTATCAGGTCGTTCTGTTCGACGAGGTCGAAAAGGCCCATCCGGACGTGTTCAACGTCCTGCTCCAGGTGCTGGACGACGGACGCCTGACGGACGGCCAGGGCCGCACGGTCGACTTCCGCAACGTCGTGATCATCATGACATCGAACCTGGGCAGCGAATTTCTGGCCACGCTTGGGCAGACTGATTCCGTGGAGACGGTACGCAGCCAGGTCATGGATGTTGTACGCGCCAGCTTCCGCCCGGAATTTCTGAATCGGCTTGACGAAATCCTGTTGTTCAACAGGCTGAGCCGCGAGCACATGACCGGCATCGTCGAGATCCAGTTGGCTCGTCTGCGCAAGCTCCTTACCGACCGGCATATCGGGCTGGAACTGGATGGCCGGGCTCTCACCTGGCTGGGCAACGCCGGCTACGACCCGGCCTATGGCGCTCGACCGCTGAAGCGGGTGATTCAGAAAAGCCTGCAGAACCCGCTGGCCACCCAGATCCTGGAAGGCAAGGTAGCCGATGGCGCGACGGTGAAAGTGGCTGTCAAGAACGGCGGGCTGTCGATCAACGATGAGGAAGTAAGGGCAGAAGACCCCGCGTTCACCGCCTATCGAGGCGAGCCCGGCGACGGAACCACAACCGAGCGGGTCGTGCACTGACCATCTGCTGGCCGGTGGTGCTGCAACGAAACGCATTTGCCGGATGCGCGTGACGACGTTTGACTGCTCCATTGTCGCCTCCAGCAGTAACTTGCCTGGTTTCTGCCGCCGATCATCCCCGTCGCAGGAAGCCCGCCCGAGCAGAGGCGATCGGCGGGTTTCCTGGCAATGACATCCCTGATCAGGGATCATCGGGACCGTGGACCGATTTCCCGCTTCACGGTCTGACCGACGCTGAAGAAGCCAGCCTGAAATCATGCTCGCGGTCGGTCATTCGTCGGCCATCCAGGGCGGGACACGTCAAGCGCGGCGCGTACGATCGGAGTTGCCGGGACGCATCGCTCTGCTGCCCTTTCGAATTTGTGCTTCAGACTTCGCTCCGCATTTCCTGACCGACCGAGAAACCCTATACTCTTTCCATGCCAGACGATTTTCCAGTCCCCGTCCTTGAACCCCCGCTCAAAGCCGAACGGCTGGAGATGCTGCGTGGCCGCGGTGTCGGGCAGAGAGTCGAAATCATCTCTGACTACAAGCCAGCTGGCGATCAGCCAGAAGCAATCAATGACCTCACCGAAGGTATTCGCAACGGCGAGCGCGATCAGGTGCTGCTGGGCGTCACCGGTTCCGGAAAGACATTCACGATGGCGCATGTCATTCAGAACATGCAGCGCCCTGCCCTGATCCTGGCCCCGAACAAGACCTTGGCGGCACAACTCTACGGGGAGATGAATAGCTTCTTCCCGAACAACGCTGTCGAATATTTCGTCAGCTACTACGATTACTATCAGCCAGAAGCGTACGTCCCACGTTCGGACACGTACATCGAGAAAGAATCCAGCATCAATGAGCAGATCAACCGGATGCGCCATTCGGCAACACGGTCCCTGCTCGAACGGGATGACGTCATCATCGTCGCCTCGGTATCCTGCATCTACGGCATCGGCTCGATCGAAGCGTATTCGGAGATGATTTCCCGCTTCCATGAAGGTGAGCGGGTTTCGCGCCAGAACATCCTGAAGCGGCTGGTAGAACTGCAGTACAAGCGCAACGATACGGACTTCCACCGCGGCACGTTCCGTGCCCGCGGCGATACAATTGAAATCTTTCCGGCGCATCTGGAAGATCGTGCCTGGCGTTTGTCGCTGTTCGGCGACGAGATCGAGAGCATCCAGGAATTCGATCCGCTGACCGGTGAAAGAATGGATCCGCTTGATGACATCGTTGTCTTCGCCAACAGCCATTACGTGACACCAAAACCGACTCTGCAGCAGGCGATTGCCAGCATCAAGGTGGAGTTGAAGGAACGGCTGGAAGAGTTGAACCGGCAAGGCAAGCTTCTGGAAGCGCAGCGTCTGGAACAGCGTACGATCTACGACCTGGAAATGTTGACCGCCACCGGCTCTTGCAACGGGATCGAGAACTATTCCCGTTATCTGACCGGTCGCGCGCCCGGGCAACCGCCGCCAACCCTCTTCGAATACCTGCCCAAGAATGCGATCGTCTTCATTGATGAAAGCCATATTACGGTGCCACAGCTGCACGGCATGTATCGTGGGGATTATGCTCGAAAATCCGTTCTGGCGGAGTTCGGCTTCCGCCTGCCGTCCTGCATCGACAATCGCCCGCTGAAGTTCGAGGAATGGGACGCCATGAGGCCGGAGACAGTGTTCGTTTCCGCCACGCCTGGCGCTTGGGAACTGAAGGCTGCCGGCGGCGTATTCGCCGACCAGGTTATCAGACCGACCGGTCTGACCGATCCGGTTGTCGAGGTCCGCCCGGTTGAAAGCCAGGTGGACGACCTTATCCACGAAGCCAAGGAACGCGCCAAACGGGGCGAACGGGTACTGGTCACCACGCTGACCAAGCGCATGGCGGAAGATCTGACGGAATACTTGCACGAGGCTGGCCTGAAGACTCGGTACATGCATTCTGATGTCGACACCCTGGAGCGAATCGAGATCATCCGGGACTTGCGCCTGGGGGTCTTCGATGTACTGGTTGGAATCAACCTGTTGCGTGAGGGGCTGGATATCCCTGAAGTCTCGCTGGTTGCTATTCTGGATGCTGACAAGGAAGGATATCTGCGCAGCCGAACCTCGCTAATCCAGACCATTGGTCGAGCAGCGCGCAACGTGGACGGTCAAGCGATTCTCTACGCCGACCATATGACCGAATCGATGCGGGCGGCGATCAATGAAACCAACCGGCGGCGGGAGAAGCAGCAGAAGTTCAACGCCGAAAACGGCATCACTCCGGAGACGGTTCGCAAGGACATTGCCGACATATTGCAAAGCGTCTATGAGCGCGACCGGGTGACGGTGGAAACCTGCGACGCCGAACAGCCGCACATGATCGGACACAATCTGAAGGGTTACCTTGAAGAACTTGAGAGTAGAATGAAAGAGCATGCCGCGAACCTAGAATTCGAAGAAGCAGCGCGCCTTCGAGACGAACTGCGCCGTTTGGAGGCCGAAGATCTGGGACTTGGTTCAAGAGCAAGCACGGAAAATCGGGTCCAGCGCGCCAAGGCACTGCTGGAGCGCACCAGCCGCCCAGACGGGAGGAAGCATCATCCGGTGAAAAGGCGCGGAAGGCGGCGCGGACCCTGAGACCGTCGGCCATTGCTATTTTGGCGCATCACCCAAGAATCCCTCCACCTCCGCCACGCTCTGCACGTCACCAAACAACATGTAGAAGGTGCTGAGACTGGCGTTGTGCTGGGCGTCGTCAAAGGTCGCCATCGCGTCATGAACCATGATGGTGCGGAAACCCATCATCATCGAATCGCGGGCGGTAGCCTCACAGCAAACATTGGTGGCAACGCCAGAAACAAGAATCGTATCGACCCCCGCCTCAGTCAATCGTCGGCGCAGGTCCGACGATTCCTCCAGCATGGCGCTGTAACGGGTTTTCACCACCGTTTGATCGTCGTCATTAACATCCATCTCCGGCCACAATGCAAAGGCTTCTGATTCCCGGTCGAGCCCAACCAGGCGGGCTTCCTTCCCGCTCGGACCCAGGATCTCGTACAGATTTGACCAGTCGTCGGCATCGTCGGGCAAGGCCTCGGTGAGGACCCAATATACCTTGCCACCCTTGTCCCGCAGCATGGCCGCCAATCGGTTGATGTTCGATGCGATGGCGGGGCCGTATCTGCAAGCCGCTGGTTGGCCGGGCGCCACGAAATAGTTCTGCATGTCCACAACCACCAGCGCCGTCTTCTTCGGTTCCAATCGGTCATAGGCATGAGCGCGGCCGAGCCGGGCTTGAACGGAGATGCGAACCGAATCTGAAATGTTCAGCGGATGCATGGTACGCCGACGAAATCGCTCTTGTCAGTCATACTGACCTTGCACGTATTTCTGCATTTCTGCCACTTCATTGGCGGCTTCGACCAGTCGGTATTTCACGACATCACCGATAGAAATCATTCCGGAGAGTGTGCTCTTCTCGACCACGGGCAGATGACGGAAGCGCCCTTGAGTCATCGTCTCCATCGCCTGAGCAATGGTCGTGCCAGGGCCGATGGTCGTCACGCCTTGAGTCATCAACTGAGATACCGGACCGTTCAGACAATCCACACCAAAAGTGGCCAGCCCCCGGACAATATCTCGCTCCGACAGGATGCCGACAATGCTGGCGTTTTCATCGCCGCCCAAGATCAGCAAGGAACCAATCTGCCGACCAGTCATTTGGTTGGCGGCTTCCGATACGGTCATGTCAGGCGTACCAGTGTGAATGGCGCTGCCTTTGACACGAAGGATGTCTGAAACAAACATTTGCTTTCTCTCACGCTAGAGATCCCAACATTGCATGATTGCGCCTTGTCCTCCGCCTGACAAGCGTGACGCCTTGAATGCAGGTTGCGGGATAGAGGTCGCCACTCGCCGCCTGCGTGTCTGCGCCAGATGCGGAGACTATAAGCGTGCCTTTTCAACTGCTTGCTACTCGCTGCGTAAGTCCGTTCGACAGCAGTTGCCGTCCAACCGCTGATGGTTGCGAACTGGAGGGTTGAGTGGATCTTTGCGGGCCGATCGCCTCGCGCCCCACGGGCTTGCAGCGCAGCACCCACACGCCTTTATCGTCGAGCTGTTCGAGGCCGAAGCAGATGCCCTGCTGGACGCCGTTTGTGGCCCCCACGCCGCGCGAGCCATAGCCAAGCGATCCACACCGGCAGGCTGAACACGAGCGCGCAGACCGTGATCGCCACCGGCCCAAGCAGCCCGACGCCTCGTTCGTTATGAACGAGTAGGTTCGCGGCATCGAATTACGACACCTCTGCTTTATGCGGAAGGAGGCCGGGTTGACCTGAGCGTCGAGGAAAGCGCTGAAGGCTTCCTCGTTTCGGATTGTGGCCATGGCAGAGAACAGGCGCAGGCGCTTGGTGCGCTGCGCAGTTGGGATGCTGCCGCCAAAATGAGCATTCCGCGCAATGAAGTATGTTTTGATGGGAAACGCCTCTATATGGCTGTTCCCGCTGCCCAGTCTCACTTCCTGGTTTCAGCATTGGTGAGTGTGGCAAACGCCAGTCAGGAAGCTGTCGATCTTGCGCTTTTGGACCATCCGGGTGGCTTTTCCAAAGAAGCCAACGAACGAGAGCGACCAACACCGCCACCAAAGGCCCCCTGAACGCGCCGGATTAGCGGGAGCACTTTCCCGCCGCAATTCGCGGTGATCGGCATTGTCCTCGGCGCCCTCATCGGGCCGCGCCGCCGGGCGCCGACAATATTTCTACAACTGGCGGTCGCGGCGCGGTATGTTGCGGAATGCGCCCTGCCGCACGGCGGCCTCGGAGGTTTACGACAGAGGAGGAGGAGATATTCCATGTTCGACGTCGCATTCAGCGTGGCCCGCGACATGATCCGCTCCCGGCGG
>JAPOST010000110.1 GCA_026709535.1 Rhodospirillaceae bacterium
TCCGCCGTTCATTTCTGCGCCTGGCGCAATGACGGGACCCTGGCACGGGCGCAGGAGCGATCATCGACAGTCCATCGGTGAAGACGACGGAAAGCGGCGGGCCTTCGGGGTCCGATGCGGGCAAGAAGATCAGGGGACGGAAGCGGCACATCGCGGTGGACGTGGAAGGGAGCCCGATCGTCCCCCGCCGACGTGCAGGATCGGGAGGTCTCGAAGGTGTTTGCCGATGGCGGGACCAGGGGCAGCACGCGGCGTGACCGACTGAAGGAACGCACGCTTCCGGACCTCCTGGAGATCGTGGGCCAGTCGAAGGAAACCGCGGGTTTCACGGTCATCCCCCGTCGCCGGGTCGTGGTGCGGAGCCTGGAGCGTTCCCTGGCCTCGGTACAGCGCGCCGCCTGCCGCTTCCTCATGCGCAGGGTCGCACGAGGACCAGGAGCCTGATTCACAAGAACATCATGATATCGATGACTTGTGATTCAGATACTCAGATGATTCACCATCACCAAGCCCCCAAGGAGCGCTTGTTGCAAGCTCTCCAGAGAAGCAAACCGGGCCGAACATCGCCCGCTTCGAGCCGATCACACAAAAATCCCCGGAAAGCCTGCGCACTGTCATCTACCTTTCGACAGCGCATCAATAGATTTAAGATTAGCCGGCCATCCGTTTCAGCAGGCTGGATGTATCCCAGCGCCCACCGCCCATCTGCTGAACCTCACCGTAGAATTGATCAACCAGCGCGCCGACCGGAACTGCCGCGCCCACCCGTCGGGCTTCGGCAATTGCGATGGAGAGGTCCTTGCGCATCCAGTCCACGGCAAAACCGAAATCGTACTCACCCTTCGACATGGTTTCCCAGCGGTTGGTCATCTGCCACGAACCCGCCGCACCTTCACTGATCGCTTCCATGACTGTCGGTACGTCCAGCCCGGCCTTGGCGGTCAGATTGATGCCTTCGGCAAGCCCCTGCACCAAACCGGCGATGCATATCTGATTGACCATCTTGGCGGTTTGCCCGGCACCAGCGTCACCGATCCGGGTGACCTTGCGGGCAAAGCAATCGACCACCGGCACGGCCCTTTCGAAAACGGCCCGATCGCCACCCACCATGACAGTCAGAGCGCCGTTTTCGGCGCCTGCCTGACCTCCGGAGACCGGTGCGTCCAGAAAGCCGATGCCTTCGACCTCCGCCGCTCCCGCCAGTTCCCTGGCGACCGATGCCGATGCGGTGGTGCAATCGACGAAGATGGATCCGGACGTCATAGCAGCGAAAGCGCCGTCGTTCTCAACCGTAACGGCGCGAACATCGTTATCGTCTCCCACGCAGGAAAAGACGAACTCGGCGCCAGCCGCCGCTGCTCTGGGCGTCTCTGCGACCCTGCCGGTTGCATACTCTTCGACCCAGGCATTGGCCTTGGAGCGCGTGCGGTTGTACACGGCAACTTCGTGCCCGGCATTCGCCAGATGGCCGGCCATCGGCCCGCCCATTACCCCTAGTCCAATCCATCCGATACGCGCCACGGCATTATCCTTTCGTTGCTGGCTTCGGACAGCAAGCTAGGAGATTTGCCTGCCCTGGTCGATGGCCAAACACGCGCCAGTCTGGATGACAGGCCCGCCGAACGGCAATTGGATTGCAGTCGCAAGGCCTTTTCGGGAAACCCGTCTCAGTTCGGAAGAATAGGCCCGACGGTCGTGGGCGAAGATGGAAGTCTGGCAAGCCAGCGGGTCCGTGACGCTCCTGCTCTGATGATATCACAGCACCATCCACCAACCTCTTGCATGGCGATTCTGAAACTCCAAGTCAGAAGGATTGGCAGGAGAAAGATCCGGAAGATGCCCCCGCGCACAACCATCAAGGAAATGGTCTACGACTATCGGGATCCGGTCATCGAAAGGATCGGCCCGATCCTGTTGAAGGTCGGTGTGCTCGCTGCCGCCCTTGCCATCCTGCTTCCCGCCGTCATCGCGCTCGTCGGTCCATTCATCGGCTGATCAGCCGTCAAATATCGCGTTGAACGCTCGGATGGCCACCGCCGGATCGTCAGGATGATCCCATACGCCCCCGACCACAGCCAGAAAATCAGCCCCCCGTTCGACCAGGGATCGGCAGTTCTCCACCGTAATGCCACCTATCGCGACGCAGGGCACGACCGTTGCCAAGGCCCAATTGCCCAGCGTATCCAGCTGCGCGCGCGTCCTGATCTCCTTGGTCCGGGTGGCAAAGAAAGCGCCGAACGCCACATAGTCGGCGCCGGCGTTCGCCGCATCCATCGCCAGGTGCAGGGAGTCATGACAGGTGACACCCACCGTGGCGTTCTCGCCTACCATCGCACGGGCATCGGCATATGCCGCATCATTCTGTCCGACATGGACTCCATCGGCGCCCACTTCGGCCGCGAGGTCCGGCCGGTCATTCACCAGAAAGGCAATATCGCGGGCGTGGCAAACAGGAATCAGGGCTTCCGCCGCGCGGCGCACCTCATCATCCGACGCATCCTTCAAGCGCAACTGCAGACAGGCGACGGGCCCGCCATCCAGCGCAACTTGCAGACACGCGGCGAAAGCAACCGGTTCAAAGGCCGGCGGCGTGATCAGGTAAAGCTGACATCTTTCATCGGTCATGGAGACAAGTAATGGAGGGCCATACGCCTGTTACAGCTGTCCCTTGTATATCTTGACGACCTTGTCCAGCAGTTCCAGCGCTTCGGCGCGCGGGCGCTGGAAGCTGTTGCGGCCGATGATGGAGCCGGACGCGCCGCCATCTCGCAGGGCGCGAATCTCGTCCAGAATGGCCACGTTGCCCTTGGCCGCACCGCCGGAGAAGACTACCAGGCGGCGACCGGCAAACGAACTCGTCATCACGTGTTCGATCCGCTTCGCCAAGGTCGAGATATCGATGTTCTCCGCTTCGTAGACCTTGCGCGCCTCCTGCTGCTCGATATGGTCTGTGGGTGGCTTCACCTTGATGATGTGGGCGCCCAAAAGCGCCGCCATGTGGGCCGCATAGGCGCAGACATCAATGGCCGTTTCGCCCTCCTTGGACAGGCCGCCGCCGCGCGGATAGGACCAGATCACAACCGCCAGACCGACGGATTTCGCTTCTGCCGCCATCTCCCGGATTTCTTCCATCATCTCGAACTGGTTGTCGGACGCCGGATAGATGGTGAAGCCGATCGCCGAGCACCCGAGCCGCAGGGCATCGTCCACCGAGCCGGTGACCGCCTGGTTCTTTTCCCGTGCGTGACTGTTGGCGCTGTTTACCTTGAGGATCGTCGGGATCTGCCCGGCGTAGGTGTCGGCGCCAGCCTCCAGGAGCCCGAGGGGCGCTGCGAAGGCGTTCAGGCCGGCATCGATCGCCAGCTGGTAATGATAATGCGGATCATTGCCCGGTGAGTTGGGCGCAAAACTGCGCGCAGGGCCATGTTCAAAGCCCTGATCCACCGGCAGGATCACCACCTTTCCTGTACCGGCTAGCCTGCCTGTCATGAGAATGCGGGCCAGTTGCCCTTTCGTGCCGGGGCAATCGCTTTCGTAGTTTCTAAGGATCTGACGCACCTTCGACGTCATCTTCATGGCTCGTCCCTCCGGCTCTTCGAGGCGGCTGCCGCGCCGCGCACCATGGTGGTCAACGGAATGATGTGATTAGACGACACGCGGCTGCGATTCAACGCGCCGTTTTGGCGTCCCGACCGTCAGGGCCCGGAATCGCTTTCAGCGCGACCCGACAACTGGCGGCCGGGTCCAGGCGGTCGCGAAGATCAAGGTCCGGCGGCGGCCCGGGATGGATAACCGCACCATGCGCCTCGGCAATCGCCGCCAGCTTGGCAGCCGCCGATGCACGACCGGTGAAGTGGACGCGGCGCAGCCTTTCAGCAAAGGCCGCCAGGACAAGACCGGCAGCATCACCGCAGTTCAGAACGGTCGTCACCCGGCCCGGCGGTGTTTCCCGGACAATCGCCCGATCAATCGCGGCCCAGAAGCCGACACCCAGCGTACGGGCGCCGTCCGGCGGGCTCCATAACTCCGCCGAAACATCGACGGCGACGGCCTGTCGGACCGCCACACGCGCCAGATGCAGGTCGGGCACGATGCACCGAAAGGCGGTTGACGACAGAGAGGAATCAGGCAACGCCCGCTCGGCGTCGGCGATCCGCGGCGTTGGGAAGCGTATCAATTCGCGTCATTGCGTCAGATTCAAGAATGGACGGATCGGCGAGGTAGGCCTTGGCGAAATCCGTCCCGTCGACGCCCCAGAAAGCTTCACCGTCGATCATCAGGGTTGGCACTCCGTAGACGCCCGCTGCAATGGCAGCATCGGTATTCGCCTTCAACGCCAGCTTGACGCTGTCATCGCTGATCCGCTCGGCGGCATCACCGATCGCCAGCATCTTCATGAGCGCCGGCCATTCCGTGTCGGGATCGCGGCCATCCGCCCAGATGAACCGGTAGATGGCATCAATGGTCTCGGCATCGTTGTTCAGCGCGATGGTGAGGCGCAGCAAACGCAGCGGACTGAAAGGATGGGCCGGCGGCATACGAAAAGGGATGCCCCACTGTTCGGCATTGAACTGGCATATCCGGTAAGTCCAGATCCGCTTGGTCGGCAATTCCGCTGGACCCAGTCCGTCAAAAGCGTTCAGCAGACCGGCAAACAGCACCGGAATCGGGCGGATTTCAGCGGCCCCGTGGAACTCCTGCAACCGCCGGGACTGGAGGTAGGCAAAGGGCGAAACGTAGTCGAAATACCAGTCGATCTGTTTCATCGCGATCCTTCTCTCGTCGATTGGCGCGGCTTGCGGCTGGTCAGCCAGATGCCGGACATCACAAGAACCGCCCCGACATAATGGTGCCATGCCGGCGCTTCGCCAAGCAGGAACCAGGCCAGAACCGCGTTGTACGGCGGAATAAGGTAAAGAATGAGCCCAGCCCTGTCCGGCCCCAGCCGGTCCACGATGAAGGAATAGGCTGCGTAGGCCGCGACGCCCGGCACTGCCGCCACCAACAGGAGCCAGCCGATGGTTTCACCGGTCCAGGCCATCTGTTCGCCCATCAGGTGCTCGGCTACAGTGAAGGGAAGCAGTATAATGACACCACCCAGGCAAATCGCGAAGAATCGGGTAAGTGTGTCAAACCCGGTCGGCCGGTGTTTCAGCATCACGGAGTAGGTCGCCCAGCCAATTGCCGCAGCGAGAATCCACAGGTCACCGACGACGAAATCAACCCGGACCAGGACATCAGGATTGCCTCGTGCGATGATCAGCAGTACGCCAAACAGCGCCAGAAAGACACCGGCGAAAGCACTTCTTCCAATCCGTTGATCCAGAAAAAGCACCGAGATGGCGATGATCAGGACCGGCGAACTGGAGTAGATCAGGCCGATGTTCGTCGCCGTGGTCGTATCAGCTCCGACGTAGACGAAAGCGCCGCATACCCCCATGCCGAGAGCGCCAAAAACCAGCAGATCCGGCCATTCCCGACGCAAATGACGGCGCTGGCGCCAAAACCGTGGCCAAACGACCGGAGCCAGCAGAAGCATGGCACCGAGCCAACGATAGAAGGCCAGCGCCACCGGCGGCATCAGGTCGGCTGTCGCCTTCGCAGCCAGCATGTTGGTCGCAAACAAGACAGGCGCAACAAACAGAAGCGCGCAGGCAAGGCCTTCACCACGTTTTCCTGACCGTGACGGATCGGAGGCGTTGATCGAGGGTCGAACAGGAGGAATGGCAGTCTGCTCGCTGAGCCGCGCCCGCGCTGCAAGGAAAGCGCTGCGGCCAATGGATTCCCAGAGCGGAGGCCGGCGACAGATATTCGTTCTGATGTCTAGCGACGACGGGGGAATGATGCAATGATGCAGATCGGTTCCCGCCTGTTGTATGGCCGATGCTCCGGCACCTGCGCTTGGCCAGCAAGCGAGCCCCATGATACATCGGCGGGATATATCGCCTCTTTATTGCCTGCGAGGTACCATGCTTCCGATTATCTTCCACCCGGGCCATGAACGACACGATCCGAAACTCTATTTCAAGGCCGGGACATTTCAGACGCATCCGGAAATGCCGGCACGCGCCGAAGCGATCGTCGCGGAACTAAAAGCACAAGGCGGCGTCATCACTGCACCGGCGGACTTCGGGCCAGGACCGCGAGCAGACATCCACTCTGCGGAATACCTGGATTTCCTGTCGACAGTGCATGGCCGATGGAAAACCACCTGTAGAGACGGCGACGAGGTTTTTCCGAATATTCACCCCGGTCGCCACATGGCGACAAGACCGGAGAACCTGATCGGACAGATCGGCTATCACACGACTGATCTCTCGACGCCGATCGGCCCGACGTCCTGGGAAGCCGCGTGTGACAGCGCCAATACGGCACTGCATGCGACGAAGCTGGTGCTGGACGGCGCCCGTTCGGCCTATGCCCTCTGCCGACCGCCGGGACACCACGCTTACGTCGACATGGCGGGAGGATTCTGCTTCCTGAACAATATCGCGATTGCCGCCCAGTATGCCGTGCGCCAGGGCAAGCGACCGGCAATCCTGGATGTGGATGTTCACGCCGGTAACGGCACGCAAGGCATATTTTACCATCGTTCGGACGTTCTGACGGTCTCGCTGCATTGCGACCCGACGGATTTCTACCCCTTCTTCGCCGGTCATGGGCACGAGCGCGGCGCGGCAGATGGCGTCGGCTGCCATCTCAACCTGCCGCTGGCCCGCAATACCGGCGACAACAGCTATCTTTCGTCGCTTGATACGGCTCTGAACCGGATCTCGGCGTGGAGCCCTGATATTCTGTTGGTGGCACTGGGTCTTGATGGCTACGAGAAGGATCCGTTGCAGGGCATCAGCCTGACCACTCCCGGATTCAATCGCATCGCCCGCGCCATCGGCAATCTGGAGTTGCCTACAGTGCTGATCCAGGAAGGCGGCTACAACGTGCCGGACCTGGGAAAAAACGTATTCTCTTTCCTGGAAGGATTCGAAACCGCGCACGCATAATCGGCGCGCCGCAGATCTAGGTCGCCGCCCCAGAATCGTTCGCGTTGAGCTGGGTTTGATCAAGATTGGCATGGACGCGCGCCAGCATCATCTTGAGCGTGCGGGCCTCCTGTCGGCTGAACCCAGCCAGCGCCACAACCTCATAATGTTGCGCTACCGGAATGATGGCCTCTGTCATGGCGCGACCCTTGGCGGTCCGTTCGACGGTAACCACCCTGGCGTCTTCGTCGTTGTTCCGGCGACGCGCTACAAGATCCAGCTTCTCCAGGTTGCCGACCAGTCGGGACAGGGTAGAGATATCAATGGATGTCAGGCTGGACAGGTCGCTGATCCGAAGGTCGTCCTGATGATGTAGTGCTGCCAGGACTCGCCACATCTGCAGGCTGATGCCATGATGCCTGATCGCTTGCGAAAATGCTGAAGCAAGCCGTACGCCGGTACGATTCACGAGGAAAGGCAGGTAGGCCGTCAGATCGAAATCCGCGCTTTTGGTTGTCATCGGTTTCTAACCCGGAAGCGACGGTACAGCCGCCTACCCTGCCCGTGCGGCTGCCGCAGTTGATCGTGAGACCGGCATTTCGGCAAGTACAGGCATCGGCGCAGGGAACAAGACAAGAGTCACGTTCGTCATGCAAGACCACCGTCTCCGGTCAGTCGCCGTCCAACTTTGAATCACGCCGCCTGCAAGCGCGCCCGCCGAGCGTTATGCTCGCCCTCGAAATGGGGGGCGATTTCGTCCATGAAGAGGTGCATCTGTTCCTTGACGATCTCCTTGTCCTTGTTGCCGACGTTGAAGTAGAGGATCACCTCATCCATGCCGGTTTCCTCGATTTGCTTCAGCGTATCGATCACTTTTTGCGGCGATCCGAGCAGAATGGATTTATCTGACAGGTCCTGCGCCTGCATGTCTTCCAGAATTTCGATGATCTTGACGAAGTATTGCATGGTGGGCGGCAGCTTTGCCGGATCGCCGGTGAAGGCCGGCAGGGCGCAATGCCTGAAATAGTCCATCTGGGTCCGTCGACCGTAGGCATCGTCTTCGTCGACATAGATGAAATAGCTGCACATCTTGCGGCCGGGATCAGTGCCTTCCCTGTCGCAGGCTGCGTGATAGGCTTCCACCGCCTTGTCCAGCCCGCCATAGACCATGCCGGCTGCAAATGGCGCCCAGATCACGTTCGTGCCGTGGCGGGCGGCAATCTCAAGGGAGGTGGTGGAGAAAGACGCCGTGTAGAACGGAATTGGCTTCTGCACTGGCTTGGGCGTGATCTCCATTTCGGGAATGCTGTGAAACTCGCTCTCGTGGCTCCACGGACCATCGCCCCAGGCCTTCAAGATAACCTTGATGGAATCTTCAAAATATTCAGCCGATTTCATGAAGTCAGAACCAAAGGGGGCGTACTCCCGCCGGTCATAACCACGTCCGGCTGCAAAATCGACGCGCCCTCCGGACAGCAGATCCAGTGTCGCCCAGGTTTCGGCCACGTGAACCGGATGGTGCAGCGGCAACACCGCCACTGCGGGCGCGAGGCGAATGTGAGCGGTTTCGGAGATAACACTTGCCAGCAACAGGTCCGGCCGGGAATTGACACCCAGCGAATCAAAGTGGTGTTCGCCGATCCAGGCCGAATGGTAACCTAGCCTGTCGGCCAGAATCGTCTGTTCGCGGATATCCAGGACAAAATCGTTCGGCGTCCGCGGATTGTTTGGATAATGATTGTCGCTCAGCGTAAAGTAGCCGAATTCCATGACAAGTTTTCCTGATGGTCATATTTGCATTTGCAAATATTAAATGCTGACGCGATCGTCAAGAGCGCAAGCGAAAGCCTTGGCTTTCCGGTATCAATTTGCGATAGAAACTTCTGCTGTCCCCACCATCGTATCGCGTGTGACAAGTTCGGCGAGCTTGTCTTCCGGCCAGCCGTCAGTCCCGTCAGGCCGCATCGGGATCACCAGATAGCGCATGTCGGCGGTCGAGTCATGAACACGCACCTCCCGCGCGGGGTCGATGGTCGTTCCGAAATCCTGCAGGACGCCACGGGGATTCCGTACAACCCGGCTGCGATAGGCATAGCTCTTGTACCAGTCCGGGGGTCGGCCCAGGATGAAGACCGGATAACAAGAACAGAGCGTGCAGACGACGACGTTGTGGACGTCCGGCGTATTCTCGACGACCACGATATCGGCCACCACCGGGTCGATATCCATCTCCTCCAGCATCGTCTGCTTGCCACGAGCAAGCAGCCTCTTCCTGAACGGTGGATCAGTCCAGGCGCGCGCCACGATCCTGGCGCCGAGCGCTGGGGAACGACCATCGATTTTCTCGATGATCGCGCGCATGTCGCCGGCGGTGAAAACACCCTTCTCGATCAGCAGGTTGCGTGTCGCATCGGCCAGACGCTGGTAGTAGCCCTGCCGCTCGTCTGCCTGGATCGGCGCATGAGAATGGTCGTGTGCGTGTTCGTGCTGTTCATGGGGCATCGGTGGCGCTTCCTTCGGCCGGTTCCAGCCAGTGCTCGAATATCTCGACTTCGATTGTGTCGTCGGGATTCCCGGCGTAATCGTTCCAGACTTCAACCTGATCGAAGCGAACACGATATAGCGGGATGCGGATGGTCTCGTATTTTCCGAAGGCCAGGTCCTCAGGGTTCTTGAAGGCGCCACAGATCCGCTCGATCTTGCCGATCTTGCCGCGGATATAGAAGGGCGTGCGAATATGGCGGCGTCCGGTAGGATAGCGGGACGTGACAAGAACGGGATCGCCGACCTGAAAGCGTGCTTCGGTCACTCCATCGCCTCCAGTTCCCTGACGCGTTCCTCCAGTTCGGTGCGGTTGACGACACCCTTCTCGACCAGAATATTCGTCAGCGACATGATCCAACGCTCGTAATACGTCAACGTATCGTAGAGTTCTGCAGGGAGTTCCTCGATTCCGCGACGCAATTCGTCGACCGTCAGGATCGGATCTTCCCGCATCGAGCATAGACGCATGATCGCCTCGATACGCTTTTCCCACGGCTCGATTTCGTGCTCGTCCAGCGTGACTGGCCCCTTGTCCAGCCCGCCCATGTCGTGTTGCTGTCGGATGTCGTCACTCATCATCCCCTCCGTCAGCGGCCGGCAAAAACCGCATCGCGCCGCTCAATGAACGACTGCACGCCCTCGGCGAAATCCTCTGTGGCGGCAATTTCTTTCAGTTGGCAATCGAAGGCGGCCACGGCGGCTGCCGGACCTTCACGCTCGTAGATCGCAGCGTTGGCCCGGGTCGCCTGGACAGCCAGCGGCGCCTGCCGGGCTATGGTCCGGGCCAGTTCCATCGCCCGAACTCGGCCTTGGCCCTTGTCCACGATTTCCTGGACGAAGCCCATGCGGCTCGCCGTCGTTGCGTCGAATTCATCGCCGGTCAGCAGCAGACTCATCGCATTCCCCCACCCGGCCCGTTCGACAAAGCGCATCGTGGCGCCGCCGAAAGCCATCAAGCCCCTTTTGACCTCTATCTGGCCGAAGCGTGTGTCTGCTTCGGCGATCACGATGTCGGCAGCCAGCATCAGTTCAATCCCGATCGTGAAGCATATACCCTTGACCGCCGCGATCACGGGCTTTTTCCGAAAGGGCTCTCGGAGGTTCAGCGGATCAACCAGTTCCCTCGGGAAGAAGTCCGGCTCTGTGATGTCGAATTCGCCAAGCTGGAGACCGGCGGTAAAGTTGTCGCCCTCCGCCGACAGGACAGCACAGCGGAGGGTCGGGTCGGCTTCGTATTCGTGATACGCCTCGGCCAGTTCGAGGCACATCTTCGGTGTAAAGTCGTTGTATTTTTCCGCCCGGTCAATGGTGATCAGAAAGAGATGCTCCCGCCGTTCGGTGGCGATCCGGCCCATTCCTTCGGATTTACCTTGAATGCTGACCATTTCGTTCATGGCAGGATTCCTTTCTCTGCTGTTGTTGCGTTCAACGTCCGCCAGTGAATGTGACACCCGGCCTGTTCGTCTTTCAAGTCCCGTGTCCTATAGTCTTCGGCTGAGTTGCCCTGTCGCGCAAGAGACCGCCAAAGATGATCGAAACCACCCTTGATGCTGACGGCATCGCCACAATCACGTGGAACATTCCCGACCGACCAGTCAACGTCATGAACGAAACAACCATGGACCTCTTCCGGCAGGAAGTGGAGAAAGTCGTGGCCGATGATGCGGTAAGGGGTGTGATCGTGACGTCGGGAAAGGACGATTTTATCGCTGGTGCGGATCTCGACACATTCCTGGAAGATCGCACGGTCGACGAAATCCTGCCCCAGTTCCTGATGTTCGACAGACTGGGTCGGCTGATGGAAACCGGCGGCAAGCCATTCGTGGCGCTGATCAACGGACACGCGCTGGGCGGTGGTTTCGAAACCGCCTTGTGCTGTCACTACAGGGTCGCGGTCGACAATCCGAAGACACGTGTCGGTCTGCCCGAAGTCACGCTTGGCGTCTTGCCCGGCGGTGGCGGAACACAACGGGTGCCGCGGATGCTGGGCCTCCAGGCCGGGCTCAAAATGCTGCTTGACGGGAGGAAATATACGGTAGACGCCGCGCACAAGATGGGCCTGATCGACCAGATCGCGCCCGCGGGCCAGTCGATGGCGGTGGCCAGGCAATGGGCGCTCGACAATCCGGATGCAACCCAGCCATGGGACCGGAAAGGGTTCCGAATTCCGGGCGGGGCGGTGCAAAGCCCCTCAGGCTTGCAGCTATTTCCCGCCGCCAATGCCATGGGCCGTGAGAAATCCTGCGGAAATTATCCTGCGGTTCAGGCGATCCTGTCCTGCGTCTACGAAGGCTGCCAGACCAGCATCGACGTCGGGCTGCGCGTGGAGAGCAAGTATCTCGTCAACATGATCCGAAGCCCGGTGACCAAGGCGATGGTGCGCACCGGTTTTTTCGAAATGGCCAACGCCCGCAAGCTCAAGGCTCGGCCTGAGGGTGTGCCTAAATCCAGGGTCGACAAACTGGGTATCCTGGGCGCTGGCATGATGGGCGCCGGAATCGCCGGCGTCTCGTCCGGGGCCGGCATCGACGTTGTCCTCATGGACGTGGACCAAGACAGCGCCGAGGCAGGCAAGGTCCGTGCAGCTACGCCGCTGGAAAAACGGGTCAGACAGGGACGGATGAGGGCAGATGCCCTGGCTGCCCAAATGGACCGCATTACGGCGTCGGCCGACTACGAAGCACTGGACGGGAGAGACCTGATTATCGAAGCGGTGTTCGAAGATCGCGCACTCAAGGCCGACGTCACGGCGAAGGCTCAAGCCAAGATTGCCGACGACGCCATCTTCGCCTCCAACACGTCGACCCTTCCGATCACCAGTCTGGCAGAAGCCAGCGCTCGTCCTGCGAACTTCATCGGCATTCATTTCTTCTCGCCGGTTGAAAAGATGCCGCTGGTCGAAATCATCCGCGGCGACGAAACCAGCGACGAAACCGTCGCAAAATCCCTCGATTACGTCCAGGCGATCGGCAAGACGCCCATCGTCGTCAATGACGGACGCGGCTTCTTCACCAGCCGGGTATTCGCCTCCTTCGTGATGGAAGGTATCGCCATGCTGAAGCAAGGCGTTGCGCCCGTCTTGATCGAAAACGTGGCCAGGACTGCCGGCATGCCAGTCGGCCCGCTGGAGGTCGTGGACAATACCAGCCTTAGCCTCTTGCTGAGTGTCCGCCGCCAGTGGCAGAAGGATCTGGGCGACGCCTACGAGGGGCACCCCGCTGAAGACGTTATCGAACTATTTGTCGAGACCTTGAATCGCCCGGGACGAAAGGCGGGCAAAGGCTTCTATGACTGGCCCGAAAACGATCAGAAGCGCCTGTGGCCGGACTTGTCCGAACATTTCGACCGCGCCGCCGTCCAACCGGAAGCTGGCGAAATCAAACGCCGGCTACTGCATATTCAGGCGCTGGAAGCCTTACGCTGCCGGGAGGAAGACGTTGTGACAAACCGGGCCGACGCCGATGTCGGGTCGATACTGGGCTGGGGATTCCCGATGTATACCGGCGGCGTGCTGTCCTGGGTGCATCAGGTCGGCGTCGAGTCCTTTGCCAACGAATGCGCAATCCTGGCAGACGCTCATGGCGAGCGCTTCGCACCGCCATCGGTACAGGATGTCGCCGCGCTGGCGGCCTGACCCCGAAACGGTGAACGCATCTTCCGCTCTGCCGCCCATTCACATCGTGGGAGGTGGCTTGGCCGGTTGCGAGGCCGCGTGGCAATCCGTGCAGGCCGGCGTGCCGGTCATCCTGCATGAAATGCGTCCGGTTCGCGGTACTGATGCCCATCAGACCGAGACGCTGGCGGAGTTGGTGTGCTCCAATTCCTTCCGATCGGACGATGCCGGATACAACGCAGTGGGCGTCCTGCACGCAGAAATGCGGCGCGCCGGTTCCTTGATTCTTGACGCGGCCGATGCCCACAAAGTGCCTGCTGGCGGCGCCCTGGCCGTGGATAGGAATAGCTTTGCAGGCGCTGTCCAACAGGCGTTGGAGGCCCACCCACTGGTCAAGATCGAACGTGGTGAAGTGGCCGAATGCCCCCCGCCAAATTGGGACAGCGTGATCGTGGCCACCGGACCGCTGACGTCGCCGACTCTGTCAAAGGCTATTCTGGAACTGACAGGTGAGGATGCACTGGCCTTTTTCGACGCCATCGCGCCCATTGTCCATGCTGACTCGATCGACGAAAGCATCGCTTGGCGGCAATCGCGCTACGACAAGCCCGGTCCCGGGGGCGATACCAAGGCCTACATCAACTGCCCCATGGACGAGGCGCAGTACAACGCCTTCATCGACATGCTGGTCGACGGCGACAAGACCGAATTCAGGGAATGGGAGAAAAACACGCCTTTCTTCGAAGGATGCCTGCCAATTGAGGTGATGGCGGCGCGCGGCCGGGAAACCTTGCGTTATGGCCCCATGAAACCGATCGGCCTGACCAACCCTCATACAGGCGGAAAGGCGCATGCAGTGGCGCAACTGCGCCAGGACAATGCTCTGGGCACGCTGTTCAATATGGTCGGTTTCCAGACCAAACTGAAATACGCCGCACAGGCTGCAGTCTTCAGAATGATTCCTGGTCTGGAAAACGCACGATTTGCCCGGCTTGGCGGCATCCATCGCAATACTTTTTTGAACAGCCCGAAGCTTTTGGACGAACAGTTGCGCCTTCGCGCCGACTCGCGGCTTCGTTTTGCCGGGCAGATCACTGGTGTCGAGGGTTATGTAGAGAGTGCCGCCATCGGCCTTCTCGCTGGCCGCATGGCGTCGGCGGAGCGGTTGAAAGAAACCTTCGCCTCCCCACCGGAAACAACGGCGCTAGGCGCCTTGCTGCGCCATATCACCGGCGGGGCGGACGCCGAGACATTCCAGCCGATGAACATCAATTTCGGCCTCATGCCACCACCGAAATCCAGCGGCAAGCGCTTGAAGGGGCGCGACCGCAAGCACGCGATGGCGATACGAGCGCTGGCGGATTTTGATGGCTGGCTGACCGCGACATAAACGATGTAAAGCATCATGCTGGACCCGACAACCTGCCGATCCGGGCATGAACATGATAAGCATCTGTACAACAGCAACACGCAACCTGCCGCGATGGCGAGAAGGTGCCGACCATGATTGGATATGACCACAGCCCCTTGTCAGTTCGTACCGATCTCGCCGATGCCCATCAGCGCGCCTGGAGGCGACTTGCGCGGCCGGGCGCCTGGTTCACAGGCTTCGAGCGCGTTGCCATCGCGCAAGAAGTCCGAGCTGCACCAGCCTGCGCGTTATGCATTGAACGAAAAAACGCTGTGTCTCCATATGCCGTTTCCGGGGAACATACCTCGGTCACGGATCTTCCGGCGGCGTTGATTGAAGTCGTCCACCGGACCCGTACTGATGCCGGTCGCCTGACCCGGAAGTTCTTTGACGACGCCATTACCGACGGCTTGACAGACGGCCACTATGTCGAAGCCATTGGTGTCGTTGCGACGGTAGTCGCCGTCGACAGTTTCTGCGATGCGATGGGCCTTCCACGTCATGACCTGCCTCGACCCATCGATGGCACGCCATCCCAGCATCGACCCGCGGGCGCAAGGGACGGTCTGGCATGGGTGCCGACCGTAGCGCCAGAAGATGTCACTGAAGCCGAGGCCGGAATGTACGATGGTCTGACTGGCGTCAACATCCACCGAGCGCTGAGCCTGGTACCGAGCGAGGTAGTCGGCTTCTTCGATCTGGACAAAGTCCAGTACCTTCCCGACAACAAACTAAGGGATTTCGGGATCGAATACCGTGACTTGACCCATGCCCAAACAGAATTCCTGGCCGCGCGTGTCTCGGCCATAAACCAATGTGTCTACTGAACCACCAGTCATGCGGTTTTGCTCCGTGGGAGCGGCGAACATACTGGAAATGATTATAACTTGACCGCTATCGTGGAGGGCGACGGCAGTTCTGCTGGGGTCGCCGCCAGCGCGGCGCTGGCATATTTTGCCGACACGTTCTTTGAGGACAGAACGGCTTTTCCGATAGCCCGCGAGGCGCTGCAAAGGGAAATTGGCGACGCCGCGCTGGTTGATGCCGCAGGCGTGCTGGCGATCTACGATGCTGTCGTGAAGATCGCTGATGCAACCGGCATACCCCTGGAAGAAGCCAAGGCCGAAATGTCGGCTGATTTCCGCGAAGATTTGGGTATCAACGACTATCCGTCTGCCGAAGGCCGCATCTGATCGGACTGCACGAAAAGGGCCCCAAAAGAACTGCATCCTGCACGGAAAGAAACGTCTTTCCGAATGGCAAGGCTATTGCAGAAGTAGCCGATATTGATATTGACGGATTGTTCTCGGAAGCGCTCCGCACTATGGCGACCAGCCGTATGAAGAGGCCGCACACCACAGCGGCTGACCTTACACGCCGAGAGACCGAGGAATGCCGACCTCATCAAGGACATCCACACAGATGCACTGATCATTGGCAGGAGTTTCATCTGTCACAAAGCGGAACACACCTTAAAAACCTGTCCGATTTTCCGAGACCACCTTACTATGTAACTTTAGAACATAGCCTTCCGCGATAAATCCTGACATACCTAAACTCATGTCCAAAGAACGCAGAAACACTCATGCCCACTGACATCCATATCGACTGTCAGGACGATATCATGGTCCTGACTCTCGACGACCCGGAAACCCGGAACGCCATAACCAAAGGCATCTATGAAAAGGCGATGTCGGCTATCATCGACGCCGGATCGGACCCCACCATCCGGGCGATCATTCTGACCGGGGCCAACGGCGTCTTCTGCTCCGGCGGCAACGTAGGCAATTTTCCACGCCGCCGCACCCAACCCTGCTCGGTTTCGATGGCTTCGGTCAATCAACTGCACGACTGGATCAAGGCGATCCGCGCCTGTCCGAAACCTGTCATTTCGGCGGTCGAGAAGGTAGCCGCCGGCGCCGGCGTCTCACTGGCGCTCTCGTGCGACCTGATCATATCCTCGCGCGAAGCGCGGTTCGTGGTCGCCTACGTCAAGATCGGGCTTAGCCCCGATGGCGGTGCGACGGCCTCGCTGATGCGCCTGTTGCCCCGCCAGATGGTAACCGAGATGTGCCTGTTCGGCGATCCGGTGGAAGCTGAAACCTTGCATCGCCATGGCGTCATCAACCGCCTGAGCGAACCCGGGAGCGCGCTGGAAGATGCAATGGCAATTGCAAACCGCTTGGCCGACGGACCACAGAACGCCATCCGCCGAATCAAGAAATTGATCGAAGCCGCGCCTGACAACAGCTTCGGAGAGCAACTTGACATGGAAGCCGGGTTCATCACCGAATCCTTTCGGGATGAGGAAACAAGGATCGGATTCGATGCCTTCCTCAACAAGCAGAAGCCGGATTTTCGCAAGGCGAATGGCGGCTAGCTACTTGCCCAGTCACAGCCGCCCAACCCGGCCCGATGTCGGAAAGGTCATGACGGCCCAAATCAGACAAGCCACAAATTAAAGTCAGACAGAAGACATCGCGTCCGAAGAGCGAGACGAACACCATGACAGTCGGACTGAAAGCTTATGGCGCCTACATTCCACGCCTTCGCCTGAGCCGCAAGGCGATTGCAGAAGCCAACGCCTGGTTCAATCCGGCCGTCATGGGTCTGGCCAAGGGTGAGCGCGCGATCTGCAACTGGGATGAAGACAGCCTGACTATGGCGGTGGAAGCTGCGCGGGATTGCCTGACGTCGGCGCGTCTGGACAAAGGCTCGACATCGTCCGTCACCGGGGTCACATTTGCATCGACAACCTTGCCCTTCGACGACCGTCAGAATGCGGGCATCGTGGCAGTAGCCCTCAATCTGGACGAATCGATCGTCACCATGGATTTTGCCGGATCGCAACGGGCCGGGACGTCCGGCGTGCTGAATTCCCTGCGCAATGCCGCCAATGGCGACTCCCTGTTTGTGACTGCCGACAAGCGGAGGACGCAGACATCCGGCCCTCAGGAACTGCAGTTCGGAGACGCGGCGGCAGCCTTCACCGTGGGCAGCGATGATCTGATCGCCGAATATCTGGGCGGATCGCAGTTGTCAATCGACTTCGTGGACCATTATCGTGGCAGCGACAGCAAGTATGACTACAATTGGGAAGAACGCTGGATCCGGGACGAAGGCTATTTCAAGATCGCCCCGCGCGCCATCCGAGCGGCGATGGAGGATACCGGCATCGACATCGACTCCGTCGATCACTTCATCATGCCGACGCTCATTCGCGGCGTGCCGCAAAAAATAGCTGACGCCGCCGGAATCGCGAGCGAGACTGTGCGTGACAACCTGCAGGCGCAGGTAGGACATGCCGGAACCGCTCACCCGCTGTTGATGCTTGTAGATTGCCTGCAAGACGCCAATCCAGGCCAGACGATTGTGGTGATCGGCTGGGGCCAAGGCTGCGATGTGCTGGTCTTTCGGACAACCGAAGCGCTCTTGTCCCTGTCGCCCCGTCAGGGCGTCAAGGGCTATCTGGCGCGACGCAAGGAAGAAACAAACTACAACCGTTACCTCAGCTTCAACAATCTGCTGGACCAGGACCGCGGCATTCGGGCCGAGTTGGACGCGCCGACGGCGCTCAGCGCACTCTACCGCAATCGTGACATGGTGCTGGGATTCGTTGGCGGCAAATGCCGAATATGCGGGACAGTGCAATATCCCAAGACCCGGGCGTGCGTGAGCCCGAATTGCGGGGCGTTCAACAGCCAAGACCCGCACCCTTTTGCCGAGATCCCGGCAACAGTACAAAGCTGGACAGCGGACAACCTGACCTATTCGCCAGACCCGCCAACCCATTTCGGCATGGTGGTGTTCGACGAAGGCGGACGGCTGATGGCTGACATGACGGATGTTTCACCTGGCGAAGTTGAAGTCGGCATGCCCGTAAAAATGGTCTTCCGTCGCCGCGGGGTCGACGACAAACGCGGCTTCATCAAGTATTTCTGGAAAGCGACCCCAGACCATACTGCAGGAGAAAACCCATGAGCCTTTCCGGCGTGAAGGCCCTCACTTTTGATACCGGTGGTACGATCCTCGACTGGCACACGGGCTTCAAGACAGCTCTGGCCAGCGCTGGTGCCCGACACGGTATCAAGAAGGATTGGACCGAAATCACCAATGATCTGCGTCGGCGCAGCCTGGGCGCGATGCTCAACCTCGGCGAAAATGAGCCGCCTGCTTATACTTTCGATGACGCCCACCGATTTACCCTGGAAGCGCTGGTCAAGGAACATGACCTGAACGCGTTTACAGAGGAGGACATCCACGCCGTTGCCTACGAAGCGCCCCATAATTTCACTTGCTGGCCGGACTTTCCGGCAGCCCAGCCGAAACTGCGCGAGCAATATCTTGTCTGCAGCTTCACCATCCTGTCTTACCGGCTGATCCTGGATACAGCGAAGAAGAACGGCCTGTCGTGGGATGCGGTATTCAGTTGCGAAGGGATCGGCAAATACAAGATACTTCCGGAAAGTTATCAAACGGTAGCAAATTATCTGCAGCTGAATGTCAGCGAATGCTGCATGGTGGCTTGCCACAACTTCGATCTGGATGCTGCTCGGGCTGTCGGATTCAGAACCGCTTTCGTTCGCAGGCCGCACGAATGGGGCCCAGCAGGCCCGCCTGATCCGTCAGCAAATCCGGATTGCGACATCATAGTGGACAGCTTTCCGGAATTGGCTGAAGCGTTGGGAGTGCTGGTTTGATATTTCATCCGTCCATGGACGTGCTTCCGGGCAAGCGAAAAGAGTCGTAAGCCTTTCGGTTCAAACGCAGCAGGCATCCAGTTTTCATCACGGCGCGGCATGTCAAAATGACGGTGACGAGGTGCGAGCAATCAAGGCTGTTGTCGCATATGCTCGGCTGCAACCTTCACTTGCGTCGCCAACGCTCTGGATCACAGAAACTGGAGAACACAAATTTAAAGTCTGTCCTGGATTTTCAGCAACAGAGGCCGCGTCTACAAGCTGCTCCACGATGAATTCGGTAGCCACGACCGTGATGCCAGTTCTCGGAAGGGACACCTGAAGGACTGACGTCAATCAAAGAAAACAGCGCTGATCGACTGTGAAATCCCGATGGCAAGGAGATTTATCCCGAAAGGTCCGAGAATGCTTCACCTGACGCTTCGCAAAACATAGATTGGGTACAAAGACACGAATGCGAGGACACTGACATGCCCCGTGGCATCAAGGACGAAGTGGCGATCCTGGGTATGGGCTGCTCGAAGTTCGGCGAGCGGTGGGACATGAATGCCGAAGACCTGATCGTCGAAGCGGTCGAGGAATGCCTGAACGATGCGGGCATCGAACGCAGTCAGATTGATGCAGCCTGGTTTTCTACGGCCATCGAAGAACAGCATGTTGGCAAGTCCGGCGTGCCACTCGCAGTCAGTTTGCGCCTCCCGTACATACCGGTCACCCGGGTAGAGAACTACTGCGCGTCCGGGACCGAAGCCTTCCGCGGCGCTTGTTACGCCGTGGCGTCCGGCGCAGCGGACATCGCGATCGCCGTTGGAGTGGAGAAGCTGAAAGATACAGGATACGGTGGTCTGCCGCAGCGCATGCGCGGCGCTGTGGCCGACATGTACTGGCCCAACGCGTCGGCGCCAGGCAGCTTTGCCCAACTCGCGACAGCCTATTCGGCCAAGCATGGCGTTAAGGCCGACGATCTCAAACTGGCAATGGCCCAAGTCTCGGTGAAGAGCCATGAGAACGGCGCCAAGAACCCGAAAGCGCACCTTCAGAAAGAAATCACTGTTGAGACGGTTCTCAACGCGCCTATGGTAGCCGAGCCGCTGGGCCTGTTCGATTGCTGTGGTGTCTCGGACGGCTCTGCCGCCGCCATCGTAACTACGCCGCGAATAGCCAAAAGCATGGGTAAACAAGACATCGTATCAGTCAAAGCGCTACAGCTAGCCGTGTCTAATGGTCAAGAAGCCAGCCACAATAGCTGGGACGGGAGTTATTTCATGACGACCCGCCGAGCAGCTGAGCGAGCTTACAAGGAGGCAGAAATCAAGAAACCCCGCGACGAAGTCAGCATGTTCGAGGTGCATGACTGCTTCTCCGTCACGGAACTGGTGACGATGGAAGATCTCTATCTCAGCGAGGAAGGCACTGCCTGGAGGGATATCCTGGACGGTTTCTACAACTCGGACGGCCAGATCCCATGTCAGATTGATGGGGGCCTGAAATGCTTTGGTCACCCGATCGGTGCGTCAGGTCTGCGCATGCTGTACGAGATGTACTTGCAGTTCCAGGGTCGTGCTGGTGCGCGTCAGCTGGCCGATCCCAGGATTGGGATGACCCACAACCTGGGCGGATTCCCTCACCAAAATGTCTCCAGCGTCTCCATCGTAGGCCGCTACGACGCGTAAGGAAAGAAAGAGACAGCGTCCACAACGCGGCTGGCGCGATCAGATGGATCGGAGCACAAGCGACCGCGGCATGTCAGGCACTGGAAGCAGTCGAAGGACGAGCCGACCCACCTCGTCTACAGACGCCGCAGTGTGGCAGCGGCAAGGATTATGGTCGGCGTCCGAAAATTTCGCCGGGCCGGTCAGTCACCGTCATGTTGATCACACTGAGAAGACATATTGGCCAATAGCTTGACATCTCCTGACGATCCGCGCGTCACCCACCACTTCTATGATGTTGGCGACGTCGTTCTCCACTACGTAACAGCCGGCAGTGGCCCGCCTGTGATATTGCTCCATGGCTGGCCGCAAACATGGTGGGAATGGCGGCACGTTATTCCAGTGTTAGCAGACCATTATACCGTCATCACGCCGGACATGCGTGGGCTGGGGGACAGTTCCCGACCACTGGACGGTTATGACAAGAAGACGATCGCTGCGGACATTTGGCAACTGGTCCACGAATGTCTGGGGTACGAATCTTTCCTGCTGGTTGGTCACGACTGGGGCGGTCCAGTCGCCTATGCCCTAGCCGCCGCGCATTCCGACGCAGTCGAGAAACTGGTCGTTCTTGACGTAGTAGTGCCGGGATGCGGTGGCGACTTTTCCCAAGGCGGGCAGCGGTGGCATCACCAGTTCCATATGACACCGGACTTGCCCGAAACCCTCGTGATGGGTCGGGAAGCAGAGTATCTCAGTTGGTTCTACCGAACCTTCTCTTACAGACCAGACGCGGTCGGAGCCGAGGATTTAGCGGAATATCTGCGCACCTACACCCAGCCTGGCGCGTTGCGTGCGGGTTTTGCCTACTATCGCCTGATCCCCGAGGACGTGGCGAATAATGCGGCGATCATCAAAGATTTCAAGCTTTCCATGCCGGTTTTGGCCCTTGGCGGAGCGGTGAGCTATCCTCACGGTCGCGGTCGCGGGATGGAGCCAGCAGAATCCCTGCGTCGCGTTGCGAACAACGTTATCGGTGGCGTTGTTCCGGACTGTGGTCACTTCATTCCGGAGGAAGCCCCGGACTACCTGTGCAACGCCCTGCTCAGGTTTTTTGCGCGCTGAATTTCAGATACCCTCCTGACGAAATCTGAATGTCCCAACGGCCATACAAACACAAGACTCAATGTTAAGGGCCAGGTCGCCATGCTGTCCTGATTGACGTCCAGATGATCGGGAATATCCATAGCATCCGGCCCAGCCGAGCAGACCACAACTCATCCTGCAATGTCGTCCCCGGTACAGTCGCCGCCGCGGATATTCCCCACCAGATGCTGGCCTCAAGTGTGGAAGATGAATCAGTCGCGGTACCGTCTCTACGCCGGACTGTACAAGAAATTACCTGATAAAGAGTACCGACCTTACAGCGTGGATTGCAAATGCCCGCCGTCGATCTGAATGACACTGCCGGTCATATAGGAAGACGCATCCGAGGCCAGCAACAAAAGCGCACCATTCAACTCGCGCTGTTCGCCCAAGCGGCGCTGGGGGATTCGGTCAATCATGCGCTGGCCCGCGGGGGAGGTGAAGAAATCCTCGTTCAGATCAGTGCGGATATATCCTGGCGCGAGGGCATTGACGCGGATGTCATATCGCGCCCATTCCAGAGCCAATACCCGGGTCAAATGCAACAGTGCCGATTTGGTGGCGGCATAGGCCGCGATATGACCAGCCGCGCGGATGCCGGTGATGGAAGCGATGTTTATGATGCTGGCTGATCGGCTATTCGCTATTGCGGTGCGCGCAATCTCTTGCGCGACGTTCCAAGCTCCGGTCAGGTTTGTTGATATCACGGCGTTCCAGTTGTCCTCCGTCACATCAAGCGCAGGCTCGGTGATCACTGTACCCGCGTTGTTAACCAGGATATCGACGCTGCCCAGTTCTGCTTCCGCTTCCGCGATTGCCGCGCGGACGTTGTCTGGATCGGTCACATCCATACCAATTGGCACAGCCATGCCCCCGGAGACCAGAGCCTCTTCCGCCACGGATGCCAAAAGATCGGTACGGCGTGCAGTCACCGCCACCTTGGCGCCGGCTGCCGCCAGAGTTAAACCAAAATGCCTGCCCAGCCCACTGGACGCGCCAGTGACCAGCGCCGTCCGATCGGCAAGATCGAATGGATTGGCCATCCCGGTTCCTCCCTGTTTTCCGATGGGCGGTCTACGGCCCACGATCGCGTACGATCAATTGGCAAATCGCGCGATTAGTTAGGATATAGAGATTTTGCGGAGGAACGCAGTTTGGTGGTCCAATGAGCATCCCTGAGGTTCCTTGGTGCAGATTGAATACATTCTTGGAGTCTATTTCCCTGCACTGGACCAACTCAGATACAAACTGCAAAAAAGTCGACTATCTGACATCTTGGCGCCTTTTTGCTGCATGGGGTGAGAAAGGACCCTGCAGGGAGTCAGAGGCGGACTTGTGCTCTGCACATCGTCACCGCCGGAACAGCCTTTGCCACAATGGGTTGAAGGAATCGCGACGATTGAGCGAGACGACCGGGCCGCAGTCACGCTGCGCGTGCCGCATCAGCAGGGCTACAGAACGAAATGCGGCATGCAAATCAAGATGGCAGATTTCTCACAACCCGCACTAGTATCTTGGTACTGCCAGGAACCGCAATTGCTGCATTCATGATGCCGCTCTCCATCGTACCGGTGGTGGGACGAGGCAGCGGCGCCTTCCTTGGGCACGCCCGCCACCGCCCCGCTTCCGGCCACACATCTCCTCTTGCTGGAGCAGGGCGAAGCGACTGCGCGGGTTCGACGGCGGTCGTCTCGACGTCTATACGGATATTGGCAGGTGCGGCGCCCGCGCTGGCTGATCCCGTCGGCGTCTTGATGGCACCGCAATCGCTGCGTAGATTGGAGCATCTCAGTGTCTGTTCCTGAAGTCTCTTTTGGTCTGAAGGTCTGGTCTTCTGCCGGGATTTGGTGGGGATATGGCGGATGCGATAGGTTGACCGAGGTCCTCATGAGCGCGCGGGGAACCACCGGCGGAATAAGGGGCGTGACGGGGTGTGGCGATTGATGGCGCCCTGTCATCCGACGTTTTCTGCGGTTCAGAGCCATTTTCGTGCATCATCGTGCAACCTCTGCGGGGCCGCGGGGCGCCATGCTGCGGGATGCCTTGGCCTGGGACGGGCTGGCTGCATGCTGCTGTCTCGCACATCAGGACGTGCAAAAGCCAGGTCCTCGAACCACGTTCAATCACTCATGTGGCAGACCCTGAAGTCACCCGCGACTGCAGGAACAGACATTGAGACTGGAGAATTTGGCCCTGGCGCGCATCACGATCCGCAATCTCGACGACGAGGTGAAG
>JAPOST010000123.1 GCA_026709535.1 Rhodospirillaceae bacterium
TTGGACGTGCCTCTGGCCGACGACCGTGGCAGACCGCAAACAGCGCATTGTATCTTGAACACGGGCGCGTGAGCCGCGCCTTCGCGCGCAAGCACAGCATAGGTCGGCAAGGGCAAGCCCCGGCCCTGGGCCCACTCCTGGAGCGCCGTCTTCGGATCCTTCGGCGGTTGGACGGTCTCCTGCATCAGGGGAATCCAGTGCCGGCAGATCATCTGGCTGGCCGCGTCAATTCCGCCATCCAGATACAGCGCAGCAATCACTGCTTCACAACAATCTGCCAGAATCTGCGGGTTTTCACGGCCCCCTGTATCTTCTTCGCTCCGGGACATCTTCATGTATCCGCCCAAGCCCAGATCCTGCGCGACTCGGGTCAGAGCTTCGGTTCGAACCAGCGCGGTATGGCGACGGGCAAGCTGGCCAACCTTCTCATCCGAAAACCTCTCGACAAGCAGGCTCGAAATGACAAGCCCCAACACCCGGTCGCCCAGGAATTCCAGTCGTTCCAGATTGCGTTTGCCCAATCCCTCGCCATCCGTCGCGCTGGGATGGGTAAGTGCCTCTTCCAGCAGATCGGGCTGGCGGAAGCTGTGTTCCAGTTCGACATACAACGAGGCAAAGGGCCGTTCGACAATGCTCACGCGGTTTTCCCTCGGTTCGCGTTCACTACTTGATGCCCTTGAACAGGCGTCCCCAACGAATTGCGCCTGGCCAGTTCCACACTTCCCATAGATTGGCCGATCCGTTGACGGAGAAGAACATGAAGCGGGCGCGGCCGATGAAGTTGCCAAGCGGCACCATGCCGACGGTCGCGAAGCGGCTGTCACTGGAGTTGTCCCGGTTGTCGCCCATCACGAAATAGTGGCCCTCCGGGACAGTGTAAACGCCCGTATTGTCGGAGCCGGCTTCGCGGTCACTGCATTCGTAGATCAGGTGGTGCCGGCCTGACGGCAGGACCTCCCGGTAAAGCCTTGCGGCGACCGGCAGGCCGCTCAAAGACGTGCATTCGCGGCCGGTCAACGCATCGTAAGCCTTGCGCTCGCCGCCGGACGCAAGGTCAGGACGTGACAGCGGCCCCTCGCGGCGGACTACCGCGCCATTCAGAAACAGTCTGCCATCCTTGATCTGAACCTTGTCGCCCGGAAGACCAATCACCCGCTTGATGAAGTCGATCTTCGTGTTGGTCGGCTGGCGGAATACGGCTACATCGCCGCGTTCTGGCTCGCCTTTCAGGATACGGCCGTCAATCATGGGCGGGCTGAACGGAAACGAATAGTTCGAATAGCCGTAGCTGAACTTGGAGACGAACAGATAGTCACCCTTATGCAGACCCGGATACATTGAATCCGACGGAATATTGAACGGCTCGTAGAGGAACGTCCGGACGACCAGAGCAATCAGAACCGCATACAAAATGGTCTTCAGTGCGCTGCCGGTTTCGGGTTTCTTGGCGGATTTATCGTCCGCTTTTGCCTTGCTCACAGGCAACTCCATGGAATCTCCGGGATTACGCGTGAGGCCCAGCTTGATCACAGAAAGACACCGGTGCAAGCCAAGTGCGCCGGATTGCGCCCCCGCTGTACCCTGTCTACTTGTCCGCCACAACCACCTGACCGTTATCTTCGAACTCTCTTGGCGTCGCACCCTGTCACTGACTTGCCAATGCATCGGGCCTCGGCCGATCGGTTTTGCTGAGCAGTCGGGAAGGTTTCTCCTTGGGAAAGGCATTCGGTTGCGATGACAGCAAAAATGGCCTTGATCTCAATACACGACCGCTTCGGGGCCGTTCAGGACGGCGCGACCGAGATGATCACCATCACTTGCGCCAGCGGCGGTTCGTCGGTGATGGAGACGTCGATCTGCGCTGTTGCGCCAGCCGGCAGCAGCGTTTCCAGACGCCGTGCCGCACCACCGGTCAGCGCCATGGTCGGCTTTCCATCCGGCAGGTTGACGACGCCCATGTCCCGCCAGTAGACGCCGCGGCGAAAGCCGGTTCCCAATGCCTTGGCGCAAGCCTCCTTGGCAGCGAAGCGCTTGGCGTAGGTTGCAGCCCGCAGTCGACGGCTATCAGCCCGGGTACGCTCGATCTCCGTGAAACAACGATGGGTGAACCGTTCGCCGTAGCGCTCCAATATCCTTTCGATACGTCGGATGTCGATCAGGTCGCTGCCAATGCCGACAATCATGAGGCCAGATCAATCCTGCCGGTGACGATCAGGCGCTACGCGCGTCGGTGGCCTCGGCTCGCGCCGTGTCCATGAGTGACCGCATTCGCTTGATGGAGCTTTCGAGACCGCCGAAGATGGCCTCACCCATCAGGAAATGACCGATATTCAGTTCCACTATCGTCGGAATGGCTGCCACGTCGCCGACGGTGTCGAAGGTCAGGCCATGGCCAGCGTGGCACTCCAGACCCAAGGCTTCGGCATAGGCTGCAGCGTCGAGCAACCGCGTGAGCTCCGTCTTCCGTCGTAACACGTCGCCTTCGAGATCAGCCTCGCAATAGGCACCGGTGTGCAGTTCCACTACAGGTGCGTTCAAGGCGACCGCCGCATCCAGCGACTCCCGGTCCGGTTCGATGAATAGCGACACGCGAATGTCGGCTTCCTGAAGCGCGCGCACAAAGGGCGCCAGATGATTGTGTCCGCCGACGACGTTGAGACCGCCTTCGGTCGTCTGCTCTTCGCGTTTTTCCGGGACAATACAGGCAGCATGTGGAGAATGGCGCAGCGCGATCTCCAGCATTTCTTCCGTCGCCGCCATTTCCAGATTCAACGGCAGGTCGATCTCGTTCACCAACTGCAGGATGTCATCGTCGCTTATATGACGCCTGTCCTCACGCAGATGAGCGGTGATACCGTCCGCACCCGCCTTGGCGGCGGCTTGCGCCGCGCGTACGGGATCGGGATGACGGCCACCCCGGGCGTTCCGAATCGTCGCCACATGATCAATGTTCACGCCCAGTCGTAATTGCCGCATGATCCCCTGCTTCGTCAGCCTAGCCGCGCGCACGCTCGACCGACGTGATGATCGGACTCGCTCGCAACGCGGCTATGATGTCGGTCAGGTGGCGGACATCGTCAACATGGATGTCAACATGCATCTCGAAAAAGTCCAGCGACCTGTGAGCAATACGCAGGTTGGTGATGTTGCCGCCATTCTTGCCGATGATTGTTGACAGGTCTCCCAGCGTTCCCGGTTCATTGGACAGAAAGACCTTGATTCGGGCGACATGCATTTCCTCGGCGACATCGTCGACGCTCCATGACAGGTCCAGCCAATGGTTCGGCATGCTGTTGAAGCGCTGCAGCGTGTCGCAGTCAATCGTGTGGACGGTTACGCCTTTGCCCGTCGTGACAATTCCCACGATACGCTCGCCCGGCAGTGGATGACAACAGCGGGCATAGTGCACCGCCATGCCGGGAATGAGGCCCCGGATACTGATGCCGGTCTCGGTCCGAGCAGCGCCGTTGGCTTTCTTGTTGATGACGGCGGATTTGCGCGATTTCGTCCGTTTTGCGGGATCTATCTTGAGCGGGAACAGCCTGTTCACCACTTCCGGGCCGGAAAGACGTCCTTCACCAATCCGGATATAGAGGTCATCCTCGTCCTGGGCGTGGAAGGTCTCGACGGCTCGACGGATCGCCTTGTGTGTCAGCCGGTGGTTCTCTTGCCGGAAACACTTGTCGAGAATGGCCCGACCCAGTTCCCGATATTCGTCGCGGTGCTGAATGCGAATGAAGCGGCGGATACGAGCCCGGGCCTTTCCGGTCGCGACGAACCGCAGCCAGTCAGGCGATGGTGTCTGCGCTTTCGACGTGATCACCTCAACCTGGTCGCCGTTGTTCAGACCGGTTTGCATTGGAACCATCCGCCCATTCACCTTTACGCCGACGCAGCGATCCCCGACTTCCGAATGAACAGCGTAGGCAAAATCGACGGTCGTGGCGCCGTGAGGCAGCGCAATCAGATCGCCCCGCGGCGTAAAACAGAACACCTGGTCGCGGAACATTTCCAGTTTGGTATGCTCAAGAAACTCGTCCGGGCCTTCTGCCTGCTCCATGATATCCAGGAGTTCGCGCAACCAACGGTATTGGGGCGTATCTGCTTCACCCTTGCCATTGGCCAACTTGCCTGCGTCCTTGTAGGCCCAGTGTGCTGCCAGACCATTCTCTGCAAGCTTGTGCATCTCGCGCGTGCGAATCTGGATCTCGATTCGATGCCCGTCCGGCCCGATGACAGCTGTATGGATCGATCGATAACCATTCGGCTTGGGAAGGCTGATATAGTCCTTGAAACGTCCGGGACTGACCCGCCAAGCCCCGTGAATGGCCCCTAGCGCCTGGTAGCATTGCTCAATGTCGTCGACAACGATCCGGAACGCGATGATATCGCTCAACTGCTCGAATTCGATATCCTTGCGCTGCATCTTTTGCCAGATGGAGTATGGCGTTTTCTCTCGACCGTTCACGTCGGCTTTCAGGCCTGTGTCGGCGATTGTCTTCTTCAGCGAAGCAATGATCCGGGGCAACAGCGATTGGCCAGCGGCCCGGAGGAAATCAAGGCGTTTGATGATTGAAGACCGTGCATCGGGATTGATCTGCTCAAACGCCAGATCTTCCAATTCTTCCTGGAGATCCTGCATGCCGATCCGCTCGGCCAGAGGACTGTAGATATCCAGCGTCTCGCTGGCGATCTGATTGCGCTTTTCTGGCTTCTTGATGTGGCGCAGCGTCCGCATGTTGTGAAGCCGGTCGGCCAGTTTGACCAGCAGGACACGAAGATCCTCCGACATGGCCAGCAGCAGTTTGCGGAAATTCTCTGCCTGCTTCAGTTCCGAGCCAGCGATCTCAAGTTGGGAAAGCTTGGTGACGCCATCGACCAACTTTGCGATTTCGGATCCAAAATGCCGCTCGATATCCTCCAGCGTTACATCCGTATCCTCTATCGTGTCGTGGAGCAACGCCGTGACGATCGACGCGCTATCCAAGTGATATCGGGTCAGGATGGCAGCAACCTCGACCGGGTGGGAGAAATATGGATCACCGCTTGCGCGCTTCTGCGAGCCATGCGCCTTCATGGAATAGACGTAAGCGCGGTTGATTGCCTTTTCGTCCGCAGTCGGGTCGTATTTCTTGACAGTTTCGACGAGGTCGTATTGGCGGATCATTGCAGAGCGCTTCGCCCTCACCAGAAGCCAGACGGCATCATTTGGTCACCGCCCGACACCAGCGACAGGCCGGGCCGAGACCGACGCCGCAAGTGACCGTGAACGCTTGACCTGCTCAGGCTCAGTCCTCCGGCTTTTCAGCCTCCCCAGTCGTCTGGATGTCCGGATTCGCGTCGGATAGCGTCTCTGTCATCGGACTTGTGGTCTCGGCATCGGCGGCAATTGTATTCGCCGTCTGATGATCGGCCGCGCCGCCATCGATCGGAGTCGCTCCCAGAATGATCGAGTCCTGCGACAGGGATTCGGTCACTTCCAGGTCTTCTTCCAGATCATCACCAAGCTGCTGCTTCTGAAGGCCCAGAATCAGTGATTCCTGGAGTTCATCAAGGGTTAGCGTGTCTTCTGCAATTTCGCGCAGAGCGATCACCGGATTCTTGTCGTTATCGCGCTCTACCGTTTCCGCGGAGCCGGCCGATATGTCCCGCGCCCGCTGCGACGCGTACATGACAAGATTGAAACGATTCGGCACCTTGACGATGCAGTCTTCCACGGTCACACGCGCCATACCGTAATCTCCTGGCTGACATTGCCCGAACAATGATGGCCGCAGCGCAGCGACCATGGTGCGTTCCAGACGGATGAACTTAATATCCGGTTATTTAACATGATTCTGCTGCCTGCGTGAAGCAAGGATTGATGCTGCAAGAACGATCAGACGCGTCAACCGGCCTCGTCTGTGAGGCGGCAGCCGTGATCCGCAGGTAACCGGGAAATCATCTCGTCAACACTCCGCCGGCTTACCGGGTGACGCCAGTCGGGCGCCACGTCGGCCAGCGGCAACAGGACAAAGGCGCGGTCCTGAAGGCGCGGATGCGGCAAGACCGGTCGCCCACCCGACACCCGGCCGTCAAAATCGATCAGGTCGAGATCAAGAGTACGCGCAGCATTGGCGGAGTTGTCAGCACGGGTCCGACCAAAAGCCCATTCGATATGGTGGAGCGTGTCAAGCAGCGTCTCGGCAGACTGGGCCGTTGCGACCGTCCAGACTGCATTGCGGTAGTCCGGCTGATTCGCTCGTGGCCAGGCGGGTGACGTGTAAAGAGCACTTTTGCGTTCCACCATGACACCGGAATTCTGCAGCAAATCCAAAGCCTTGACAAATGTTTCGCCGATGTCTCGACCTTTGGAATGCGGAAGATTTCCACCGACGGCAACGATGATCATCTTGGTTGAGCTGCCGACTTGCGCTGCCTGTCCATTCGCACTAACACCAGATCCTTATTGGCTCTCGCCCGTTATGGCGGGAATGTTCAGATATACCATTTCCTGCCGATCCATAACCAACAGTAATAGAGGTATCACGCATGACAATTCGTAACCTGAGCATTTACACCGATGAGAAAATTGCCGTCTTCATTGATGGATCGAACCTTTATTCCGCTGCGCGGACGCTGGGTTTCGACATCGATTACAAGCGCCTTCTCGACTTTTTCCGGACCCGGGCGATCCTGGTGCGCGCCTTTTACTACACCGCGTTGATTGACGATCAGGATTACTCCCCCATCCGTCCCCTCGTCGATTGGCTCGATTACAACGGCTACACGATGGTGACCAAGCCGACCAAGGAATTCACGGACTCCCAAGGCCGACGCAAGATCAAGGGCAATATGGACATTGAGCTTGCCATCGACATGATGGAACTCGCCGACAAGCTCGACCATGTGGTTCTGTTCTCTGGAGACGGCGACTTCCGCCGACTGGTCGAGGCGGTTCAGCGCAAGGGTGTGCGCGTCACGGTCATCAGCACAGTCAAGACATCGCCGCCGATGGTGGCCGACGAGTTACGCCGTCAGGCGGATCTCTTCCTGGAACTCACTGATCTTGCAGAGAAAATCCAGCGCGACCCCCGTGAACGCCCGACGCCGCGCCGCGACCGGCATGAACAGGAAAGCGCCGCTGCCGCCGATGTCGGTGACTACGGCGATCATCACGACTACGGTGATCACGGCGACCAGACCTGATCTGTATCGAATGTCCCGGCCCGGCGAGCGCGGTTCATGATGACGGTTCCGGCAGCACCGTCCCGCGATTGCCCGCTTTGCCCGCGCCTGGTCGCTTTCCGGCATCGCTGGCGTCAGAAGGAGCCGGATTGGCAAAACGCGCCTGTGAATTCGTTTGGCGACCTGAATACCCAGGTTTTGATCGTCGGGCTGGCTCCCGGCCTGCGCGGCGCCAACCGAACGGGACGACCGTTTACCGGCGATTGGGCAGGTGACCTGCTCTACGCGACCCTTATCAGCCGAGGCTTTGCATCTGGCGCCTACGATCGGCATGGGGATGATGACCTGACACTTCTGGACTGTCGCATCACGAATGCTGTCCGCTGTGTACCTCCGGAAAACAAGCCGACGACGGCAGAATCAAAGGCCTGCCTTCCGTTCCTTTCGGCAGAAATTGCCGCCATGCCGAACCTCAAGATCATCCTGTCCCTCGGAGGTCTTTCGCATGGTATGGTATTGTCGGCGCTCGGGCACAAGAAATCTGCCTTCGCCTTCGGACATGGACGGATGCATGCCGTCACCGATACTCTGTTGCTGGCAAACAGTTATCATTGTTCCCGGTACAACACGAATACAGGACGACTGACTGCCGACATGTTTGACCTGGTGTTCCGGAAGATCCGCCAACATCTCGACGCGTCGTGATGGCACCGTGCCCACCTTGAAACACATTTGTTTCATAGTTAAAATATCTAGATATCAACAAATATCAGACCGAGCGCGCCCCGCCTGAAGACAGGCAGGTAGAGAATCCATGTGGAAACCACCGGAAAAGATCAGATATTCGCCAGAGCCCGGAGCTTGGCCAACGCGCGATCAGGCTGAAAATTCATTGTGGTTCAGCCCAATCCGGATAGGCCCCCTGACGCTTGCCAGTCGCACTTGGGTACCGGCCATGGTGCCTTGGCGTTCCAATGAAGAAGGCTGGGTCACAGATGATGTGCTGGACTGGTACGAGCAGTTCGCCCGTGGCTGTCCGGGCGGCCTTGTGGTTGAAGCCACTGGTATCCGCGATATTCCCTCCGGGCCATTGCTGCGAATCAGTCATGATCGCTACATTCCCGGCTTGAAGGAACTGGCGCAGACAGTGCGTACAGCCAGTAATGAACAAACCCGACTGTTTATTCAATGCATCGATTTTCTGGTCGTCCGGCGGCGACCGGATCCCGGCAGGTTCATGAACAGCTTTCTCGTGGTCACCGACGCGATCCGCGAAGCTCTGGACATGGAAGATGCGGACGAGACAGCAATCCGCGAAATCCTGAAGGCCATGCCGGACGACGAACTGGACGGTATTATCGACTCACGGCAACTGGAATCTCTCCGCATGGGCTTCCGGGAACGCGTCAGCGACATGCAGGCGCCGCACATTCGCGATTTGCCAACGGCCCTGCCCGGAATGTTTGCCGCCGCCGCGCGCCGGGCTCAGGAAGCCGGGATCGACGGTATCGAACTGCACTATGCTCACGCCTACACGATGGCGTCCTTCCTGTCCCGGACAAACAACAGGGACGATGGATACGGAGGAACGCCGTCGAACCGTGTCCGGTTGCCGCTTGAGGTCTTCGGGAAAGTCCGCGAGGCCGTGGGAGACGATTACGCTGTGGGCTGTCGCTTCCTGACTGAAGACATCGTTGCTGGTGGCAGTACCGTCGAAGACAGCATCTACTATGCGACGGAGTTCGCTCGCGCCGGCATGGATTTTCTTTCATTGTCGCGCGGCGGCCGCTTCGAGGACGCCAGACAGCCGAATATCGGCGAAGCCGTCTATCCCTATACCGGACGATCAGGCTACGAATGCATGCCGGCCTACATTTCCGACGAACAGGGTCCCTTCGGTCGCAATATCGGCCCGGGAAAGGCGATCCGGGATGCGGTTCGCGGCGCCGGCTTCGAGACTCCGGTCATCGTGACCGGCGGCATTCACGGCTTTGAAAAAGCGGAACAGATCCTGCAGGAAGGCAAGGCTGATCTGGTTGGCCTGGCGCGTCAGGCTCTGGCCGATCCGGAATTCTTTACCAAGGTGCGATCTGGATGTGGCAGCGAGGTTCGAGTCTGCGAATACACGAACTACTGCGAAGGCCTGGACCAGAAGCACAAGCAGGTGACTTGCAAGCTGTGGGATCGTGAAGGCATCGAGGACATCAACGTCAAACGGACCCTCGACGGCAAGCGCCGCACCACTGCACCCGTCTGGTCCGGCGTGCAGGCGAGTTGATCCGTCAGGCATACACAAGCCCACGTCGCCGGTTCCGATTTTCTCTTGTCGGAATTTCTCCGCTCCGTCAGCATCGAGTCCGTCTTCCTGGAGCCAAATATCCGGGCGTGCGCGAAAGACTGACAGGAATGGTCTGGCGCGAACACCCCCTTCCAGACCTCATCAGGAAAGTCCATTGCTGATCCGGGCCTTTCGGGAGATGAGCTTCACGATTTGTCCCCGCAACCGAAGACCAGCATTGCCTATATTTCCACCCGAGGCCCGAGGCTGCATTGAAACAAGTCGATCATGGTTGATGGCATGGAATTGCCATGGATTGTCGGTCTATTCTCAGGTGGCATCTATCCATGCAAGAAGTCGCCAGCCGACGCTGAAACGAGGAAATCTTGGATGTACGAGACTATTCTGGTACCCATTGAAATGGGCCAGATTGATCGCGCTGGAGCGATGCTCTCTGCTGCCCGCTACTTGCTGACGACGGCCGGAAGGATAACCTGTCTGACGGTTTTGCCGGAAATCCCCGGCTATGTCGCCGCCGATTTGCCCCGAAACCTGGACGAGAATCTGGTAGAAGAAGCCAACGCCGCGTTATCGAAGATCATCAACGCGACTGGTGTCGTCGCCGCCATCGACATTCAGATCGGGCACGCGGCGCAGACAATCCTGGCGGTCGCCGAGCAGACTGGCGCCGAACTGATCATCATCGGATCACACAGGCCTGGCCTGGAAGACTATCTGTTGGGCTCAACAGCCGGCAGAGTCGTTCGTCATGCAGCCTGCCACGTTCTGGTACAGCGTTAGGTGCGGAGTGGCTTCTTCAACGGCTGCTGCGCAGATGCAGCAGGCGCTTGGACGCCATCCGTCAGGGCGCAGCCGGACTTACCGGCCACCCTAGCCTTTCTCCCGCATGATCCGCGCCTTTTCGCGCTGCCAGTCGCGTTTCTTGTCAGTTTCGCGCTTGTCGTGCTGTTTCTTGCCGCGGGCAACACCCAGGTCGAGTTTTGCAATCCCGCGTTCGTTGAAGTAGATCGACAGGGGGACCAGAGTTGCACCTTTCTCTTGGGTGGCGGCGATCAGGCGGGCCATTTCGCGTTTGTGGAGCAGCAACTTGCGAGGCCGACGCGGCTCATGGTTGTGATAGCTTCCAGCACCATACTCCGGGACATAGCTGTTGTAGAGATACAGTTCTCCACCTTGATGGCGGGCATAGCTTTCGGCAATATTGCCCCTGCCCGCCCGCAGGGATTTCACTTCCGTGCCGGTCAGAACGATCCCGGCTTCCACGGAATCGTCTATGAAATAGGCATGACGCGCCTTGCGGTTCTGGGCGACGAGACGATAGCGATGCTGGTCCTGGCTGGCCATGGTCGTATGAAAGGCTGTGCAGTTGTTGTTGCCAATTGACAAAAACGACTTACCCGTTGTCCCGAGATTGTGGATGATTTTTTTCGGACAGGCCGGGTTTTCGCCCATTCTTGCTTGTAATAGCTGATACAAGTCTTTTCTGGGCGGAAGAGAGGATGGAATGGAAGGATCAAGCCCTGGTAGCGGCCTGGAGTTGCAGCAGGATAGCGCGGCGTTCCGCACGCCACCGCATAACTTTGAGGCCGAAATGGCGCTGCTGGGCGCGCTGCTGGCGAATAATCGAGCATTTGATCGGGTCGCCGATTTTCTGCAGCCCGACCACTTCGCCGACGCTCGCCATGGCCGGATTTTCGACGCTATCCGCAAGCTGATCGAGATAGGTCAGGTAGCCGATCCGATCACTCTGAAAAATCTCTTTGAAAGTGACGGGTCACTTGATGAGATCGGCGGCACCGACTATCTGGCCCGCTTGGCCGCTTCCGTCGTCACCATCATCAACACACAGGATTACGGCCGAACGATCTTTGACCGGCATCTGCGCCGGGCGCTGATCGAAATCGGCACAGATATTGTCAACGAAGCCTATAGCATCGACCTTGATCTGGACGCCTTGGCGCAGATCGAAATGGCCGAGCAGAACCTCTACAATCTGGCCACCAGTGGCGATACACGGCGTGATTTCCAGACCTTCACTACTGCGCTCGGCACGGCTATCGAACGGGCGGAAGCCGCGTTCAAGCAGGACGGACACATCTCCGGAATCGCGACGGGTTTGAGTGATCTGGACAAGCTCCTCGGCGGTTTGCAACCGTCGGAACTGCTGATCATCGCCGCCCGCCCGTCCATGGGCAAGACTGCTCTGGGGACGAACATCGCTTTCAATGCAGCGCGCGCGTACCGCGAAGAACAGGGAGATGACGGCAAGCCGGTTCGCAAGGATGGCGCGGTGGTCGCCCTTTTCAATCTGGAGATGTCGGCCGAAGAGCTGGCAACCCGGATCCTTGCCGAACAGTCCGGCGTCTCTTCCCACCGGATCAGGCGCGGCGATGTATCCGGGGACGATTTTACCCGGTTTGTTCAGGTCGCGCAGGAGTTGAACTATCTGCCACTTTATATTGACGACAGTCCAGAACTCAATAGCGCTGCCTTGCGCAGCCGGTGTCGGCGACTGCACCGACAGCACGGTCTTTCCCTGATCATCATCGATTATGTGCAGCTTCTGCGACCGGTGCCAGGTCAACGCCCGGAAAATCGCGTGCAGGAACTGTCGGAAATCACGCGTTCCCTGAAAGCATTGGCCAAGGAGTTGAAAGTGCCGGTCGTGGCGATGGCGCAACTGTCGCGAAAGGTCGAAGAACGTGAGGACAAGCGGCCACAACTGGCCGACCTGCGCGAATCTGGTTCGATCGAACAGGACGCCGACGTCGTCATGTTTATCTACCGCGATGAATACTACTTGCAACGGCAGGAACCACAAAAGAATACGGAGGAGTGGACCACGTGGTCAAAAAAAATGGACCCTGCCTACAAGAAGGCCGACATCATCGTGGCGAAACAGCGTCATGGTCCGATCGGCAGCGTGAAGGTTCACTACGAAGCGGAATTCACTCGGTTCAGCGACTTGGCGCAGTCCAGTTATGACGAAGGGCGCTGACAGGCCGAATGGTACATGTGGCGGCGAAACCGGCGGTATTCTGACGATTGATCTGGATGCCCTGGCTGCGAACTGGCGGCTCCTGCGAAATCGGATGGAGGGAAACCCCTGCGCGGCGGTCGTCAAGGCCAACGGCTATGGCGTCGGCGTCGTGCCGGTTGCGCGACGGCTGGCCGCTGAGGGCTGCGAGACATTCTTCGTCGCTCACATCGAAGAAGGCGTCACATTGCGGCAAGCCCTCCCCGGTCCAGAAATCTTTGTGTTGAATGGCCTGTCGCCCGGCAGTGCACCGTCGTATCGCGCTCATCAGTTGGCGCCATGCCTGAATGATATCGGTCAGGTACGAGCTTGGCTTGATCATTGCGCCGATGCGGGACCGACAGCGGCTGCACTCCATGTCGATACCGGGATGACCCGACTCGGTCTGGATCCCCATGACCTTGAGACGATCGATCTTGATGGACTCAGGGCGCTTCCAGACCTGATTGTGATGAGCCATCTGGCCTGTGCGGACGAACCGGACCACCCGCTGAACGAACGCCAGCGCGGGGCATTCGAAGACCTGCGGATGGCTTTCCCCGCTGCGCGCGCCAGCTTGGCCAATTCCTCCGGTCTTTTTATCGGCGACGGCTACCGGTTCGATCTGGGTCGCCCCGGGGTTGCTCTCTATGGCGGCAACCCGACGCCGACGCGAGGCCATAATCCGATGCGCCCGGTGGTGCGACTTCAGGCGAGGGTGTTGCAGGTACGCGAAATTCAGGACAACTGCAGTATCGGTTATGGCGCGACGGCAGATGCCTTTCCCGGGACGCGAATAGCTACCCTTGCAGCCGGATATGCTGACGGGTATCTTCGCGCCATCAGCAATCGGGGTACCGTCTATGTAGACGGTCATGCCTGCCCTGTGGTTGGACGGGTCTCGATGGACCTTCTCACAATAGATGTCACAAAGGCGGCTGCGGACGGCATTGCCATCACGCCCGGCACACTTGTGGATCTGATCAACAAGGACCATACCGTCGATGATGTTGCCGCCGATGCCGATACGATTGGCTACGAAGTCCTGACCAGTCTCGGCAATCGATTTCACCGGCAATATGTCGGTGGGTCAGGCGAATGAGCTTTCTGGCGCCAGTCGGGCGCGTACTGATCCGCTTTCTGGTCGCTACCGGTCGTCTTGTCGTCTTTGCCCTGACGGCAGTCAGCCATTGCTTGCGCCCGCCCCTTTATGGCGGCCTGATCGGTCGTCAGATCATCCAGATCGGCTATTTCTCCCTTCCCGTCGTCGGACTGACCGCCATCTTTACCGGTATGGTGCTGGCGCTTCAGTCCTATACCGGTTTTGCGCGCTTCAATGCCGAATCGGCCATAGCCGGCGTCGTGGTCTTGTCGATGACACGGGAACTCGGCCCCGTCCTTGTCGGGCTGATGGTTGCCGGTCGCGTGGGCGCTGCGATCGCTGCTGAGGTCGGTACCATGCGGGTGACGGAACAGATAGATGCCCTGACAACGCTATCGACCAATCCCTACAAGTACCTGATCGCCCCTCGCCTGATTGCCGGCGTCGTCACATTGCCGATCCTGGTGGTAGTCGCCGATGTGATCGGCGTGTTCGGCGGTTACCTCGTCAGCGTGTACTCGCTGGATTTCAACGCAGCGAACTATTTGAAACTGACTTGGGGGTTCCTCGAGCCCTTCGACGCCATTTCCGGCATTGCCAAGGCAGCTGTCTTCGGCTTTCTGGTGACGTTGATGGGCTGCTATCATGGCTTTCACTCGCGCGGCGGCGCCCGGGGCGTCGGAACCGCCGCGACCAATGCCGTGGTATCGGCATCCATCCTGATCCTGGCGTCAAACTACATCATCACCACCGCCTTCTTCGCGGCCTGATGCGATGACGACGCCAAAGATCGAACTCTCGGATCTCAAGAAGTCATTTGGACAGAAAACCGTCCTCGATGGTGTTGACCTGACCATCGGGACAGGCGAATCAGTCGTTATCATCGGCAGTTCGGGCGCTGGCAAGTCGGTGATCCTGAAATGCATCTTGGGACTGCTATCTCCGGATACCGGGACCATCAGCATCGATTGCGCCGACGTCACTGCCCTGTATGGCAAGGCGCGTGAGCGGCATACTGCCAAGATAGGCATGCTCTTTCAGAGAGCCGCGTTGTTCGATTCCCTGAAAGTCTGGGAAAATGTTGCCTTCGCCCTGCGCGGCCGCTCCGGCGCACCCCGAAAACAGGCGCGGGAAACGGCGCTTTCCAAAATGGCGCAGGTGGGTTTGGGGCCGGATGTTGCGGAACTGTGGCCGGCTGAGCTCTCTGGCGGGATGCAGAAACGCGTCGGCTTGGCCCGCGCTATCGCAACCGATCCTGAAATCATCTTCTTCGACGAACCGACAACCGGCCTGGATCCGATCATGAGTGACGTGATCAACGACCTGATCGTCGACACGGTCCGCAATCTGGGCGCCACGGCACTTTCCATTACCCACGACATGGCGAGCGCCAGAAAGATTGCCGACCGCATTGCCATGTTGCATGACGGCCGCATCATCTGGGACGGGCCGGTCGCCGAAATCGATAACTCCGGTACCGAATTCGTCGATCAATTCATTCATGGCCGGGCTGCAGGGCCGATCAAGATGGCGTTGAGGCGCTAGACCCATGGCAAAATCGATCTCTCGCTTCGTATGCCAATCGTGTGGCGCTGTGCATGGCAAGTGGGCCGGAAAATGCGACAGTTGCGGCGCGTGGAACAGCATTGTCGAAGAGGTTGAGGAAAGAGCACCGGGCAGCGTCGGCAGCCGTGCGGCAGCCGCGGGTCGGAAGCTCGACTTCGCCAGCCTTTCCGGCGTCTCCTCAGGGCCAGCGCGTCGAACTTCCGGCATTCAGGAAGTGGATCGGGTGCTGGGCGGCGGGCTTGTTTCGGGCGGCGCGGTCCTGATTGGCGGCGATCCCGGAATCGGCAAATCCACACTTCTGCTGAAGGTTGCCGCCGAAGTCTCGCGTACCGGCAGCGCGATTTACATTTCTGGCGAGGAGGCCATCGACCAGATTCGCATGCGCGCAGAGCGTATGGGCGTCGCCGAAGCGCCTGTCGATCTCGCAACCGCAACCAGCGTTCGGGACATCGTCGCGACCATCGATTCGGCCGAGGCGCCGAATCTTGTGGTCATCGATTCGATCCAGACGATGTATGTCGATTCGCTGGAAGCAGCGCCGGGAACGGTCTCTCAGGTTCGCGCCTCGGCCCAGGAATTGATCCGCACCACCAAAAGGCGCGGCACCATCTTACTGATCGTCGGACACGTCACCAAGGAGGGCATGATCGCCGGACCCCGTGTGCTGGAACACATGGTCGATACGGTACTCTATTTCGAAGGCGAACGCAGCCATCAGTTCCGTATTCTGCGCGGCGTCAAGAATCGCTTCGGCCCCACCGACGAGATCGGCGTTTTCGAGATGACCGAACGCGGCTTGGACGAAGTACCGAACCCGTCTGCCTTGTTTCTGGGTGAACAGGAGAATGGTGATGAACGGGCAAGCGGTACTGCCGTTCTGGCCAGCATGGAGGGCACCCGTCCCATGCTTGTCGAAGTTCAGGCTCTTGTGGCGCCCACGGCGTTCTCGACACCACGACGCGCCGTGGTCGGTTGGGACGCAGCGCGGCTCCACATGGTCCTGGCCGTCCTGGAGGCCCGGTGTGCACTTGCTCTGGCAGGACGTGACGTGTATCTCAATATGGCAGGAGGATTACGAGTAACAGAGCCTGCCGCTGATCTGGCGGCGGCCGCAGCGCTGATATCATCTCTGAACGACAAGCCGGTTCCCAAACGATCAGTCGTGTTCGGAGAAATCGGTTTGTCGGGCGAAATCAGGGGAGTAAGCCAGATGGATAACCGTCTCAAGGAAGCTGCGAAACTCGGCTTTGAAAGCGCCATCATGCCGAAGCGACGCGCCTCGGGAAAGAAGAGCGGTGGCTCCCGAATCGCCCTGCGCCAGAAAACGCTGGACCATCTCTCCGACCTGCTGCCCCTGTTCGAAGGCTCGATCAGGGAAGAACATCAGGCCACAGCGGTATGGAGGAAGCGCCGGTGAGCTTCACCGTTCTCGACTTTATCTTTGTTGTCGTGGTGCTGCTGTCCACGATCCTGGCGTTCGTGCGTGGACTAGTGCGTGAACTGTTCACGCTTGCCGCCTGGGCTGGCGCTGCCTTGGCCGCCTGGTTCTTGCTACCCCATACCGAGCCCTATGCTCGGCAGGTCATAGACGACAAACTGGTGGCACAGATCATCGCGGCGACTGTTGTGTTCATCGTTGCGATCATCGTCATCACCCTGCTTGCCTCGCTGATCACTGATCGCATCCGGCAGAGCCGGTTGGGCCTGATTGATCGGATATTGGGCAGCCTGTTCGGTGCTTTGCGCGGCGTGGTGTTGGTTGTCTTGGGCTACGTCGCGCTGACCCTTGTGTATCCGGACGATAGCAAGATCCCATGGATCCGGGACGCTTTGTCGAAGCCCTATCTCCAACTCGGCCGGGAAGTTACAGAACGCCTGCTGCCGGAGGGGGTTATCCAGCCCGGCCCTGGAGCTGTCCGGAATTTGCCCGACGGCACCGATATCAAGAAGTAGGTCGACGACGCCCGCAAGCCGGGTGATCAGGATGCGGACCACAGTGGCAGGAGAACCAACGGATCACGACAATAGTGTGCGCGGCTTATTTGACCCGGCTCTCTGTATCCGCTTTGTGTTATCATCTTCCAGTCGCCCCGTGCCCAAGCGCTGGATCCCGATGATCACTTCTAATTCGCTCGACGATGACAAGCTGCGCGAAGAATGTGGTGTCTTCGGCGTTTTCAATCATGAGGATTCCGCTGCCCTGACCACACTGGGGCTGCACGCCCTGCAACATCGCGGACAGGAAGCTGCTGGAATCGTTGCCTACGATGGCGACCACTTTCACATTCACCGGGCGAAGGGACAGGTCGGCGACAATTTCAATACGCCAGACGTTATCGGACGTCTTCGAGGCCACATGTCGATCGGTCACGTCCGTTATTCGACGACGGGCGACAGTATTCTGCGCAACGTCCAGCCGCTATTCGCCGACTTCGCCTTCGGCGGCCTTGCAGTAGCGCAAAACGGCAACCTGACCAACGCTCGCGCCTTGCGGGCCAGAATGGTTGCCGACGGCCAGTTGTTCCAATCGACGACCGATACAGAAGTCATCATCCATCTGATTGCCAAAAGCCGAAGCACAGGTCTCGTGGATCGGATCGTTGACGCCATTACCCACCTCGAGGGCGCCTACTCACTCGTCCTGATCAGCCGAAAGAAGGTGATCGGCATCCGCGATCCGCTGGGGATCCGGCCCCTGGTCCTGGGTAAACTGGAGGATAGTTTCGTTCTCGCTTCCGAAACCTGCGCATTCGATATCATCGGAGCCGATTTCATTCGCGACATCGCTCCCGGGGAGATGGTGGTGCTGGATGAAAATGGCATCGAAAGCCACCGACCGTTCCCGCAGCAGCCCAGCCGGTTCTGCATCTTCGAATTCATCTACTTCGCTCGCCCGGACAGTAATGTCGAAGGTCGCAGCGTCTATAATGCGCGCAAGTCCATTGGCGCACAACTGGCGCGAGAAACAGGCGTCCCGGCCGATGTCGTTGTCCCCGTTCCGGATTCAGGCGTCCCGGCAGCGATGGGATATGCCGAGGCCGCCAGCCTGCCTTTTGAGTTGGGGATCATTCGCAATCACTACATCGGCCGAACCTTCATCGAGCCGGCGGACCAGATCCGCCACTTGGGCGTCAAACTGAAGCACAATCCCAATCGCGAGGCACTCAACGGCAAGCGCGTGGTCCTGGTCGATGACAGTATCGTGCGCGGCACCACATCCACCAAGCTCGTCGAAATGGTGCGCAGAGCCGGAGCGCGAGAAGTCCACATGCGCATTTCCAGTCCGCCGACAGACCATTCCTGCTTCTACGGCATCGATACGCCGGAACGAGAAAAGCTGCTGGCTGCAAAGCATAGCGTTCAAGAGATGGCGGCGCATATCGGTGTTGATTCGCTGGCCTTCATTTCGATTCACGGCCTGCATCGGGCCATGGGGGAGCCTGGTGGCCGAAACAGCGCCATGCCGCAATTCTGCGATGCCTGTTTCACCGGCGATTATCCAACGCCCCTGACCGACCATGACCATGGCTCCATGGGCGACCAGCTTTCATTGCTTGAAGAAACCGTCTGAGGCTGATGGGTCGTCTGCAAGACCGGATCGCGCTGATAACTGGCGCATCCCGCGGAATTGGCGCTGCTGTCGCTGATCGCTTTGCCGCCGAAGGGGCGCGGCTGGTCCTGGCAGCGCGCACGACTGGCGCGCTGGAAGAAATTGACGACCAGGTGAAGGCCGCTTCGGGCGGACGCGGCGCAACCCTTGTTCCTTTTGACCTGAGGGAGGGCGACAAGATCGACGAGATGGCTGCCGCCCTCGCCGAACGCTTTGGGCGGCTGGACATCCTGGTAGGCAATGCCGGTATTCTGGGCGGCCTCTCACCTCTTGCTCATACTGAGCCGGCCCAATGGCAAACTGCCATGGACGTGAACCTGACGGCCAACTGGCGCCTTATTCGGGCATTGGAGCCCTTGCTCAGGCAATCTTCGGCCGGGCGGGCGATTTTCGTCACCAGCGGCGTCGCCCGGGTCGCCCTCCCGTACTGGGGCCCCTACGCCGTCAGCAAGGCGGCACTGGAAATGCTGATCCGAACGTGGGCTGCAGAGCTCGAGAAAACGCCGGTGCGGGCCAACATTCTCGATCCGGGAGTCATCCGCACACGAATGCGCGCGGAGGCCGTACCTGGCGAAGATCCAGAAACTCTTCCGCTGCCAGCTTCCATCGCAGGAATCTTTGTCGATTTGGCGGGAGCCAGTTGCAGCCTCAACGGCGAAACAGTCGTCGCCTGACGAACGTCACTCGCAACCACATCAATTATCGAGCACGTAAGGGTTCTTGCCCTTGTGCAGGTGCAGTCTGAGCGGAACGCCATCAAGCCTGAAAGTTTGCCGCAAGCCGTTGGTCAAGTACCGCACATAGCTGTCGGGCAGATCGGCGGGCTTGTTCACAAAAAGGGCGAAGGTGGGCGGGCGAGCCTTGACCTGCGTGGCGTAGCGGATGCGAATTCGTCGGCCGTTCACCAGCGGCGGCTGATGCGTTTTCTGCATCGCTTCGAGCCAGCGATTGAGCGCTGCGGTGCCAACGCGGCTATTCCAGGTTGCATGGATCCTCAATACGTCGTCCATGAGTCGACGAATACCCTCACCCTCGTGTGCGCAAATGCACGCGAGTGGCACGCCCCTGAGTTGGCTAAGGGACGATTGGAGACTCGCTCGAAGCTGCTGCAGTACGCTCTGGGGTTTCGTTACCAGATCCCACTTGTTGGCAGCAATGACCAGCCCCCGTCCCTGCCGTTCCACTTGACGGGCGATGGTCAAGTCCTGTTTCTCGATTCCTTGCCCGTAGGCTTGGACGGTCCGGGCGTCGATCATCAAGACAACGACATCGGCAAATCGGATCGCTCGCCAAGTGTCCATAACCGACAGCTTTTCCAAAGCGGTATCCACCTTGGTTCGGCGGCGCATACCGGCTGTGTCGACCAAGCGGATGGCCCTTGTGCCGTCTCTGGATGGCCATGACCAGTCGACGGCAATGGAATCTCGAGTAAGGCCCGGTTCGGGACCGGTCAAGACCCGATCTTCACCGACAAGCTGGTTGAACAGCGTGGACTTGCCGGCATTCGGTCGACCGACGATCGCCAGGGAAAGAGGTCGATCCGCACCATGATCGTCCTCGCCGTGGTCCGGCTCTTTCACAATGGGTGCAAGAGCTTCGTAAAGTTCGGCCATACCCTGCCCGTGTTCGGCAGAGATGGCGACAGGTTCCCCCAGACCAAGACCGAATGCCTCCAGACAACCAGCTTCCGAAGCCTTCCCCTCGCACTTGTTGGCAAGCAGAAGGATTGGTATCCCGGATCGACGGAGCAGGTTGGCGAAATGTTCGTCTGCGGGCGTGATGCCACCCCGGGCATCAACGAGGAACAAGACCACGTCCGTTTTGTCCAATGCCTTCAGAGCCTGCTCGGACATTCGCATTTCGACAGCATCGGCCGGAGCTTCTTCCAGACCGGCGGTATCGACGACTCGAAACTTCAGGTCGCGCAGGCGCGCGAGGCCTTCCTTCCGATCTCGGGTAACGCCTGGCGTATCGTGGACCAGAGCCGTTCGACGGCCAACCAGACGGTTATACAGCGTGGATTTTCCGACGTTCGGGCGACCAACAATGGCGACTACTCGCCTGTTTGCCATCACCGCATAGCGGTCAATCGACCGCTGTCGTCCAGAAACAAGACCGTCCGTTGCGCAACAACAGGCTGAATGAAGACGCCTTCGGTCAGGGGAATCCAGCCGATGACTTCTCCAGTATATGGCGACACGCTCAAGGCTTCACCATGGGATCCGGCTACGAGCAATCGATCGCCGGCCAGAACAGGACCGGTCCAGAACGGACGACCGAATTCCAGATCCTTGTCGTCCGTAAAACGGTCGAGGCGAATAGCCCACCGGACTTTTCCGTCCGACCGCTGGAGGGCAGCCAGCGTCGCCCTGTTGGTCAGCACGAACACATAGTCGCCGGCTACCCATGGAGTATGCAGACCACCTATCTCGACGTCCCACAACCGACGGCCGGAAAACAGTTCGGTGGCGACAAGCCGGCCTGTATCGCTGCCGGCATACACCACGCCCCGATCAATCACCGGACTGGCAGCGATGGCAGTCAGACCGCTGATCTGGTTCCGGCGACGGTCAGCGGTTACACTCTCGGTCCAGACGGACTGGCCGTTTTCGACCCGCAAGGCTACAATTTCGCCGGAAGATCGGGAGGCCACCAGCATCCCTTCATCAACGGCTGGCGAGCCGCCTCCCAATATCCCGGTTTTGGCCGCAACGCCCGCATAGCTCCACAGCTTTGTACCGTCCCTGACGTCGTAGGCAAGAACAGTGTTTTCAGCCGTCACGATGAATATCCGACCTCGACTCACAGCGGGCCCTGATCGAACCGGCGCATCGGTCTGTTTCCGCCAGATGACCTTGCCGTCGATAGCATCCAGTACGACGATTTCTGCCGCCCCGGTGGCTGCGATCACACGACTGTTCTCATAAGCGATCGCGCCGCCGATATCGCCATCCTTCTCATGGCGCGGTAGCACCGATACGGACCACAATCGCCGGCCGTCCTTGAGATCGAAGGCCCGAACGATTCCTTCGGCATCCATGCTGAACACCGAGGAGCCGCCGATAATAGGCCGCGCCAGCAGCCTGCGACTTCTGGAAAAAGACAGCCAGCCTCGACGTTGAGAGCCGGTCCCGATGGTTACGGACCAGGACCGCAGAGGCGACTTGCCCAACGCCAGATGGTGCATGGCATGGTTGGGATAGCCGTTGATCTGAGGCCACTCGCCATTTATGGCGGGTCGCGGCAGCGTTACCTTGACGTCGGATATCCGGGCATCTGCTTTCAGCAGGTCCGTCGTCGGCAATACTGCCAGCCGCCGACCCTTCAATGGTGGATCGGGCCGGTGAAGAAATTCCTGGATTGTGTCACAGCCGGTTACTGCCATGCCGGCAGCAATGAGCATAATGACCCCGGTCTTCTTCATCTACCCTACCCGTCCGAAGGATTGCACGGCCACCGCCGGGTCCCGATTTCTAGGATTTTCCGATGATGGAAAGAAATTCGCCTGCCCGCTGGCGAAGAGTTCCGGGCACGTCGGCATCGTTGAACAGTTCGTTGAATATACGTGCTGCGTCGGTATTGCGACCTGCTTTCCGATGATAATGCGCTGTCAGTTCCAATGCCGTGTAACGCCAGGTCTGCCCTGCAGAAGTCAGCGGTTTCAGTCGTGCAATCGCCTCGTCAGGATTGGCCGTATCAAGGGCATGCAGCCCCCACATGACCGTCCCGAGGTTTCGAAAGACGACCGAAAGCTTGTCATCGCTTGACAACTGCAAGTACAGCGCCGCTGCCGCCTCGACATCACCGGCCTTCGCCACCAGCGCCGCCTGTCGCAGACGGGCCAAGGCAGCGTAGCCGCCCTCAGTTTCTCGCGCCAGTTTTTCGAAGACCTTGCCAGCCTGCTGGTTGCTGCCAGCGTCAGCCAGCGAGATTCCATTGGTGAAATCTACGCTTTGGGCGTGCTGCGTATCAACGATTCCGGATTTGTACCATTGCCAAGCGGCCACGCTGCCAATCGCAATCAACGCAACGCCTACGAAATACTGGCCGTATTTCTTCCAGGTCTTGATATATCGTTCTTGCTTGATCTCTTCATTCACCTCCCGAATGAAGAGATCCTGCTCGCGTTCCATCTCGCCTGCCGGAACACCGCCGGATTCATCTTTGCGCTTGCGAGCCAAGAAGCGTTCTCCGGTTTCGGCGCCTCGCAGCCCACAAAAATTACTGGCCATTCAAACCAGTGCCGTCTGCGGATCTGCTTCGCGGTATCAAACGTGTAATCTATATTACGTTGCGTTCCGCAAAGTCAAACTGCGAAAGGGAGGGGCGCTAAATTCAGTGCGAAGTGCTATCCCCGCTAGAATCCAAGGCTCGACATCCGCTGTAGAAGCGGCGAAACTGTTCGTTACAAAGCAATGACAGCCTGAGAGGCCTTTGAACATGGAGAATCTGATCGACATTGAGCAAGCCCGCGTGTTCCGGCGGACCGGCTCACAACGCTCATCCGCCGGGATGCGGGATACATTTTTCAGTCGATCAGAACTCTTCAAGCTTTTGAACCTTTACAGTCGCCGGGTCATGAGCGGTGAATGGCGGGATTACGCCATTGATCATGACGCGACCCAAGTGACATTTTCCTTCTATCGTAACGCTGCTGAACACCCTGAATACGCGATCACCAAGATCGCCGGCCAAAAAGAGCGACCCGGCCCTTTCGTGTTGCGATCCGGGCCGCGCAAGATCAAACAGTCACAATCACTGGAAGAAGTGATCGCAGCGGTTGAAAAACGGTTGCATCTGGTGTGGTCATCGACCGTATGAAACCTGTCGCATCGGCGTTGCCTTGCACCACGCAGCCAGCTTATAAAGCTCGTCCCTTCCGCAAAGTTGAGGATCGGCGCGCCAATGTCAGGGTCGTTTCAGCCTCACGGCCTCTGATAGGGCGACTCCGGGCAATAGTCCGTGGAGTCGGTACGCCATTTCAGGGCGGTTGTAGCGTAGGATTCCGTCTCGCCGTCAGCGATGCCCGCCGCGACGACGGAACTCTTCGACATGCACACGCAGGAGTCGTTCATATTGCCGTTCCTGAACCGGTAGACGACGCCATCATTCAACTCGTTGCCGTCTGGGCTGGCGCAACTGTCATTCCCGCGAATAAACGCGCGCGCGCTGTCCCGGTTCCGGTCAATCGTGAAACCCGCGAC
>JAPOST010000063.1:0-3715 GCA_026709535.1 Rhodospirillaceae bacterium
CATCGCCGCCCATCCCGGCATTGACCACATCGTTGCTGCCACGCCCATGGATCTCCTCCGCCCCGGTCCCACCATTGAACGTTGCCACAGTCCCTGCTCCGCAGAGAAACTCGTACCCAACCGACAGCGCCACGCGGGACGTGTCAAGATCGCGGTGAAGGGGCGTTACGAAAGAACGGGTGTAGATGGGAAGAGGCGGACGAAAAGGTTCAGATCTTCTGGACTTCCAGCACCGTGCCATGCACGTTGATTACTTTGACGCGGGTGCCGCGCATATAGTCGGGGCCGCAAACTTGCCACATGGTATCACCCATCTTGGCCCGTCCCTTGCCGTTTACTATGGGTTGATCCAGCGTCAACTGACGGCCGATAAACTGTTGTCCACGCTCATTCAGGTTCGGCTTGTCGGTCTCCGCCGGCGGGTTCCGGAAAAATTTGATGGAGACGGCAATCAGGGTTACAGCGCAGACAGCAAAGATGAGCAGTTGATATATCCAGTCGATTTGCGGCAACGCCAGCATGATCAAGCCAACTATCCCTGCGGCAGCGCCTAACCACAACAGAAACGTACCCGGCACCATGATTTCCAGCGCTGCCAGACCGGCGCCAATAGCCAGCCAATGCCAGAATTCCATGGCTTAGGCCCTCCTTGCGTACCATGTAGTCGTGTTGGCTGGCATCAGGCGTTGCTTGTGGGGACGCTGCCGGACGAACGGCTTGGAGTTTGGCGCTGCGGTGTCGAACCGCTTCCGTCATTTTTGCCAAACGCTTCCCGCGCTAATTCGGCCACGCCACCAATCGAGCCGATCACGCCAGATGCTTCCAGTGGCATGAACAGAATCTTCTGATTGGGTGATGTCGCAAACTTCTCCAGCGATTCAACATACCGCTGCGCGATGAAGTAGTTGATCGCCTGTACGTCGCCGCTTGCGATCGCTTCCGAAACCATGGATGTTGCGCGGGCCTCGGCCTCGGCTTCGCGTTCGCGCGCTTCGGCGTCGCGGAAGGCAGCCTCGCGCCTGCCTTCAGCCTCTAGAATCTGGGATTGTTTCTCGCCTTCCGACTTACGGATTGCCGCCTCCTTGATCCCTTCAGCTTCCAGAATGGCTGCGCGTTTTTCACGTTCTGCTTTCATCTGGCGCGCCATGGCATCGACCAGATCATTGGGCGGCGTGATGTCCTTGATCTCGACGCGCGTGACCTTGACGCCCCAAGGTTCTGTTGCCTCGTCGATGACGGACAGCAGCCGGGCATTTATCGAATCACGGTTGGACAGCAATTCGTCCAGGTCCATCGATCCCATGACAGTTCGGATGTTGGTCATGGACAGGTTGAGGATTGCACGTTCCAGATTGTTGACCTCGTAGGCCGACCGAGCGGCATCGAACACCTGGAAGAATACCACGCCATCCACCTTCACCATGGCATTATCCTTGGTGATGACCTCTTGGCTTGGTACGTCCAGAACGTTTTCCATCATGTTGATCTTCGATCCAACCCGGTCGATGATGGGGATGATCAGGTTCAATCCCGGTCTCAGCGTTCTAATGTATCGGCCGAATCTTTCGACCGTATACTGGAATCCTTGTGGGATTGTCTTGACCCCAGCAAAGATCAGGATGATCGCGAAGAGCACCAGCATGATCACGAAGATCAGGAAGGGACTAACGGATAGGTCAGGCATGGACGCGTGCGCCTTCTCTAATTCGGGTTCAGGTTTGTATGGGAATCAAGTTTTGGAAAAGCGTTGCGGTCAATGTACGAGGTAAAGCATGATCTCCTAAATTCTCCTCGCTGTCGTGATACGCGCGTTGTTTATTTGGTGTTGAATCCCAACTATGCAATGCAATAACCAGTTCATGGGCGGGGCTCGAAGAACTATCGAAATCGTTCTTGGCCTGCTGCGTGAAGTAGGCGAGCGGAAAAGGGATCGTCGGCTCGCACAAGAACTTCCAAGCAGACAGTCGCCCGACTGAAGACAGCGTACAAGAGCCTTTCTGTGAGCGCGACATCGTCGTTTCGAGTTTCTACATCGATTACAATGATGGCTGGAGCCTGTTGGCCCTTGAACCGATAGATGCTCTCCAGTTGGACCTGACCGGCAGTAAAATTCTGGTTTCCGAAAATGTCGTAGGTGTTGTCGAATTGCTTGAGCGTATAATTTCCGATCCGTTTTGACTGGCTAAGGCCGGTATTGCGTATACCCTTGAGGCTCACAACGACGATGTCCTCGACCCGGAAGCCGCGCGACACGAGGCGGCTGATGGATCGGGCAACGATTTTCGGCTGATCTTTGGGCGAATCGTACGGATGCACTTGGACTCCTTGGCCTGGCAGATCGTTTGCCGCTTCGAACTCGAAGGGGAGGGATTTGAGGATGAAGCGTGCAATGTTTTCGGGTGATCGGTGGTTGGCCCTCGTCCTGAAGCCGATGAACTCGTCCAGCGTTACCGGCTCATTATGGCGTATTGCCTGGTCGTGATCTTCAAGCCAAAGGATATCGGCATCGCCTCGTGCGAATAGCCTCAGGATATCGGCCCATTCCTGCTTGAAGTCTTGTCCTTCATCGACGATGATCGTGTCGAACAGCCAGTCGTCCGGGATCGCTGCCGCAACCACCTGATCCTGTACCTTGTTCCAGAATTCGGGGTCTTCACCTACTAGAGAGAAGTCGAGGCCCGTGCCTTGGCTTTCGATGAACTTGTGACAAAGGCCATGCCAGGTTTCTACCATTCCCCCTTGCGAGCAACAGGCTCTGATTTTCTCTGCGAGCGAACGATTGAAGCAAACGAGAAGCGGCTTTCGTCCTTCCTTGATGGCACGCTCGAAGAACCGGTGGGCGATTACCGTCTTTCCGCAGCCCGGCGCACCCTTAACGCGCAGGCGGAGTGGATGCATCTCGATGCTGGACAGTGTAGCGGCGAGTCCTCCGCTGAGCCGCGTGAAATTTTTCTCGTTGGCATGGAGATGAGCATGGATGTCTGGAAAAATATCGAATGATTGCCTGAAGAAGTCTTCTACCCGAACCCGCCACTCGCCTGCGTTTTCGCCAGGGCCAAGAATTTCGTGGATCTTGCTTGCAAGTCGATCATCCGATGATGCATCGACAAGTCTCGATATATCGACTCCAACCGAATTTACCGAATGAACCTTGTAATTCGGGAGATAGACAAGATAGTCGAGATTGAGCCTCTGTTTTCGACGGTGAACCTGGGAAAATTTCTCCCTGATTTTGTCGACTGATCGCCGGACCTGAAAAAACGGGTCACTTTCTCCATCATTGTAGCGCTTCACCAGACCTGAACTCGACTCAACCAGGACGCCGTTTTTCTGCTCTATGATCAGGACTTCGCCAGCGCGGTTCAAGATTACGAAATCGGCTTCTCCGTATGCCGTATTTCCCTTGTATTCCCGTGTCCAGTGAACCGAGTGGAATACCGTATAGTCGGACGAAAGCTCCCGCTTCAGGCGTGAGAGTGTTGCCAATTCGGGTTGGTGACAGCCCTTCAAGGAGAGTTTGCTGATATCAGACGGAACGATGTAAGCCATGGTGCTGTATTTGTGCTATCTGTAGATTGCTGTGACGGAATCAGCCCCGTACGAGCTGTCAGCTTATCAGTTCCCAACAAGGAATGCTGAACACAATTGATGCGTTTAATCCCAAGAAGCTGTTCGGCATAAATCCTCGAATACGACGGCCCTTGCAGAGGGCTGG
>JAPOST010000063.1:3904-23822 GCA_026709535.1 Rhodospirillaceae bacterium
AAGGCTTCCAGATATCGTTCAGATTGAGGATGTCGACATCCTTGTCCATCATCATGCACATCTTGCTATAGTCCATATGTGCGCTGAAAGCAGCAAGCAGTACATGCCTGCTGTGTCCTTCGTACTGCAGCCTGATCTTCACGAAGGCATTCAATAGCCGTGGACTGCAGGCGATATCGACGAACCCCGGGCAGCACCCAAGTCAGATGCTGGTAAAGTTTTGAGGCAATCGCTGTCTCCAGCGAGATGAGGTCCTCTGGCAAGCCACGGATCAGACCATGGTAGACCGGTTAGTTGCATGCTGTCACGGCCGTGACCCCAAACACATGGTCCAGCGCTTCATGGGCCTTCGGGCTGTCGTTTGCGCGCCAAGACCGTCGTTCGATGACAATCTCCGAGTCGGAAGGTACTTCCAGATCAATGGTTTCACACATCGTGACAGAAATCGGGCTTCCTTCAACGGCGTTTGCGACTGCCAATTCGTCCGTCAGCGATCGCGGCACGTCCCGGTGCGCTTACGCAGCATCTGCCCAATCTGGCGCATACGCTACTTTCCGGCAGTCCGCAAATCTTGCAATGCGGTGTAGCAGGCTGTCTAGCGTCTGGCGACGGCCGGTACCGAACCGAACCTTGGACTCCAGCCACAGTTTCCGGACATCGAGTCTCTCCGCCTTGCGGTCGGCCGTCATGTCGATCCGGCCAATCATCCGGTCGCCTTCCAGAAGCGGAAAGACATAATAGCCGTATTGGCGTTTGGCTTTCGGGACAAAGACTTCAATCCGGTAGTCGAAGCCGAACAGATGGCTCAGGCGCTTCCGGTCCCTGATGAGGGGATCGAACGGACTAAGCACCCGCAAGGTTGGCGGCGGCTTGGTGCATTGAGCAATCACGGATTCCAGATCGGGCCGGGCGTAGATGATGCGGGCGCGGGAGATGCTGTCGACGCCTTCGACGCACGCTTCGAGCACATCGACGCCTAGGCGGGCCTTGGCCCAGGCATCTGCTTCGCGCGTCGAGACCAGGTTCCAATAGCCGGCAATTTCGCCGGCGGTTCCGAACCCGAGCCGCTCCAAAGCCGTCCGGCAGGCCCAGTCGATGAAAGCTTCCTCTGGGATCTCCGCCTCAAAGGCCTCGGCCGGAAGCACGTTCCGACTCAGATCATAGACCTTCTGGAACGCCTCCCGCCGGGTGATCGCCAACTCGCCTATATGCCAGAGGAATTCCAGCGCCGTCTTGCCGGCGTGCCAGTCCCACCAGCCATGGCTGGTTCGCTTCGCCGGGCTTTCCAGATCCCGCGCCCGCACCGGTCCCTTCTCCGCTATCAACTCGAGGAGCGGGCCAATTTCTTGCTCGAAATCCAGCCCGTGCCACTTCCGATATTTCGTACGTACCGACCGGGCCGTTCGACGAAACTTATGGCGCCAGACCGGATAAAATGCCGTCGGTATCACGGATGCGTCGTGGGTCCAGTGCTCGAACAGAGCCCGATCCTTTTCCAGCAGGCGGTTCAGCATTTTCGGCCGGTAGGTCCGGTTGCGGCTGTAAAGGATCATGTGATGGGCGCGGTGCACAGTCTGGATGCTGTCGACCTGGACGAACCCCATGCGGGTAATCGCCTCCAGCAACCCGCTGGTGTCGAAACGGCGGTCATGCGGGTCCGTCAGGCCCTGCAGATTGAGGATTAGTCGGCGGCTCTGTTCTGCCGAGATGGACAACGGTACTGACACCATGCTCATTCTCCGCAGCATCTGAAGCGCCGACAAAACGCCAGTGACCGATTTCCGTCGTCTTGTGCGAAATATGACAAGGTTTCCCCGCGTATAAAATTCGACCTGAGATGCCTGGGGGATTAGAGATGGCAAGCATGTCGAACGACGCTGGCGCCGGTTGATGCCAAGGAATTGACGGCGAACTGAAAAGACTAATCAACGTGTCGCGGGCTGCGGCCCTGGTCGAGGCCAATGTCCTGAATACACACATTCGGGTCGGTCATGAGACTCTCGACGATCGGAAGTCGCTGTATCAGATGTCCTTCTGGTTGTTGGTTGGCAACACGTCGATAGTGCTATCAGCGCTTGCAATGCCGACTTGCAGCAATTCCGGCGAAAGGTCGGCACAAGTCTGAAAATCGTATGCGGCGGCGCTATCCGGTCTGGTATCTCAGAAAAAAGACACCCCGCACATGGATTGTTGTCGTCTTTGCTTTTGACGGCCTCATGGAACTCGCTATGCCGTCCCAGCCGCGGACAGCGCCATCCGGTTCGTCGCTTGTCATTGTAGCCGGCGACTCACTGCCGTCGATCGGCGCCCGATCGTGCTCATCGTTTCTGTGATCCTGTTTTGCGTCATCGTATGCAGCCCAGTTCGCTCTCCTCATATATTTTCGGCGACGGGAAAGACGCTTCAGTCGGTTGCGATCTCGATCAGAAACCGATGATGATCGCTGGGTCATATAGGCGATTCTGTGGATGTGGGTTACGCGGTGCTGTATCTGGCTTCGGAAGAGTCCCGGTTCATGACGGGCGTGTCGCTTGTTCTGGACGGCGGGGTGAGTGCGATGTAGCCGGGGGGGCCGGGTCTCCGCGCCGTTTGTAGAAGATGGTGGTGTGGACGCGTGTCTTGACCTGTCCGTTCTGGTCGACGAGTTCGTGCTGCATGCGGACTATGCCGAGTGCGGGCCTGCTGCTGGAGGGTCGGGTCTGGAGGACCTTCGAGCGGACATGGATGACATCACCGGGTCGGGTCGGGGCGAGGAACTGGAGGCGCTCCCATTCCGGGGAGCCCTGGGAGTGCAGGTTGGCGAACCCGTCGACCTGCATCCGTCGCAGGATGGCCGCCATGTGGATGCCGCTGGCGATCAGTTCGCCGAACATGGTGTCCCTGGCCGCCTCCTGGCCGAGATGGAAGGGCTCGGGGTCGAAGGCCTTGCCAAAGCGGATGATTTCCTCTGCTGTCATGGTGGTCTTGCCATATTCCATTTCCTGACCGACCTCGAAGTCCTCGAAGTGGGTGTGGGGCATGACACGGGTCGTTTCGATGGGCATGGCGTTCCTGTTGGGGTCCGGTCAGATGAAGGGGAGGGAGCGCGATGATGCAAGGCCGGGCGTAGGGTCCTGTGTCAGCCTCCGGGACACGGCTGTCAACATGGTTGCGGACCTGATCGTCGCTGCGCGTGGTTTCGTCCCGCGCCTGTCGCATCCGGGTTGCCCCCTTTTCCGCCAGCACTGTGGAAGAAGCGGGCTGGCCCACGGCCTGCTGCCGAATGAGGACCGGTCGGCCCGGCCCGTTGCCTGCCCCGGCCTTCGACACGCGCCACACCCCTTCTTCGAACAAAACCACACAATCGATGTGCTAAACAACGCCTGGGCCGGGTCCTTTTGGTACGGCCATCGGGGCGTACTCTGGATGGGTGGCCCGTTCGGGGTCAGGAAAAAACAAGGATTTCTCCATCCTGAGCCGGTCGACATGAAACTCGCGGGAAGGGGCTTGCCCGGCGCGCCATCAATCGGCATCGCTTTTGCGTCTAGCTAAACCAGTCCGCCAGATCCACTGCGTCGTCGCCCTTGATGGTCTTGCGTTCGAATTCCGCTTCCCGTCCCCAAGGCTTTGTGGCGTCGATACCCAGGCGTCCCCAATGATCCTTGTGGGTATCGCGATAGAAGCCGGGCACATCCGGTACGACAAGACTCCGGGTATCGGCCCGTCCGCGGGTGACGAAGGCCCACCAGACATCATTCAGGTCGTGGATGTCGACATCCTCGTCCGTTACCATGCAGGTCTTGCTGTAATCCATATGCGCGCCGAACGCGGCCAGCAGGACATGCTTGCCGTGGCCTTCATATTGCGGCCGGATCTTCACCACCGTGTTCAGAAGCTGCGGGTTGCAGGAAACATCGACGATCCCCGGCAGTACCGACGTCAGATGCCGGTACAGCTTCGATGCGATCGCCGTCTCAAGCGGGATCAGATCCTCCGAAGAGCCACAGACCAGGCCGTGATAGACCGGGTCGTTGCGCACCGTGACGGCCGAAACCTCGAACACGTGGTTCGGCTCCTCCGGCACGTAATAGCCCATGAACTCGCCAAACGGGCCTTCAGGCCGGCGTTCGTAAGGCAGAATCCGCCCCTCGATAACGATCTCCGTCTCCGCGGGGATTTCCAGGTCGATGGTTTCGCAGGCCGCAACGGACAGAGGGCCGTTGTCGACGGCATTCGCGACGGCGAGTTCGTCGGCATCCGGCGGGATTGAGGCGCAGGCGCTCAGGAAGATGCTGTTCGGCACACCGATAAGGATCGCCGCCTCCAGAGCCTCGCCCTTTGCCTCCGCCGCGTTGTAGCATCGGGTCAGGTCGTGGCTGCTGCCCAGGCGCACCCGCAGTTCCGTATCGCTGACATGCATGCCTCGGTGAAAGGACAGGTTGGGCACGCCAGCGTCCGGATGTTTCGCGAGCACAATACCGGCCGTGATGTAAGGTCCGGCGTCTTTCTCGAAATAGGTGAGGTGCGGCAATGCGCGGATCGAACTGGTCTGCCGCCTGCTCTTTGCCAGCTTTGTCTCGGCCCGCTTCGGCGCTTTATTGACGAGTTGATCCCAGGTCGGACAGAAGGCTAGATCCGGCGCGCCGATCATGGCGCACAGGCGCCGTCGGCTGCCGAACACGTTGCTGGCCACCGGCATCGTCGCGCCCTTGACGTTTTCGAACAGGATGGCACCGTCGTGCTGCTTCTGAAACGCCGCCGTCACCGCCGCCAATTCATGGTCTGGTTCGACCTCGCGAGCGACTACATGCAGGTCTCCCGATTGGCGCAGTTGCTCCAGATAATCCCTCATCGCGGCATTCCCTTTCCCAAAAATCCCGGTTCAGTCCTGCCTCCATACGGGGTATGAGCGTATCATGCAAAATGACAGCGCATTGCCTGACAATGGAAAACGCAGCGGCTGGCGTCTGGGCGCCGATATCGGCGGCACGTTTACGGACATTGCCCTGGAGCACGAGGACGGACGCTTCTTTTCCGCCAAACTGCTGACCGCCACGAACAAGCCCGAACGCGGTGTGCTGGAGGGCGCGACCGCCGCCTGCGAACAGGCCGGCATCGCCGTTGGCGACATTGATCAGATCATCCACGGTGCAACGCTGGCGACCAACGCCCTGATCGAACGGCGCGGGGCTGAAACGCTTTTCGTCACCACCGCTGGATTTCGCGATGTCCTGGAGATGGGATCGGAAAGCCGGTTCGATCAATACGACCTGAATATCGTCAAGCCTGATCCACTGGTGTGCAGGGCTCGTCGCCTGACGGTGCAGGAACGCCTGGATGTCGAGGGTAACGTCCTGATTCCGCTGGACAGCCAGTCCCTTGAGCCTGTTCTGGCTGCGATCGACGCCGAAGGAATCGACAGTGTCGCGATCGGCTTGCTGCACAGTTATTCCAATCCCGCACACGAACTGAAGGTTCGAGACGCGATATTAGCGCATTTTCCAGACCTGTTCATCAGCCTGTCGAGCGAGGTGTCGCCGGAAATGCGGGAATACGCCCGTTTCAGCACAACGGTTGCCAATGCCTATGTCCAGCCTGTCGTCGCGGTCTATCTCCGCCGCTTGGAATCAGCCTTGGGCGCGCGGGGTTTTCAAGGCGTAATGATGGTCATGCTGTCGAACGGAGGATTGACAACGCCGGATACAGCCATTCGCTTTCCGGTTCGGCTTGTCGAATCCGGTCCGGCTGGTGGCGCGATCTATGCCGCGTCGGTCGCCGCAAAAACCGGCGATGCAAAAGCCCTGTCCTTCGATATGGGCGGCACCACTGCCAAAATCTGTCTCATTGATGATGGAGAGCCTCAGGCAGCCCGGGACTTCGAGATAGACCGGGCGTACCGCTTCAAGCGAGGCAGCGGCCTGCCATTGCGAATTCCGGTCATCGAGATGGTCGAGATCGGCGCTGGCGGTGGCTCGCTGTGCGGTGTCGATCTGCTGGGCCGCATCACCGTCGGGCCGCGCAGCGCCGGATCTCAACCAGGACCGGCCTGCTATGCGCGGGGGGGCACGGGCGCCACCGTCACGGACGCCAATGCCATCCTGGGCCGCATCGACCCGGAGAAGTTTGCCGATGGTACCATCCAGCTTGACCTCGCTGCTGCCGCAAATGCCGTACGCAAGGATATCGGCCGACCGCTGGACCTTGATATCTCGACGGCGGCGGCTGGCATCACTGAAATGGTTGATGAGAATATGGCCAACGCAGCGCGAGAACATGCTGTCGAACATGGCAAGGATTTCGACGGTCGGACGATGATCGCCTTTGGCGGATGCGCACCCCTTCATGCTGCTCGGGTCGCCGAAAAATTGAACATCAGCCGCATCGTCGTGCCTCACGGCGCGGGCGTCGGATCTGCCATCGGTTTCCTGCGCGCGCCGGTGGCGTTCGAAGTGGCACGCAGCCTTTATCAGCAGATCGAGACGCTGGATCTTGACGCTGTTGCCCATTTGCTGACCGACATGGAGGCCGAAGCTGCTGCATTCGTCCAGACCGCGGGCGGCCGATCACCCGAACAGGTTCGATACGGCACCTACATGCGATACAACGGGCAAAGCCATGAAATTCTCGTGCCCCTGCCGGAGACCATTCCCGAACCGGCGATCGGTGAAGTTTGGAAAACGGCCGTTTCGCAGGCCTATGGGATCGCATATGAAGCGCAGTACGGCCCACCGATTGACGGCGTGCCACTGGAGTTTGTGGCCTGGACCGTCCGGGCTGAATGCAAGGCTGGCGGCAAGGCTGATCGCGAGGCCCGCAAGGTTTCGGATCGGGAGACGTCGGCACCACGGCATCGTGACATTCGTGACCCGGGTACGGGAGAGGCGCTGAGAACTGCTGTGGTAGACCGCGATGCGCTGTTTGTTGAACATCCTCTCGAAGGGCCCGCCATTGTCGTCGAGGCCCAGACGTCAACCATCATTCCGCCCGGTTATGTCGCGACTACGGACCAAGATCGCTCCCTGATCCTCACCCGCACGCGAGAGGACCATTCATGACTGCCGACGATACCTTGTCCCGTATCCGATATCCGGTCCTGTGGAATCGGCTGATCGCCATTGTCGAAGAGCAGGCGCGCAGCTTGATCAAGACGGCTTTCAGCGAGACCGTCAGTGAAGCTGGCGATCTGTCGGCCGGTGTCTTCGACACGAAGGGCCGCATGGTGGCACAGGCCATCACCGGCACGCCCGGCCATGTCAATTCCATGGCGGAATCCGTCGGTTACTTCCTCGAGAAGTTTCCAGCCAGCACGATGGAACCGGGCGACCATTTCATTACCAATGACCCCTGGCTCAGCTCTGGTCACTTGCACGACATCACGGTCGTCTCGCCAGCCTTCCACGACGGGAACGTCACGGCTCTCTTTGCTTGCACCTGCCATCAGGTGGACATCGGGGGACTGGGACAGTCCCCGGACGGGCGGTCGATCTATGAGGAAGGCTTGTTCATACCGATCATGCGCCTGGCGCGGCGAGGTTTGTGGAACGAGGATCTTCTGGAACTGATCCGTTGCAATGTCCGCCAGCCAAAGCCGGTCGAGGGCGATATCAAGAGCTATGCGACGTGCAATCACCTGGGCGAGAGGCGTCTCGCCGAGACGCTGGATGAATATCCCGATGTCCGATTCGCCGATCTTGCCGATTTCGTCATCAATCGATCACGAACGGCAATGCAAGACGCGATTCGGGCATTGCCGGACGGGACCTACCGCAATGTCCTGACGCTGGACGGCTACGATCAACCTGTCACGCTGGATGCGGCCCTTGTCATTGACGGCGATACGATCACCATCGATTTCGACGGCAGTTCTCCTGCCAGCAAATACGGCATCAACCTGGTCTACAATTATACCCTGGCCTATGCCGTATTCGGCGTCCGCGCCGCCGTGGCGCCGGAAATCCCCAACAACTTCGGCTCACTTGCGCCAGTGAGGGTCGTCGCACCGCCGGGATCCATTCTCAATGTGCAGAAGCCGCGCCCCGTCAGCGCCCGGCATATCATCGGACAGTTCCTGCCGGATGTGGTTCTGGGCTGTCTGGCTCAGGTTCGAGGTCTCGAGATACCGGCGGAAGGGGCGGCATGCCTCTGGGGCATTCAGGTTCGCGGCGGTCCGGAGATTGGGGCCGCCTCGGGAAATGGTCGGGATGATCATGCAAGGACTTTCGACCTTTTGTCGTTCAACAGCGGCGGCTCCGGCGCCCGACCGGGACTGGATGGCCTCAGTGCAATGGCTTTTCCCAGCGGCGTCCGCGCCCTGCCCGTAGAGGCCGTGGAAACCCGCGCGCCGGTCGTCGTCTGGCGCAAGGAGCTGCGCCCGGACAGCGGTGGTGCCGGGCGACAGCGTGGTGGCCTGGGCCAGACGGTGGAGATGGGCACTCGCGACGGCGCGCCCTTTGCTCTGTTTGCCATGTATGATCGCGTGGACAACCCGGCGCGGGGCCGTGATGGCGGCGCCAGCGGTGCAGCGGGTCTGGTCACGACCTCCGGGGGCGTGCGCCTCCGATCGAAGGGAAAGCAGACGATTGAATCTGGCGACCGGATTCGTGTCGACCTGCCTGGCGGGGGCGGCCATGGCCACCCCCACGACCGACCGGTCGAGGTTATCGCTGCTGATCTTGCGGAAGGGTATGTGACACCGGATGCCGCCCAACGCCTGTACGGCGTCACGATTGCGGCTGACGGGTCGGTAAGGCGGTAGGCGCGCAGGCACGCCTCCAAAAAGATGGCTCGGGAGCAACTCTAGCAGGCCATCGTGTCCAGCCTGAGTCGGGCAATCTTGTGGACCTGGTCCAGCGCGGTCCGGAATTCCGTTTCCAGATCGTTGTCAACGCGCGCGCGGAATGCGGCCAGAATTTGCTGTCGTGTCAACCCCCGCACGGCGACGATGAACGGAAAGCCGAATTTGGCGTTGTAGGTTTCGTTCAGAGACTTGAACGCGGCGAATTCGTCAGGCGTGCACCGATCAAGACCTGCTGACGTCTGCTCTGCCGTCGATTCAGCGGTCAGGCCTCCGGCAACCGCCAGCTTGCCCGCCAGTTCCGGATGTGCGCGCAGCAGGGCGCGCTGTGCATCGGCTCCCGCGTCGTCTACAACTGCCGCCATCCGCTCTGCCAATCCATCTGGCGTATCATCGGTCTTGCCAAGGCCTGAAGCAACAGTGGCTTCGGCCACCCAGACCGAATGCTCGTAGATTCCGCCGAACGTGGCGACAAATTCGTCGCGATCAAGTTGTGACGGTCGGGGCGACAGAATCGGCACGGAGCTTTCCTTTCAGAAATCCTGACCACCCGCTCCATACTATCGGATTGTCTTGCGCGGGAAAATCGGCTCATAGTGTCTGTTGAAAAAGAAAGGAGACACGTTACGATGGGTCGACTGACCACCCATGTCCTGGATACCAGCGCTGGCAGCCCCGGGGCAGGCATTGCCATCACGCTTGACTGGCTTGACGCTGGCGAACGGCGTCGTCTTGTCGAGACCGTGACCAACATGGACGGTCGGTGTGATGCGCCAGTTCTGGAAGGGCGCGCCTTCAGAACTGGAACATATGAACTGACGTTTGCCGTCGGCGCCTATTTCCGCGCTGGCGGAACGCCGCTGCCTCATCCCGCATTTCTGGATGATGTCGTTATCCGGTTCGGCGTTGCATCGCGCGATGAGCACTATCATGTGCCCCTGCTGATTTCGCCGTATGGCTACTCGACCTATCGTGGCAGTTGATGAACCCGCAGCAAAAAATAACATTCCTCTTGAACGGTCAGGTTGAAACCGTCAGTGACCTGTCGCCGACCACGACCCTTCTCCAGTATTTGCGTCGCCAGAAACGGCTGACTGGCTCCAAGGAAGGCTGTGCAGAAGGCGATTGCGGGGCGTGCACGGTCGCCGTCCGCGACGCTCAACAAGGATCGCCCACACTGGCGGTCAACGCGTGCATCCTGTTTCTGCCCATGCTGCATGGCAAGTCGATCACTACGATTGAGGCGTTGACCAATCCAGTTGACGGAACACTGCATCCCATCCAGCAAGCCTTCGTCGATCAGCACGCCTCGCAGTGTGGCTTCTGTACACCCGGATTCGTGATGTCGGCCTATTGCGCTGCCGCCGAAGGCGAAGACACGGACGACGCCCACCTGTGCGATGTCTTTGCAGGGAACCTCTGTCGCTGCACCGGCTACGGCCCGATCCTCAAGGCGGCGCGTGTCGGCGCCTCTAATTCGGACAGTCAGGGCGCCTTGACCTCGACGCCGGGCAAGGACATTCCATCCGGTGGCGCCTTGCTTGACTATCAGGCGAACGGCCAACGCTGGTTTGGCCCTACGTCGATCGAAGAACTGGCTGCGATTTGTGCTGCCCACCCCGAAGCGACGATTGTTGCCGGCGCAACAGACATCGGCTTGTGGATCACAAAGCAACATCGCCGCCTCGAGACGATGATCGATATCGGCCGGGTCCAACGGCTGAAGAACATGGAGGACACGAACACGACGCTCATCATCGGAGCTGGCGTCACCTACGCCGCTGCCTACGCCAAACTGGCGAAGCGCTGGCCGGACTTTGGCGAACTGTTGCGGCGCCTCGGTGGGCGGCAGGTGCGCAATACCGGAACGATCGGAGGCAACATCGCCAACGGTTCACCCATCGGCGACAGTTCGCCTGTTCTGATCGCCCTCGACGCCACGTTGGTTCTCCGGCATGGCGGTAAGCGCCGCCGCCTCCCGATGGAGGACTTCTTCTGCGACTACGGCAAGCAGGATCGCGCGCCGGGCGAATTCGTCGAAACCATCGAAATTCCGTTGGACACCGGCCCGGACGAACTGCGTTGCTACAAGGTTTCGAAGCGTTTCGACCAGGATATTTCCGCGGTGTGCGGGGTGTTCAACCTCCGTATGGAGAACGGTATCGTCGCTCGCGCACGGATTGCCTTCGGCGGCATGGCAGCGATCCCGAAGCGGGCCGCAGCGGTGGAGACGGCGCTTCTGGGACGAGCGTGGACACAGGCGACCATCGAGGCTGCCCTGCCAGCCTTTGCCGACGATTTTACGCCGATCAGCGACATGCGGGCGTCTGCCGATTATCGACTGCATGTCGCGCAAAACCTGCTCCGGCGGTATTTTCACGAGAGCCGCCTGTCCTTGAAGGAAACGCGGCTGGTCGGTCACGGTGAAGCGCTGTCATGAGCCAGGTGGCGACCATTGACGGCGGCGTACATGATCCGCAACGGCATGACAGCGGCTCGAAGCATGTCTCCGGTTCTGCCGTCTATGTAGATGATATCCCGGAGCCGCCGGGAACGCTCCAGGTCTTCATTGCACGCAGCGAGCAGGCACACGCAGACCTTGCTGTCTGTGATCTTTCGGCCGTCGTCGGGAGTGATGGCGTTGCGGCGGTGCTGCATGCCCGCGACGTCCCGGGGACAAACGATGTCAGCCCGGTTGCCAGCGATGACCCTATGTTCAGGGCGCCGGATGGGCTGGTGGAATATCATGGCCAATCCCTGTTCGCAGTGGCGGCCGAGACGATCGAACAAGCCCGGTTTGCCGCGGCGCAAGCTGTAATCGAGTATCATGAACAGCCGGCCATCATCACTATCGACCAGGCGCTGGCGGCCAAGAGTTTTCTGGAACCTCCCTACACCATGGCGCGCGGAGATGCGGCGGCGGCGATCAAGGCCGCACCTCATGTGATTGACGGCCGGATCGAAATCGGCGGGCAAGAACACTTCTATCTGGAGGGTCAGGCCGCGCTGGCGATCCCCGGTGAGGACGAGGACATCACTGTCCATTGCTCGAGCCAGCATCCGAGCGAGATCCAGCACACTGTAGCGAAGGTCCTTGGCATTCCCAGCCATGCCGTAACGGTGGAAGTGCGACGGATGGGCGGCGGCTTCGGCGGCAAGGAAAGCCAGGGCAATCTGCCGGCGGCGGCGGCGGCGCTCGCGGCGCGGCGCACCGGACGGCCGGCAAAATGCGTCTATGACCGGGATGACGACATGATCATCACCGGAAAGCGGCATGACTTCCGAATCGACTACCGTTGTGGCTTTGACAACGAGGGCCGCATCCTGGGAGTCGAGTTCGACCATGTTTTGCGCTGCGGCATGTCCTGGGACTTGTCAGGCGCCATCGCCGATCGGGCGATGTTTCACGCTGACAACTGCTACTTCCTGCCTAGCGTCCGGATCAGATCCTACCGCTGCAAGACCAACACAGCTTCCAACACCGCCTTCCGCGGCTTCGGTGGGCCGCAGGGCATGGTGGGGATGGAACGGGTTATCGACCAGATTGCCACTACCCTTCGCAGGGACCCGGCTGAAATCCGCGCCTCCAATTTCTATGCACACAAGATAAAGAATAACAACGATCGCAAGACAACGCCCTACGGCATGATTGTCGAGGACTGCATCATGCAGGACTTGTGGTCTGAACTGTCCGGAAGTTCAGACTATCACAAAAGGCGAGCCGAAATCCGTGTCTGGAATAGCAAAAGCGCGATTCTGAAGCGCGGATTGGCAATGACACCGGTGAAGTTCGGCATCTCCTTCACCAACACCATGCTCAACCAGGCCGGCGCCTTGGTCCACGTTTACAATGACGGTTCCATCCATCTGAATCATGGCGGAACAGAAATGGGCCAGGGACTGTTCATCAAGGTTGCGCAGGTGGTTGCCTCCGAATTCCAGGTCGATCTGGAGCGGGTGAAGATCACCGCGACAACGACCGGCAAGGTCCCGAACACGTCGGCAACCGCGGCGTCATCCGGATCCGACCTCAACGGCATGGCCGCTCGAGACGCCGTCGGCAAGATCAAGCGCCGGATCACGGCGTTTCTGGCCGAGCAGTACCAGACTGACGCCAGCGCTGTACGGTTTGAAGGGGGCCGGGTTTTCGTCGGCAACGAGTCGCTGGGTTTCGATCAGGTCGTCCGCGAAGCCTATGTTGCGCGTGTGTCCCTCTCCGCCACGGGCTTCTATGCCACACCCAAGATCAGCTGGGACAAGGTGACGGCGACCGGACGGCCTTTCCTGTATTTCGCTTACGGGGCTGCCGTCACCGAAGCTGCGGTTGATACGCTGACCGGCGAGAACCGCCTGTTACGGGTCGATATCCTTCACGATGTCGGCAGGTCGCTGAATCCTGCGATCGACCTCGGGCAGATCGAAGGCGGGTTCGTTCAGGGCGCTGGCTGGCTGACCACCGAAGAACTGGTGTGGGATCAGAGGGGGCGCCTGATGACCCATGCTCCGTCAACCTACAAGATCCCGGCCTGCTCCGATCGACCTCCCGTCATGACCATCAATCTGTTTTCCGGTGGTGAGAATGTCGAACAGACAATCTACCGATCCAAGGCGGTTGGTGAGCCGCCATTGATGCTGGGTATTTCCGCCCTGATGGCTCTTTCTGATGCGGTCGCCAGCGTTGGCGACTACCGCCACTATCCGTTCCTGGATGCGCCGGCTACGCCCGAACGAACGTTGTGGGCGGTCGAGCGGGTACGCCAGGCCGCAGAAGACACGACATGACATCCGACGACTGGCTGGCTGCAGTTTGCGATGCCGTCAATCGATCCGGCGCGATTGTCAGCGTTATGGTCGCCTCGGTCGATGGCTCTGCTCCGCGCGGCCCGGGCGCATGGATGCTGGTCGATGCAGAAGACCAGACCGGCACGATTGGCGGCGGACGACTGGAGTGGGAGGCGACCCGGACAGCCCGTGACATGTTGAAGAAGCCGCAGACGCCATGGACGCGGGCGCTGCGCGACTATCCGCTGGGGCCGGACATGGAACAGTGCTGTGGCGGTTTCGTGCGCTTGTTGTACGAGCGTCTGGGACGGACTGAAACGGCGATACTGTCGGCCGACACCCCGCTGGACAGTCTGGTCCTGCATCCGGTGGCAGGCGGCGGCCCGATCGTTGTGGCAAAATCCCGGCATGACGCCGCATCTTTGCCCCATTGTGCGGCCGGAATCGCAACAGCCATGTCTTCCGGGCAGATGCCGCGCAGAACCGTTCTGACCGGCGTTGGCGAAGCGGACTGGCTGGTTCAGGCTGATCGCCCTGATCGGCAACTCCTGTATCTCTATGGTGCCGGCCACGTCGGGCGAGCGATCGTCCACGCGCTGGCAGGTCTTCCCTTTGCCGTGGCTTGGGTCGATACCGACCCCGCACGCTTTCCGCAGCATTTGCCCGCCCATGCTTCGGCGACCGTATCAGCAGATCCTGCAAAAATAGCGGCAGCCGCGCCGGCCGATGCCTGGCATCTGGTGATGACCTATTCCCATCAACTGGATTTCGAGGTCTGTGCCGCCCTGCTTGGGCGGGATCTGCATGGTTTTGCTGGCCTGATCGGTTCGGATACCAAGCGCGCGCGTTTCGTGAAACGGTTCAGGAGTGCCGAAATTGACGACTTAGCCATCGCCCGCCTGATCTGCCCTATCGGCCTACCCGGCATTGATGGCAAGGAACCGGCGACCATCGCCATCGCCGTTGCGGCACAACTTCTCCAGCGACTTGCCGTCACAGACGCCGAAAGCGGCAGGGACGGACAGCGTGCCTGATACCCTGCTGGACATTCGCGGCGTCTCCAAGGCCTTTCCCGGCGTCCAGGCGAATGACGACGTATCATTCAGGATCAGCGCGGGCGAGGTCCATGCTCTCCTGGGAGAGAACGGCGCCGGCAAGTCGACGCTGGTCAAGATCGTTTACGGCGTCATGCGGCCAGATGCGGGTTTGATGACCCTGCACGGGAAACCGTTTGCGCCCCAGAAGCCGTCAGAGGCCCGGGCACGAGGGATCGGCATGGTATTCCAGCATTTCTCCCTGTTCGAGGCGCTGACCGTTGCAGAGAACATCGCGCTTGGCATCGCGCCGGATCTGGCGAGGGACGATCTGCGCAGCCGAATTGTCGACGTCTCGCGGCGTTATGGTCTGGAACTGGACCCGGACCGCTTGGTGGGTGAGTTGTCGGTAGGTCAGCGCCAGCGGGTTGAGATCGTGCGCTGCCTGCTTCAGAATCCGCAGCTTGTCATCATGGATGAACCGACGTCGGTTCTCACTCCGCAGGAAGTAGAGGTCCTGTTCGAGACCTTGTGTCAACTGGCAACTGAGGGTTGTTCGATTCTCTATATCTCCCACAAGCTGGAAGAGATCCGCGTACTGTGTGACCATGCAACGATCCTGCGCGGCGGGAAAGTGGTTGCGACCTGCACTCCAAAAGAGGAAACGGCGAAAAGCCTTGCCGAGATGATGATCGGCGAAACGCTGACCCCGCCGGTCAAGGGCAGCGCAGCGTTCGGTGAAATCAGGCTGTCGATCAACCGGTTGTCAATGGTAGCGGACAAGCAGTTCGGCGTCGACCTCGCCGATATCAGCCTGGATGTCCGGGCCGGGGAGATTGTTGGCATCGGAGGAGTCGCCGGCAACGGGCAGACCCGTCTGATGGCGGCCCTGATCGGCGAAACACTGGTTGACGCCGCGGACATGATCGTTCTCGACGGTCGCCCGGTCGGAGGTCTCCCGCCGGAGGGTCGTCGGAGAGCCGGGATGTGCTTTGTACCAGAAGAGCGGTTGGGTCATGCAGCAGTGCCGGAAATGTCTCTGGTTGAAAACGCCATCCTGTCGGCGCGGGTTCGCAAAAACCTGTCCCACAAGGGTTTTCTGAATCTGCGGACTGCTGCACGATATGCCAGCGATATCGTGGATCGGTTCAGCGTCAAGACCGCGGGCGTCAACCACGCGGCACGCAGCCTGTCGGGCGGCAACCTTCAGAAATACGTTGTTGGACGGGAGATCATGCAGGCGCCGACGGTGCTGATCGCAGCACAACCGACCTGGGGTGTGGACGCAGGCGCTGCTGCATTTATCCACGACGCCCTGATGCAGCTGGCGTCAGACGGCGCCGCAGTCCTGGTGATCTCCCAGGATCTTGATGAGCTTTTTGCGATCAGCGACCGGATTGCCGTCATCGCCAATGGCCGTCTTTCCGAGGCTGCCCTCGTCGCCGACCTGACGATCGAGGAAATCGGCTTGCGGATGGGCGGGCAGGCTCACGACAGAAAGGCGTTCCATGCTTAGGATCGTTCCACGCCGCGAACCGTCAAGGACGATGCAGATCCTGACGCCGATCCTGGCGGTTGTTCTGACGATTCTGGCTGGCCTGGTTCTGTTTGCCCTCCTGGGCAAGGATCCTTTCCGGGCCATCTACATTATTTTCTTTCAGCCGCTTACCAGCACCTATGCGCTGGCGGAACTCACGGTAAAGGCTACCCCGCTGGTTCTGATCGGTATCGGACTTGCCATGGGCTTCCGGGCCGGCGTCTGGAACATCGGAGGGGAGGGACAGTTCGTGATGGGGGCGCTTGCCGGCGGCAGCGTTGCCTTGGCATTGCATGGATCCGATGGCTTCTGGATCCTTCCCATGATGTGTGTTGCTGGCGCGCTGGGCGGCATGGTCTGGGCAGCAATCCCGGCTTTTCTGCGTACCCGGTTCAACGCGAATGAAATCCTCACCAGCCTGATGCTTGTCTATGTCGCGATCCTGCTGTTGAGCGTCCTTGTGCATGGCCCGTTGCGCGATCCGGAAGGCCAGAATTTTCCGGAAAGTCGTCTGTTCGGTGACATGATGACCTTACCCGTGCTGATCGAGAGCACTCGCGCGCATGTCGGCTTTGTTGTAGCGCTGATTGCCATCGTAGTCGCCTGGCTTTTCCTCCAGCGGCATATCCTGGGTTTCCAGATCAAGGTTCAGGGTCAGGCATCACAGGCCGCGCGGTTTGCCGGCTATTCGGAGAAGCGGATTATCTGGCTGTGCCTGTTGACCTCTGGCGGGCTTGCCGGCTTGGCGGGTACCTTCGAAGCTGCGGGGCCCGTCGGCCAGCTTGTCCCCGGCTTGCCGGTAGGCTACGGCTTCACGGCGATCATCGTCGCGTTCCTGGGGCGTCTGCATCCCTTTGGCGTGCTGTTGGGCGGGCTGGTGATGGCGCTGACGTATATTGGGGGGGAGGCAGCGCAGATCGCCATGAGCCTGCCCAGTGCAACGACCCGGGTGTTCCAGGGCATGTTGCTGTTCTTCCTGCTGGCGATGGATTTGCTGGTGAATGAACGGATTCGCTGGGTCCCGCGCCCCAAGTCCGAAAGGGCGATGGGATAGGGCGATGGATCTGGTCGTCAACATTCTGCTCGGCATTATCGTCGCCGCCACGCCACTGGTTTTCGCCGCCATCGGCGAACTGGTCGTTGAAAAATCCGGCGTCCTGAACTTGGGCGTCGAAGGTATGATGATCGTCGGCGCTATCGCCGGTTTCTCGGTTACCCTTGAAAGCGGGAATTATCTGATTGGCATTGTCTCGGCGATCCTGGCGGGCGCCCTGATGGCGTTGCTGTTCGGTTTTCTCACACAGACCTTGCTGGCGAACCAGGTTGCCACAGGCCTTGCACTCACCATGTTCGGCCTGGGACTCGCAGCCTTGTGGGGTCAGAGCTATTCCGGCAAGACGGCCGACAAATTCCCGAAGCTGGATATTCCATTACTGTCCGACCTGCCGGTTGTGGGCAAGCTTGTCTTCGGGCAGGACTACCTGGTCTATCTGTCGGTCGCACTGGTGCTCGCCGTTTCCTGGTTTTTCCGCAAGACGCGCGGCGGTCTCATCATTCGGGCGATCGGCGAAAACCACGAGGCCGCCCACGCCATCGGGTATCCGGTGGTCTTCTACCGCTATCTGGCCCTGTTATTCGGTGGTGGCTGCGCAGGCCTCGGCGGCGCCTATCTGTCGGTTGTCCAGACGCCGTTCTGGGCCGAGGACATGACGGCCGGTCGGGGCTGGATCGCGCTCGCGCTGGTCGTCTTTGCCGCCTGGCGACCCGGTCGGGCGTTGTTGGGAGCTTATCTGTTCGGCGGCATCACGATTCTGCAATTGCATAGTCAGGGATTCGGTGTAAAGATTGAAGCGCAATATCTTTCGATGCTGCCTTATCTGGCGACCATCATGGTGCTGGTGATGATATCCAGTGACAGGATGAAGGTGAAACTGAACGCGCCCGCCTGTCTGGCTCAATCCTTTCGTGCGGCGACTTGAAACGCTGCCATCTCAACATCCGTTCAACCAACACAAAGAGAGACTCTGATGAATCTGAAGACGTTAATCAAGTTCGCTGCCGTGACCGCCGCCGTAGCCACAATGGCGGTTGCGCCGGGGGCCGTGCAGGCCAAGAAACTGAAGGTCGGTTTTGTCTATGTTGGCCCGGTCGGCGACCATGGCTGGACTTATCAGCACCACCAGGGGCTGCTGGCGGTGAAGAAGGCATTTGGCGACAAGGTCGAAACCACGCATGTGGAGAACGTTCAGGAAGGTCCGGACAGCGAGCGCGTCATCCAGCAACTCGCCCAGCAAGGACACGATGTCATCTTCACTACCTCGTTCGGTTTCATGAACCCGACCTTGAAGGTCGCCAGCCGATTCCCCAAGGTAAAGTTCGAGCATTCCACGGGCTACAAGCGCTCGAAGAATGTCTCCACCTACAATATCCGGTTCTACGAGGGCCGGTATGTAGCCGGTGTCGTCGCGGGCAAGATGACCAAGTCGAATACGATCGGCTATATTGCATCCTTCCCCATCCCGGAAGTCATCATGGGCATCAATGCCGCCTATCTGGGTGCCAAGTCGGTCAACCCGAATGTCAAATTCAAGATTGTATGGGTGAGCACGTGGTTCGATCCCGGCAAGGAGAGCGATGCCGCAAAGGCTTTGGTCGACCAAGGCGCTGACGTGCTGTTTCAGCACACGGATTCGCCGGCGGCCATGAAACTCGCCGAGCAGCGGAACATCAGTGCAATCGGCCAAGCATCTGACATGAAGGCCTTTGGTCGGAAGGCGCAATTGACCGCCCTCGTCAATAACTGGGGCCCTTACTACATAGCCCGCGTCAAGGCTGTCATGGACGGTAGCTGGAAAGCCCAGGACACTTGGGGCGGCCTGAAATCGGGTATGCTGACCATTGCCGGACTGAACGACCGGGTTCCGGCCGACGTGAAGGCCCTTGCCGCGAAGGTCCAGGCCGATATCGCCAGCGGCAAGCTGCATCCGTTCACCGGTCCGCTGGAAAAGCAAGACGGCAGCATGTTCCTGAAGTCCGGCGAAAAAATCAGCGACAAGGCGCTAAGCGGCATGAAATTCTATGTCAAGGGCATTGAAGGTTCACTGCCGAAATAGACAGGTCGTCAGAACCGGTTCGAAGGGCTCTGCATCTGCCGAGCCCTTCTTTTTTGGGAATCGTACCTGACAAACCTTGGGTTGTGGTTTTGATAACGCCATTTTTGGTATGGGCTGGTTCCAATATCAAACAAATGGTTGCTGCGGGTGCGGGGCGCGCGAGAAAGGCCCAGAGGCGTTGACCAAGCGCAGTTCCAAAGACGGCCCGGGACGGTACGTGATCTTTCAATCCTTGCCGTGTATGCCGAGAGGCGATCCATCAAGTACCCCGTCTTTGAAGATCTCGGAGAAGACGCCAACATTCTCTGGACCATACCATCCGAGCGCCGCCGCGTCAGGTCCGCCTTGGTGGCGCTCGCTTCCGTGTTAGATCGGATCATCACGCATAGTAACCATTAGTAGCCGTCCGTCGCGAAGTGGCCGAGGGCGAAGCGCTCGCGCCGATGGAGTTTATCATTGAGATCGTCTTCCCTTGGTTGCCCTGCACGGAGAATGTCGCGCATCGGCCGACCTCCGCATTTGCGTAACAGTTTTGCACCGTTTTCGGGTTTCTTCCTGGCGTGATGCCGGGTCTTGTCGTGCGCGGGGTCCTGTCCTATGCTTCGCCGATGACCGAGGCCATTGCGTTCGACACCCATCGCTACGTGAAGCGTCTGACCGATTGCGGCTTTACCGAGCG